>NZ_JANVFC010000003.1:0-403201 GCF_025195005.1 Vibrio sp. NC2
AATGTAGAGCGGCAGTCCAAAACCCATCAACATAAGTTTAGCGGATGTTTGACAACCGGGGGAATCCATGTAGCCGCGTTAAGCGGACAAAAATTGTGGGTTATAATGTGTAGCGAAGCGAAACGTAACCCACTGTTTTTGTTCCGTTTAAACGCCTTGTTAAATGGCTAACTTAGCAATCTACTTTTTCATTAATTCTTTAAATTTATTAAGGTTAGGAGCTATTTTTACTGCCACTTCAGGTGACATTCCAATTTCAGGTAAATAAAACACTTCACCACAAGTATTTACAACTAGTAATTCACCACCTCCATTTCCGCCAAAACTAGTAAAACCAGGCGCATACTTGGAAAGTAGGTAATCATTATTAATTTCTTCTAAATCATCAGGATTCCAGAGTACGTACCATTCAGGCTCACTTAATAACTCACCTTCAAAGTATCCATCTTCATTCCACTCAGTTACCATTTTTGCTAGTTCAGATATCATGTTAATCACCGAATGCCATTTAACGCCGCCATAACACGTTTATTACGATGACGACTTACTTGAATGTTAACGCCTTAAACACCGAAACTAAAGACAAACCTACAATGCCGAATGTAATAAATCGTGTTGATGGCTTTGTTATAAGCAGAATTCAATGCTAAAGAAATCAGTTAGTTGATGATTGTGATTGGGTTTCCAATACTGCCAACCATTTTTTTGGTAAAAGCTAACTGCTCGTTTATTTTCTCGGCTAACTGATAATACCGCACCGTTACAACCCATTAATTTCAATTGCTCGATTAGGAATTTATGGATGGTTTTAGAAAGACCTAAACCTCGATAATTTGGAACTAAATAAATCAGGTGAATGTACCCAAAACCTGCAATTTCAGAATGAGACTTAAACTCCAGTTGCCCTATCAATTCATCTCCAATCCATAAATGGAAATAACCCCATTCTGGTGAGCCAAGTCTAGAAAATAGTTTGGAATAGTAAACCTCACCATTTTGACCAATAGTTTCGAGGTAGCCTTCCGAAGTACCAAAACTACAAAAATAAGAGTCTTCACGAAACTGAACACAATCTGTAAAATTGGCATCTAAATCTATTGGTTCAAACCGACAATCCATTGTAACCCCTTGAACTAAAAAAAGCTTATAACGCCTGCTTAAACTGTGAGTGGGCGTGTGCCATGTTTGAGCGTTAGCGAGTTCGGCACGCGTTTACGAATCAGATTTAAAGCATTTGTTATGTACCATTTTCACAAGACACTAGCACCTCTACCTGCTCACTAGGTAAATATCTGATTTCTAAGCAAGTTAAACGCCAAACACTGTCATTTAGTTCTGCTTTGACATCGAATACGCCATCACCGTGTAATCCTTCAACTTCAAATTGCATTTCTGCGGAGCCGGATACTTCATAACCACGAAGTGTACCTTGCGTCAAGTCGATAGAGTACGGCGCACCGATATTCTCTTGAAAATGATCAGATTGTTCTAAAGTACTAAGCGCCAATTGAGTGGAACCTGATTCTTCAAAAGAATTATTAACTCTCATAGAAAAACCTATTGCGAAAACCACACCTGAAACTAAGAGTATTAAAGAAGCAACTGACCACTTCTTTTGTGATTTTTTAAATTCTTCTACACTGTTCCATTGGTTATGATTCCAAGCCCACTCATTACCTTTAAAACCTAAGATGAACGGCATTACTAAGTTAACGAAAGGTACTAATACCCATAACGCTCTATAAGTTCTAAAGCGGATACCCCAGATCCAATTGAAGACAAACGCCCCCCAATTCCATCCTTTTAATTCCTCTGGAAACTCTTTCTGATTCTGCATTTATCCTCCGGACTCCTTTTTGGTACATAACGCTTGCAATAAGGTGTGCCCCACCGAACCATCAAAGCGAACCTAACTCAGCACCAAAACCGCCGAGTGTAACGCATCACCTTGATTGCTTTGTTAAAAGTATTTTTTGATGAACTGCTCGTTTAACTCAAGTAAGAAAACTGAAAAGCACTTACACAATTCCTCATCTCTCTTTGACTTCAGTGGATCTTTTGAACCGTGGAACAGGTTATTCCTAACTTGATAAATAATTAAAAATAAATCCAAGCATTCAATATCAATCAACTTACATTTAACGGCATCACAATTAGGAACTTTTGTCCCTGTTAATACGCTTTTAACCGGCAAGTTCACGAGTAAACTCGAAATATGCTCTTTCGCTTTCACCTCCTCAAGTAAACCATGTGCTTCTTCTGATTTAGAAAAGTAGATCACTTGTTGTTTATCACCAGGCTTTTTGCCTATCGTCGAATCTGGATGATTCGCATACACACCATATATATGATTTAACGCAATCCAACTTGAGATAAAGCTCATTGCAGGCTCATTGCTATCTAAGTCAACTTTAGCTCTTAAATGCCAATTATTTATTCTTTCAACATCACATAGGTATTTTATATCACTGAACATTTCGATTTCTTCACTTTTGTATAAATACTTTTAACGCCGCAATAAGCGGACTAAAATTGTGGGTTATACTGTGTAGCGAAGCGGAACGTAACCCACTGTTTTAGTTCCGTTTAATTGCCTTGTTATGTGTCTGTAGTCACTAGTTCCCATGGTAAGCCACAATAACCTACCACCCAGTTAATAGCTAAATGCCTTTCTTGTATTATTTCTGACTCTCCAGAAAGTTCCCTCACTTCACTATGGGTATTTTGAATATCTAAAGCCATTTCATATAGTTCAGGTAAGGGTTTCCGAAGAGATTTACTTATAAATTCATCTACGGTTACTTCGCTATATTCAGGCATAAAATCCATACAAGACTCAGCGTCATATTTGGTTGAATCTGATGGAATTGTTGTATGGTAGCCTATACTCCACAACAATATACATAAGCACTCTGAAAGCCAGCTAGCATTTATATCTTGTTGCTTAGTTGGGTTATCTGAATATAAGTATTCTCTTTCGGTCTTGGTTAAGCTATTACTTAACCCTTTATCTTCTAGCCATAATCTTCGTTCGATTGCATTTTCATGACCTGTCATTACGTGCTCTATTAACACAAATAGACATAATGCACGCTTTGCAATTTCTTCTGAACTTCTTGGCGTATCTCCCGATTCACCACCTATTGTAAGTGCGAGATTATTCATTTTCTCAGAACCCTCGTTGAGACACATAACATTTTAATATCGTGCAATCACGAATCCATCCGCTTAACATATCAAAAAGGTCGCTCATAACCAACTGAATGCTATGCATTTAATATAAAAGTGGGTTTAAACATTAAGTGTGAAAACGTGCAAGCACACATTGCCGCCTATATAACGCTCGCCTTCATTCTTAATCACTCACCAATCTATATATTAATCAATAACTTAAATTCAATCTCTCGTTAAATTCGTGCTCAATCAGAGTTAAAAACCACTCTTTTTTAAGTCATTAATTATTCAACAAGCAATAAACTGTCTGTATGTACAGATTTTGTGAGGGGGATATATGGCGAGTCAATTCATGCAGGCAATTTGCGAACATATGACGATGCGGGGCTATAGTCGCAGGACAATCAAAGCCTACTGTTATTGGATTAAGTACTACATTCATTTTCATAAAATGAAACACCCTGAACAGATGCATGCCGCTGAAGTTGTCTCCTTTCTTTCTCATTTAGCTAATCATCAAAAAGTCGCCATCAATACTCAGAAGGTAGCGCTCAATGCTCTAGCCTATTTATACAATCAATTTATTAAGCAACCTCTAGGAGACTTAGGGTTTAGCTATGCGACTCGGTCTCGAAAAATTCCTAGCGTACTCAATCATTCGGAAGCTATCTCGGTGATCAATGAAATAGATCCTAAATGTCAACTGTTTTTTCGCTTGTTGTATGGTTCAGGTTTGAGAGTATCGGAATGCCTGAGGCTTCGAGTACAAGATATAGACCTAAAACAAGGGTCTCTCACTGTTCACGATGGGAAAGGAAATAAAGACCGAGTGACAATTTTAAGTTTTTCACTCACTGAAGCTATACAAGACAAAATTGCACAAGTTGCAGTTCTGCTTGCTAAAGATAACTTGAATGGGTTTGGGCCATCTTTGCCTCACCGATTAGGCAAAAAATACCCGAGTGCCTATCGACAACTTGCTTGGATGTACCTATTCCCATCAAAATCCGTCACTCAACACCCAGAGTCGGGGATAGTATGCCGACACCACCTACATGATTCGGCACTCCGAAAAACGCTGAAGAAGGCGACTAACTCTAACAAATTGCGCCACAAGCGAATTAGTTGTCATACTTTCAGGCACAGTTTTGCTACGCAACTTCTAAAGTCAGGCTCCGATATCAGAACGGTTCAAGAGTTACTGGGGCACAGTGATGTTAAGACAACTCAGATATACACTCACGTTATTGGGCAACACTTTAGCGGCACGACTAGCCCGCTAGACCACCTATAACGAAACTCCCTCATCGATAGTTGAACCTGGCTTGATGGCTTCTGTCTGACAAGGTTGTCTGATATGGTGGCGGCAGAACTTCAGCAATTGTTTAGATAGTATTGAATATGAAAACACTAACCATACTTGATGGCGGCATGGGCCGAGAACTCAAAGAAATTGGCGCGCCATTTTCTCAACCGCTTTGGAGTGCTCAAGCGCTGATTGAAGCACCCGAATTTGTCAGCCAAGCGCATCAAAACTTTGTCGATGCAGGTGCTGAAATCTTGATCACCAATAGCTACGCCTGTGTGCCTTTTCATTTGGGTGAAGAACTCTTCGAACAACGAGGCTTTGAACTAGCCGCACTGTCTGGTGAGCTGGCTAAAGCAGTTGCTGACAATTCTACCCACACAGTGAAAGTGGCGGGCGCGATTCCACCGCCATTTGGCAGCTACCGACCAGACTTATTTAAGGTAGAAGAAGCCGCGCCAATCATTCAAACGCTTTACGATGCCCAGGCCCCAAACATCGACCTTTGGATAGCAGAAACCATCTGTAGCCTGCAAGAATTCGATTCCATTCATGCGGTACTTAAGCAGTCAGATAAGCCGTGTTACTACGCATTCAGTTTAGAAGATACGAAGGGCGATTTTGCCAATATTCGTTCTGGCGAGAGCGTAACAGACTCAATCAAACTTGCCTGTCAATCAAACGCAACAGGCATTATGTTTAACTGCTCAGTGCCTGAAGTGATGGATCAAGCCATTATCGATGCTAAGAAAGTGATCGATGAGCTAGGCCGTGATTTAGAAATTGGTGTCTACGCCAACAATTTTGCGCCTATCAGCAACGAACATGAAGCGAATGATATGTTTCAGGAGATGCGTGAGCTGGATGGTCAAGGTTACTTAACTTACGCTAAACGTTGGCACGCACTGGGCGCGAATATCGTCGGTGGCTGTTGTGGCATCGGGCCAAAACACATTCAAGCTCTAGCCGATTGGAAACGCTCCCTACAGAGCTAATCCTGAGCTTCAACTAGAATAAAATAAATAGAGAACAGGTTGAGAAATCTGTTCTCTATTTGTATGTGACGTCTCTGAGTACACTGATACAAAACAACGATTTGGAGCAACAGATGAGCGACACGCAACGCAAAATTAAATGGGGCATCGCAGGGCTAGGTAATATCGCCAATCGATTCGCAACGGCAGTCACAGAACACTGTCTGCATGGTGAGCTTTATGCGGTTGCCGCGAGAGACCATACACGCGCAGCCACATTCGCCAACAAGTTTGGTTGCGACAAGGCTTATGGTTCTTATGAAGAGATGGCGAATGACCCAAGTGTTGAAGCAGTTTACATCGCTACGGTTCACCCATACCACCAGCCACTCGCCGAACTGTTTCTAAAGAGCAATAAGCACGTATTGGTCGAGAAGCCGGCTTTTACCAACCTTGCTGACTGGCTTGAGATGAAAGCCCTCGCCAAGCAAAATGGCGTGATGCTGTTAGAAGCGATGAAAACCGTGGTGTTTCCCGCGTATCGTGAGCTTCAATCATTTTTGGTCGACAACAACATTCAGATAGATTCAATCGAAGCCAGCTTTGGTAACCATCACGACTATGAGCCCGATTTGTTTATCTTCAATCCGGATTTGTCAGGCGGATCAACGCTCGATGTTGGGGTTTATGGACTTTGGTTCTTTTACGATCTATGCCGAACGCTGGGTGTGAACCCTTCAAAACCTCAGGTAAAGATGTCGTGTCTTTATGAGGGGGCAAATGTTGATACCGATGCGTGCTTTACCTTCTCTGGTGATATGCACGGTAAGATATCGGCATCAACAGTGCAAAACCTTCCCCGATCAGCGCACTTGAGTGGGCCTGATACTAAGATCACCATTCATGAAAAATGGTGGAATCCGGCCTTTATTGAGATTGAACATCAAGGCAAAAAGTCGACCATCAACAAACGAGTGACGGGCAATGGGTTCGAATTTGAAATCGACCATTTTTCATATTTGGTGCTTCAAGGCAAAACTGATTCGAATATCCTAAACTCAGAGATAACCTCTCGTGTTCTCGACACGATGGAAAAAGCACTCATTGACTCTGGCTATCAACACTTAACTCAACCTCGTCGTTAGGAAAAGCAAATTGGGCAACCTTAAGCGCAAGCTTGAACTGTATGAAAAGATATTTCAGGCTTTTGGGCCTGGAGTATCACATTGTCAGGTCAACCAACTGGCCACACTCCTGCACGTGAGTGAACGTCACGTTCAGACCTTACTCAAAGCGATGACAACGCAAGGTTGGATTGAGTGGCAAGCTAGCTCAGGCCGCAGCAAGAAGGCACAGCTGACGTGTCTGGTTGAGCCCATTGAGGCGTGTTACCAATACGCGCAAACCCAAGCTGACGCAGGCAACATAGAACAGGTGTTTAGCACCTTGAGCTTCAATGGCCGCAATGCTGGCGCTGAGTTACAAGCCTTTCTAAGCAGCACCAATCCGTCGGCGCAGAATATCGCGTATATCCCGTTTCACCGAGAGCTCGAGGCTCTTCACCCTCAACGAGTACTTAGACGCACCGAACGCTTCCTAGTGATGCAAGTTTGCCAACGCCTTACCACCGTTCAGCACGGCAAACTCAGCGGCGATCTGGCTTATCATTGGCAGCCTAATCTAGATGCTACACAGTGGTACTTTCAAATTCGCAATGGTGTTAACTTTCATAACAGTCGTACACTCGAACCTCAAGACATAGCACGCAACCTTAACTCGCTCTGCCAAAGCAAAATATGGCGTCGTTGTTATCAGCATATTGATGAGGTCTCTATCGCGGCAGGCAATGTGGTTGTCGTAAAACTGAATCAACCTGATTGGCATTTACCACGCCTACTTGCCAGAGCTGAAGCTTCCGTATTTGATCACTCATCACCAACTGATAGGCTGATTGGATCTGGCGCGTTCTCATTAGACATATTCTCAAGCAAGATGTTGAGATTGAGCCGTAATAGCGCCTATTCACACAGCACGCCGATTCTCAATCGAGTCGAGTTGTGGGTCTATCCAGAATGGGCACAGAGCAAAGCCTGCGCTCAAAATCAGGTGTGCGTGAAACTGCCCGAAAAGACGACCACCGTGCGTGGCGATGACCATTCTTCTCAACCGGATTTCGGCTCAACCTTCTTTAAGATTCAAAGCCCGATGTTGTCGAAAACCGTTCGCGAATTCACCGTTGAAGACACCTCTGAATGCCAAGCCCTTTTCGAGCAGTTGTCAGTGTCTGGCGACCACAAAACCAACGTGGAATATGGCCACTACCTAACTAACTTCCTAACTACCAAAGACGTCGTGTTGTGCAGCATTATTGATGAGAACGACACCTTCTCTTCGTGGTTAAGCTTTTTCACTCGCTTCCCATTTGAGGACTTAACTTTGCCTGCTGAGATGCTAGAGAAAATCGAACAAGGCTTAGCCTCAATAACAAGCCAGCCCAACTTTGAGTTAGCAATGAATGCACTGTTGGTGCTTCGGCATTGGTTGCATGACTCTGGGGTTGTAATTGAGCTCAAGCAAGAGGCGTTCAACTTAGAGGTTTCAGAGAAGATACACGGCGCGCAAGTGAATGGTTTCGGTTGGTGTGAGCTCGACAAGTTGTGGATTAGCCATTTGTAAATCTAGCCATGTTCAACAATAAGTCATTAGGCACAGCGGCTTATCTTTAACACTCCCCTGCCAATAGCAAAGAAATGGAGTGCTAATGTACTCTCGAAGTGAGACTCAACAAATATAAGCACAAACTAAATAGACCCAATAAGAAGGTAAACCATGACTCGACACCTAAAAGGCTCATTACTGTTTCTTTGCGCATTCTCTTTTAACAGCATGGCGAGCACCCAATGCGACGCACTTACAGGCTGTGAAAAGAAGTTCTGTGAGATTGAATATCAGATAAAGAAAGCGGAACAGTACGACAATCAGTACAAAGTAGAGCGATTAACCACAGCGTTGGAAGCGGCGAAAGAAAACTGCACCAATGAAGGCTTGAAGGATGATCTCCGTGAGAAGATTGAATCCAATGAACAAGATTTGGCTGAATACCAAGCCGACTTAGAAGAAGCAAAAAGAGATGAAAGAGCGGATAAAATCCGAAAGTATGAGGGTAAGATCGAAAAAGAACTGCGTAAAATCGATAAATTAAAGCAAGAACTGGCTAAGATCCCTTAATCGATAATTGAAACAAAATGGTCTTACTGCTTAGTAAGACCATTTAGAAAATACAGCTTTATGACGACTTCAGAATCAACCTAGCCAACGCCAGCCGTTATTATCCTACTAGCGCCAATTCAGACTCTTTATAAATCCGGTTAGCCACTTTGTATGCCGCCGGAGACATCAGTGTCTCTTTGCATCTGCGCTTAAACTGCTCGACTTCAATCGTTTGTTCTTCCAATAAATAGTACAACTCACTCAAGTAGTTAGCTTCAAACACAGCTTGACCAAGTGGTGTGCATTCGTATCGGCTCGACTCTTGGTAGCCAATTGCGGTCAACACAGACTCTGGCAGCTCCCAGAACTTAGCAATGGTGTAAGTCAGGCGAATAGAGTAGCTGTTCATCAGGCGCTTCAATGCCAACGAGTTAGGCGGAACAGAAGGATCTACATGTTTGAAGGCTTCTACCATCATCTGGAAAATGATCATCTTGCCTAAGTTGCGAATCAACCCAACAAAGTATGCCGCCGCTTGATCTTCTTGAGATGAAGAGTCTTTCATCAACTCCTTAGAAAAAGACGCGGTCTGAACACTGTGGTTCCAAATTTTCTCACCGAAGTGACGCCAGTAAATATTGTTGCCCGGCGTGAAGTTCTTCATGTAACTATTCACAACTCCTTCAACAAGCCCTTGAGAACCCATATTTAGGAATGCTGCTTTTAGGTCAGTAACCTGTTTTTCATTGCGTTTGTAAAAGGCGCTATTTGCCAACTTAATCACATCGGCAGCCATACTCGGCTCGCGCTCAATCACTCTTAACAAAGCATCGACATCAAACTCATCGCTCTGTAATTCGGCCATTAACGTGGTTACAGAGGCTGGCATCACTGGCAATTCATTAAGCAAAGCTTTTGGAGAACGAATCAAGCGTTCGATCTGACAAGCGACAAAATCGCTAAATGGATCTGACTCCGTTCGAAGGCGAGACTCTCCAAACAAATAATCAAGGAACTCACCATCGTGAAGGCTAAGCGTATTATCGACGATTAATGATGATGGTTGAGCTGACGAAGGCGGAACAAAGATTGAAGACCGAACAGAATCAGTAGCAACGGTTTGTGGTTGCTCTTTTTGGACAGGCTCTGCAGAGGGTTTGTTTTTTGAATCAACAAAAGGCGAGAATAGTGCCTGCAATACCCTTTTAAACATCAATACGGCTCCTAGATGAATACAACATAGATAGGGATATATAACGGCGGTGATTATCGCACAGTTAATTAATAAACCACACAGTGACAAATGAATCATTAACTTTTCAACTGTATAAGATCTGTTACTCAACAGCCTGCGAGACTAGGCCTCCTGTATTCGCCAGAAACAAAAAGAGCGAACACATAATGCTTGCTCGCTCTTACATAGATTAGATGCGTGACACTGTCTAAAGTTAGCTCTGAGCGACTTCCAACACGATCTTACCAACGTGTTTTTTCTTTAGGAACTCACCTTGCGCTTTATGAATATCGGCTAGCGGATAAGACTCTGCGACGATAGCGCCAATCTGCTGCTTCTCGATACGGTCGACTAGATTCTGGAATACCTGTGGTTCTAAAACCGTGCAACCAAAAAAGCTGAGATCTTTGAGATACAGAGTTCGGACATCAAGCTCAACCATCGCACCACCAATTGCGCCAGATACGGCATAGCGACCATGTGGTTTCAGCACTTCAAGGAACTCCGGCCACTTATCACCAGCGACTAAGTCGATAACTACATTCACACTGCTTTCGCCTAGCGCTTTAACCAAATCCGCATCACGAGCAATCACTTCATCAGCACCAAGTTCAAGTAACTGTTGGTTCTTGCTTGGGCTGGTAATCGCAATCACATACGCGCCACGAGCTTTTGCTAGCTGAATCGCTGCCGAGCCCACACCGCCCGATGCGCCAGAGATAAGCACGCGATCAGCTTCAGCTACATTGGCACGCGTCAGCATGTTTTCTGCGGTCGAGTAAGAGCATGGGAAAGACGCCAGCTCAACATCCGACATTGTGCTGTTCACCGCGTAAGCGTGCTTAGCTGCTACTTTGGTGTATTCAGCAAAACCGCCATCGCACTCAGAACCGAAATACCATGGCTGTGGTAGATCTTGCCCATAAACCTCGGTCAAACAAGGCTCAATCAGAACACGCTCACCAATACGGTCAGCCGAAACTTCGTTACCAACGGCTACGATAAAACCGCACACATCAGCACCTTGGATGCGAGGGAATTTCAACGCTTCGCCAGACCAACTTGCATCGTCTGAATCATCACTTTTAGAATACCAACCGATTCGTGTGTTGATGTCGGTGTTGTTCACGCCTGCGGCCATCACCTTGATCAGCACTTCATTAGGTTCAATTTGAGGAACAGCGATATCTTCACGGTAACCCAGCATTTCTGCCCCGCCGTGCCCTAACATCTCTGCGCCTTTCATTGTTTTTGGCACTTCAAAATTCATACTGTTTCCTTGAGTAATTTTGTCACCATATTCTGTGCCGATGCCACTGCTTCTTCGCCCAATACTGGCCACGCGCTTGATACGCCTTCATGAAGTAGAAAGAGCTCTGAAGCGAGGTCTTCTCTTTGGCTTTGCTTAGTCATTAACATCTGAACTTCTTTCTTATGCTCGATTACGGCTTGATTAATCAGTTCGTTGTCAGGAAAAGCAGCCAGTGCGTTCATAGATAAACAACCGTGCGGCGCGTACTCTTCCATCCACAGTTGAAGCTTGTTGAAGATATGAGTAATCGCTTGGTAGCCCGAGCTAGGGGAATCTTCCAACAGCAGACTCAAGTAGCGCTGATGACGATGTTCTAACGCCCCGACGATCATCGCTTCTTTTGAAGGAAAATGTTTATACAAGGTTCTCAGGCTCACGTTGCACGCGGTTTTCAGCTGTGCAACGCTCGGTTCCGCAAAACCTTGCTGGCTAAACGCCACTTCAAGGCTTGCTGCAATCTGTTCTCTCAACATAATGCTCTCTTAATACTGAATACCAATCGTAGTAAGTAACAGTGATAGGTATAACAACAGGTAGAATGGTTGCTCTACCCACAGAGTAGAACGATCATTCTACCCGTGTCAATGAGATCTTTTTGTCGTCCTATAAAACAAAAAATCCCGGATCCAATTATTAGATGCGGGATTTAAATTATCAAAACCACTAGATTAATGCTTAGTGAAATTAGGATTCAATCAGTGTTAAAGAATCCAAAATCCCTTTACCACTGTGGATTCCACCTTCATTTTCGCTAGCGGGTTTGCTGCGAATCAAATAGCCTGCGTAGCCGCCTAACTCTGTTACTGGTTCACCTTTGTAGTAAGCGGTAAACAAACCGACTTCGCTGACTAAATCTGTCACTAGCGTTTGTTGGGTGTCACGTACAGCAATGGTCGGCACGTCACGTTCATGTGGATACAAGCGCTGCATCAATGCCCACGCGTCGTACTCTTCTGGTTTAAGCTGGCTCAGTTGTTCGCTGATGTCGTCACCAAAAACACAATGACCACCGCCCTCGCCTTGGTTTTTCAACACCCACTCTTGCTTATCAGCTTGGGTGTTAAACCATTCAATCGATTTACTGGTGATAGGCTTCATATAAGCCAGAACACTCTTGACCAGTTCGGCTTCTTCTCGCGTTAAACCCCAACGTGCGTATTCTGCTGCAGGCATCATGGTCAGCAACATTTGCATGGTTTTACTGGTCGCTAATTGCTGGCTGATGGTCGCGTTCATTGCGACATGGTGTTGCTCCATAAACAAGCGAGTCTGACTTAGCGTGTGGCAACAAACCGATTCATTGAGTTCTGGAGCCCAGTAATCTGAATACTGATAGCCGGCTCTTAGGTACACCACATCGACAGCGCCGACATCTTTCAGTAACAAGCGTTGATTATCACCTGATGAAAGCTGACAGCTCAATTGTTCAAAGGTACGACGAACCGTACGAACTCCCTGTTTTTGTAGCTCGACTTCAAGCAAGTGTTGGTCATAAACGTTGTCTTCGTTCTTCTGCACCACCATCAAGAAAACCGGTTTATCTTGCTCTTTAAAGTCGATTTTCACTTGCCTTGCAGCATTAGCGATACCATAAGCCAACTGGGTTAAGCCTTGGTTTTCAGCTGGTGTTGCTGACTGGTCTTCTAGCCAGTTCTTGTACGTTTCTGGCCATTGGTTTTGCATGAATGAGTGGAATTCTGTTGCGCGTTGACCAAAAGGCGCCATTCCTGCAGCAATACCATTAAACTCAATCACTTTTGCACCGTGTTGGCGATCGTCCATGAAATCAGTGCGCATCAACAACAAAGGTTGTCGCGCTGGATTCAAGCGCTCACCTGCACTGCCATGGGCTTGTTGATGCAACTCCATCAAGCGACCAAAAAATGGATCAGCTTGCGCCATATCACTCAAAGATGATTGCAGAAAACCGTGGTCTTCCGAAACATTGCTGATTAACTTGGTGATCAGCGGTGTTACCTTCAACAAGTGTTCATACACCTCGCGCTCCATAGTCATAGGAGCAATGCTGAACGGGCAATGCCTAGCGGTATTATCTGACTGGCGAAACGCGACGCCATGCATGAGTGCCCACTCACACGCGTCTTCAATAATTTGTTGCGGAATCAATGACGTCAGCATTGGATTCATTTTGGTCTCTCACTATTAACTGGGATTAAGCGCTCTACTAAGACGATGCCCATTCTAAAAAGACGAAAACAAAGCGAAAAATCTTTCACTTCTTTGAATACTTCAGTTAATGACTCACATCTGAGTGTCTTGGGTCTTATTGACGATCAAATCACGCAACCATTTGTGGCTCGGTTCTGAATCGAAGTATTTATGCCACAATAGGAACAAACCTCCCGGTACCAAATCAACCGGAACGGGCTTCATCACCAACTCTCCGCTATCAATGTAATCGCGTACTGAGTTGTATGGGTAACACATAAGTAAATCACTCTGCTTACACAGCTTAATGGCACTGGTGATGTCTGAAACATTCGCGGCTTTGTTGATTTCAAGCTGCTTTGAGTTAAGCACTTCCATCAATAGCCAGTCACCCGCACCACCTGTCACCAACTGTATATGTCGATATTTCAAAAAGGTGTCGAGATTCCACTCCTCTTGCAAAGCAGGATGGTCATTACGCATCAAACACACCGAGTAATCCAAGCACAGCTCGACGTAGTCAAGTGCATCAGGAATACACTGCACGTGGGTAGAAGCGCGCTCATCTAGCTCAAAAATACCGATCCCAAAATCCACTTCACGCTTTAATAATCGCTTGAAGCTATCGCTGCTCCACGTTGAACTGTTAACGGTAATATGAGGCGCATCGGCGAGTGCAGTCGGCATAAAGTGCGGATAAATCGCCGTGTAGGCGGTTTCGACAAGGTCTATAGTGAAGGTACGCTCACTGTCTTTAGGGTCGAAAACTTCGGGAACGGTTAGCTTTTCGATTTGCAGTAGGATTTGATGGATCTTAGGCGCTAACGCGAGTGCTTTGGGTGTGGGAAATAGCCCTTTGGATTCACGCTCAAATAGCGGATCATCAAACAAAGCTCTCAGCTTAGTGAGCTGTTTACTTACCGCTGACTGGCTCAAAAAGAGTCGCTCTGCTGTTTTACTCACACTTCGTTCTTCAATAAGAACATGTAGGCAAAGTAGCAAATTCATGTCGCATTTAAGTAAGCTTTTAACATCTACCATGATATTCCCTAAATTCAGGTTAATGATGATTAATTGTCACTTTAAATCATATCATGGTCTTGGTAAATTTAGCGCATGTGAGTTAACACGCTCAAATAATAATAGAATTAAGGAATACTCATGGATTTTCTAGCACTACCAAAGATTGATTTACACTGCCACCTAGACGGAAGTGTTCGCCCAGATACGATTATTGACCTAGCAAAACAGTACAATATCGAACTACCTGAAGATCGCGACGCGGTTGTTCAATCTCTAACGGTGCCAGAAGATTGCAAAAACCTAGATGAGTATCTGGCTTGTTTCAGCCTGCCGCTACAAGTGATGCAAACTGAAGAAGCGATTGAGCGTATCTCTTTCGAGCTTTACGAAGATGCTGCACTAGAAAACGTTAAGTACCTAGAAGTTCGTTTCGCACCAATCCTGCACGTAAACAAGGGCTTGTCTCTTGATACGATCATTGCAAGTGCAGTAAAAGGCATGAAGCGCGCAGAAGAGAAATACGACATCAAGGGCAACTACATTATGTCTGTGCTTCGTATGTTCCCGAAAGATTCTATCAAAGACGTGATCGACGCAGGCCAACCTTACCTAGGTAAAGGTGTGGTTGCGTTTGATATTGCTGGCGGTGAAAAGCCGGGCTTCTGCGCTGAATTCCCTGAGTACACGCAATACGCTCTTGAAAAAGGCTACCGCATTACAGTTCATGCTGGTGAACAATGGCACGGTCAAAACGTTTACGATGCAGTAACACTGCTTGACGCTGAGCGTATCGGCCACGGTGTTCACATCCAAGGTAACGAAGACGCGTACAACATCGTTAAAGAGAAGCAAGTTGCGCTTGAGACTTGCCCAACAAGTAACGTGCAAACTAAGTGTATTCACAAATTCAGCGACCACCCAATTGCTGAATTCAAGAAAGACGGCATCGTTGTGACTATCAACACAGACAACCGTACTGTGTCGAACACAACCATGACCAACGAAGTGAAGCGTGTGTGTGAAACGTTCGGTCTAACACAAGAAGACTACGCAGAGATCTACAAATACTCTGTGGAGAGCGCTTTTGCTTCAGACGAAGTGAAGAAGCACCTAATGGGTTTCGTTGAGCAAATCTAATTTGGCAAAGCGCGCCTTTTGCTGAAATAGCAGGGCTCACTTAGCATTAGTGCTTAAAGCACAAAACAGGAAGAGAAAGGCGTAGGCTTTTCTCTTTTTTTATGTCCAATTATCCGTATTCTAATACCCATGTTGACTAGTGAGGTGCAAGGGATGAAAACGAAAACAGAACTCGAGAAAATGCTGTCCGGCGAGATTTTTGATGGCGCAGACCATGAGATAGACCACATGCGCACTCACGCCAGCAAGGCGCTATCAGACTTGAATCAATGTTCAGACGATACTCAGCTACCAGGTCTTCAGGCTAATCTGTTTGGTAAAGTAGGAAGCAGCGTTGTCCGTCCGCCTTTTCATTGTGAGTTTGGCAAAACCATCGAAATCGGTGACGACACCTTTATCAACATGAACGTGGTGATGCTTGATGGCGCGAATATCAAAATTGGCAACAATGTATTGGTGGGGCCAAGTGCCCAATTTTACACAGCCTCTCACTCACTGGATCACCTCAGTCGTCGTAAGTGGGAGACTTTCTGTCTACCTATTACAGTCGAAGATGATGTTTGGATTGGCGGAAACTCGGTCATCAACCAAGGCGTTACGATTGGCGCACGCTCTGTTATCGCAGCGAACTCAGTGGTTAACAGTGATGTACCACCAGACTGCTTATACGGTGGCACGCCAGCCAAGCTGATTCGACATTTGAATACTGAGCAACAAAGCGACTAGTTCAGAAGCAATCTAAGAAAGGCCATGTTTATCACTCAACATGGCCTTTCTTCCATTGATAAGGTGTAATCCCATTTGCTCGCTTAAACGCTCTTATAAATTGTGAGGCATCTGCGTATCCCAAGTGAAGCGCGATATCTGAGATCGAATAATCTTGAATAGTCATAACGCGCTTAGCGAATTCAAAAGACAGGGTCTCTTTAATGGTTCGAAAAGTTGTCCCTTCTTCACTAAGCGCTCTTTGGATTGTGCGCTTACTCATTCGGTTTATCTGACCAAACATCACCAAATCTACGTCTACTCGACCGATATAAGGAAGCAATGCTTGTGTCACCTTGTAGGTAGAAGTAGTAGCCGTTGATACCGCTTTGATTGAGCAATCTCGTTCAATGGGGTTATACGAAATGCACGTCTTAGATTGACCTAGGTACTGTGGCGTTTCCGTTTGTATTCTCAACTCACTTAGCGCACTCGCCGACACCGAAACTAAGTCGTAACGAACCGGCTTATCAATATCAGTCTGTTGAGATTTAAAGTAGGCGTGGCTATAAACGATCAAAAACAGCTCGGCTTCAATGCCATTGAGCGAGCTATTAGATACTAGAAATGAAAGCTTTAATGACTGTGAAGACGATTCGACTGACCATTGTTCAAACGGAAAAAGGGAGAGAAAACCTTGAGCTGAAAGGTTGGAAAAATCGAGTTCGATAGCGGCACGTTGAGCACTGCCTAATAACGAAGAAACAAACACCTCAGATGGCAATACCTTCCTCAACCCCTCTAAGAACTGCGTAAACACATTAAACGAGACATATTGAGCTGGTGAAGTATCCATTGAGAATGGCATGCTCACTTGAACTGCGAGCGCTTCTATCGCGGCGTGATATGGAGTTAATGACTTATCTTCTCGGACGCACTGCTGGAAATGACTCACAGCACTCTTCGCAATCAATGGTAATTCAAGCATCAGTACACGATTCCTTTGTCTTGTTCAAACAGGTTAAATCCACAACTCAACCCAACTATCGGCATCAATATCTTCATCAATACCAGTCTAAGTTCAGTGGCACAAAATGCACATTTTACTTTTCTAGCTTAGCTACTATTACCTCAAGTTAACAAGAGGCGCTTTAAGTTTTTAGCATTAAGGCGAAATCACAATTCAGGACGTAACGCTTTGATTACAAAGGATGACAGGGTTATCAATTTTAAATAACTCGACGATACCGTCAGGGTCTACTATTAAATCTAGGCATAAATATAAATGGACTTAAGCCAGTAATTGAGAGGTTTTCATGTTTAAAAAGATAACGTTAGTAGCAGCAAGCATTGCAATGAGTGTTGGTGTTGCACAGGCAAGTGTTGAGAGTAAGACCTGGCCTGCATCAGATAAGGCTAAAACATTTGTTCAAGACACCATTGTCATTGGTATGCTCGCGAGCCCTTATGGTGCAGGTTGGCAGGACGAGCAACAACTGTTGGATTACTTCCAAGATGCTCGTGATGCAGGTATTACAGGGCATGAATACACCATTACCGCTGCTGATCACAACTTTGATGACTTCTTGTTTCACCATCATAAACACCGCTCTGCGATGGCAAAACAACCTGACAATTTCATCATCGCGCATTCCAATAATGACATTGAGAAAGCGCACACCGAAGGCAAAACCGCCGTACTTTGGAACAGCCAAACCGCCACTATTTTGGAAGAAGATGTGACCAAAATGGCGATTCTAAAAGACATGGGCTTAAAAAGTATGATCTTGGCGTATAACGACATTTTCAGAACAGGTTCGGGGCAATTAGCAGCATTTAACGGTAGAGATATAGGCTTAACACCTTGGGGAGAATCTGTTATTGATTCGATGGTCGAGTATCAGGTCATTCTCGATCTCAGCCACACAGGCTCAAAGACAGCAAATGACGCAATGGATTACATGGAAGAAAAGTATCCTGGGACCCCATTTGTCTACACGCACTCTGTGCCAGCAGGGCTTTATAAGAGTGAGCCAGATGCAACGCCAAAAGGTTGCTACCGTGCTATTCCTGACGATGAAGCGATACGCGCAGCTAAATCAGGTGGCTACGTTGCTCCAACCTTCACTGAATGGATGATGGACGGCGTTTGGCCTGAAGATATTTCTCCAGTGCAAGCTGCTGATATGATCGATTACTACGTGAAATTGGTAGGCGTTGACCACGTAGGTATCGCAACTGATGATATGTTCTCTACCGCAATGGTTGTGGATTTCGCAACCAAGAACGCGAAAATGTACGACGATGGCGGCTACATGATTGAGGCGTTCAACAAAGGCGCTACCGGTAATGGTGAACTGTCGAAGATCCTAGCGGCGATTACTGATGAACTGTGGAAACGCGGTTACAGCAACGATGATCTAGCTAAGATCTACGGTGGTAACAAGATGCGAGTGTACGCTCAAGTATCTGAAGGTGCAGACCCTGACGAGTTCCAAAAAGAGTATACAAAGCGTCTAAAAGCGCTCACCAAGTTAAGAAACGAAAACTTAGCTATGTAGCTCGCTACTAAGAAGGCTCAAACATTCGAAGCACGTCCTATTAGGCGTGCTTTTTTATTAGCTAATTGTATGTAACCTCATCCTTCCTCCTCTCTAATCAAGAAAGAAAGAGAATGGTGAGGCATCAAATAGTTTTCAGGTCTAACAATAAATAGAATAAATACATAAAAATTTAGAACATAATTATATAATATGATTACGCTTCAATAATTCCACTCTCTATTTAACTAACCTCCTCACTCCTTATAACAAGGTTTTCACTGGTCACCAACTCAATGAAATACCAGTCACTCGCGAATATTTTGTGATATCAAGCTAGACTAAATTCCTAAGTACAGCTTTTTGATACTTCCCACCTAATAAATTAACCTCTCTAAAGAAAACTTTTACTAAAAACCATCGTTAACTTAATTTTATGCATCAAAACAATTATACTCATCGCATACTGACAAAGAGATAAAAACTAATAATATTGAGTAAAACTTGTACAGATAGCAACAAGTAAAAATCTCAAGCTTGGTAGTTATTTAACTCATAGTAAATGTTGTAAATGTTTGGAACCAGAATCACAAGAGTAGGATTCTCTTGAATTTATTATCAGGGATGCTGACAAAAATAAAACAGGCATTGTTAGATGAATAATTCCGCAACGTATTTACTTGCTGCTTTACGAGAAAAAATCAAAGAGAAAGGGATTTGTTATTCCGACCTCTCTGTTGGGATGGCAATTCCTCTATCAACTATTAAAAGGCAACTGCACAATACGTCTTTGGGGCTAGACAAAATACTTTCGTATGCCACTCATTTAGATACTGACTTGGTAGAATTATCTATGCGAGGCAAACAGTTACAGCAAGATAACGAACAATTCATCACCGATATCAACAGTGAAATATTTAACCAGTACCCATATTTGTTTGACTTTTTGTATCTATTACGACGAAAAGAATGGTCACCACAAGATATTTCCAGTAAATACCGACTGAGCCATACGTCAGTCGCCATATATTTTCGCGCATTAGAAATGATGGATTATGTTGAATTAAAAGGTAATGACCAATACCGATTCAAAGATCAAGGTCGTTTTATTTTTGAAGAAGGTTCTAAGCTTGATACTTTATTCGCTAAACGTTTTCGAAATGAAGTTTTCAGCCATGATGTACGTCCCCCTATCTGTATGGGAAGCATTGCTATTACTGAAGAACAAGAAGAGAAACTGGCGAACGAAGTATACAACAAACTGATTGAGTTTGATGTACAAAACAAGAATGGTGAAGGTAGCGAACGACTCAGAAATGTATTGATGACCTACACACCAGGCAATCAGATATTTCTTTCTGATACGATTCCAAATATTGATGGTGAATTATTAAAATCCATATCGATGGCAAACGAAAAATAATTAATTACTTGTTATTTAAACAAGTTGAATAAATAAAGAACAGACGTAAATAAGCGGTCTTTTCTGATACCAATAAGTGAAATAAATAAGGCTGAATCTTCATCACGAAACTCGGCAGGGCATGTCTCGACCTTTTTTCGCCTGATCAGGTTCAAAAATCAATAAATTAAGGATACAACATGCAGTTTAAAACGTCTCTATGTGCGATTGCTGTCGGAGTTGCTCTAACGCTAAGCGGATGCAACAGTAGTGATAATAGCTCGAATATAGATGCTCCACTTAAAGCGGCCGAATTCCACAACACCATCGATCGCGCTGGGGTACCAGTGGCATTACGTGATTTACACGGCGGTCACCTGCGCTACATTCCAATGTTCGATAACGGTTCATGGCACGGCCACACATTAGACACCAAAGGCGGTGAAATCACTCTTGGTGGTACAGCACTGCTGACCGAAGAATACGTGTCATTCATGGCTGCACGTTTTGACCGTTTGGCTCTGACTGTCGATGGTAAGCTTATGCCACTTAAACTGACAGACGCATACTCACAACCTGGCGCGTTGATCCAAAAGTATACTGGCGAGAACGGTATTGAAGCCGAGCTAGAAATGCGTTTTGTGACTAATCGAACTTCTCTTGTGAAAACCACCATAAAGAACCCAAATAAGCTGGATGTTCAAGGCGAATGGGATGGTGAGTTGATGCAAAACTATCGTGCGGATGATGGCACAGCATACAAGAATGACGACAGCACCGTTCGCAGTGTTGAAGATGCATACCCTACTTACTCACGTGAAATCGCGGCGACAGAAAATGGCGTAGAGGTGTCTTTTGGCGCAGTTCGCGATTCCTGGTCGTTGCTGACTTCTGGCGATTCAAAGTTCGAAGTAACGCGCTCTATCAAACCAGAAACTTCTACCATCAATGATGACAAGAAAGGTTTCGTGCAAACGGCCTCTCTAGGAAATGGCGAAGAGATCACGTTATACACGGCTTACACTCACGTTCAAAACACCAAAGAGCAAGCGTCTGAGTTTGGAAAACTGAATAAGGTGATGGCCGATCCAAAAGGTTACATGCACGATTCAGCCATGCGTTGGGAAGAATACCTAGAAAACGGTCTCACCAACGATGCGGCTTCAAAAGAACATGAGTTTGTTGCAGTAAAAGCAATGGAAACATTAAACGCGAACTGGCGTGGTGCTGCGGGTGCAATTGATCACGACACCGTTACACCTTCCGTTACGGCCCCTTACTTCTCGGGCAACATGACATGGCCGTGGGATACATGGAAACAAGCTTACGCAATGTCACACTTCAACCCAGACGTCGCGATGGAAAATATTCGTACTGTATTCCAGTACCAAGTGCAGTCTGATGATCCAGTCCGCCCTTGGGATGAAGGTTACCTGCTTGATGTTGTGACATACAACCTACCAGCAGAACGTTGGGAAGGCATGTCAGCGGAATACAAAAAAGTGTTCCCTCAAGCGACCGATGGCCTGAACTGGAATGAACGAAATACCAAACCATCACTGGCAGCATGGGCGGTATGGGAAGTGTATACCGCTCTGAAAGACGAACATAATCGTCCAGAAGAAGCGCAAAGATGGCTGGAAGAAATGTATCCGAAGCTAGTTGCGTTCCACGATTGGTGGTTACGTGCTCGTGATACCAACAAGAACGGAATACCGGAATATGGCGCGGCAAAAGACCCAATCCACACGGTTTTTTCAGGTGACGTGAATGACGGTTCTTGGGGATCAGATGCGTTTGTTGACGATATGAAGTTCCAATACAAAGACGAAGCTAATGGCGACCAGTGGATCAAAGAAACTAGCATAGAGAAGTACAATGAATTGCTGACTTCTGGTGATTACACAGCGATGAGTATCCCAGCGAAAGTCGCAGCAGGTTGGGAGTCGGGGCGTGATAACGCAGGCGTGTTCGGTTTTATCGACACCATCGACAACCTACAAAGCATGGCAGAGCAACCAACGCAAAAAGAAGCAGAAGTGATAGACCAAATGGGTCGCTACGCTCATGACACTAATGGTTTCGACAATACGTATGACATGGCTATGGGTACAGACGGTTCAGTGGTGACTTACCTTGATGACTCGGTTGGGAACATGAACAAACTGGCTCAGGCGAAGAAAGATTGGGAAGTGAAGTTCAACGAGAACACTGACGATTCAAACAACTTATCAGGTTATTCACTGATGCAAGAGTCGGTAGATCAAGCCTCTTACTGGTACTCAGACAACCTATACCTGTCACAAATTGCCGACGTATTGGGTAAAGCCGACAAAGCCGCTGAGTTTGCAGAAAAAGCATCCGACACCAAAGAGTACATCAACCGTTGTATGTACGATGAGTCAACAGGCTTCTACTACGATATCGAAGTGGTACCAAATGGGCTCCCTAACCAATGTGCAGGTCCGGTACTGGTGAAGCGCGGTATGGGGCCTGAAGGTTGGTCACCACTATTCAACAACGCAGCGACGCAAGAACATGCGGATAAAGTCGTAGAGAACATGCTAAATACCAGCAAGTTTAACTCACCTAAGATTCCGCTAGGTACGGCATCAATGGACAACCCCGCTTACGGCCCTGACATTTACTGGCGTGGTCGCGTGTGGCTGGATCAGTTCTACTTTGGTGTACGCGGTATGGACAACTATGGATACGGTGTGGAAGCGCGTCAAATGGTCGACAAGCTATTCCAAAATGCGCAAGGCCTAACAGAAGCTACCCCGATTCAGGAAAACTACAACCCAGAAACGGGTGAGGTTCAGGGCGCGAATAACTTCTCTTGGAGTGCAGCGCACCTTTACATGTTGTACAACGGTTTCGTGGGTAAATAGCAGCCACACTTCCCAAGTATTAGGCGTTGCAGATACCCCCTAGCATCTGCAACCGCTTAAACCTCTTCAAGTCAGGTTCAAAAGTCACAGTAAAAAAGAGTGCTATCTATTGGGCTATAAAACGACCGATATAGCCCTAGTCACGTTCGATGATGAACAACTGTTGTGGAGTGATCAAACGCCACAAGACACCATAAAAAGACTGCATGCACTCGGCGTCAAAACCGTTTTTGTAAAGCTTGGTGCTGAAGGCTGCTTGATCAGCGAAAATCCCGCAAATGAGCCAGTAAAAATCACAACGACACCTGTCGAAACTGTGGTTGATAGCACCTCTGCTGGCGACTCTTTTAACGGTGGTTTCTTGTCTTGCTATCTCGCTGGAGGTTCTATTGAAGAAGCTTGCCACCAAGGTAATGCATTAGCCAAATTGGTGATTCAACATCATGGCGCAATCATCCCAAAATCCATCACCGACACTCTTTCAAACTGATATTAAGAAGTACACATGTCTACAATTAACGAACAGCTAAAAGCACTTAAAGTTATCCCTGTTATCGCCATTGATAACGCAGAGGATATTATCCCTCTAGGCAAAGTATTGGCTGAGAATGGGCTTCCCGCCGCTGAAATTACGTTCCGTTCAGACGCCGCTGTTGAAGCTATCCGACTGCTTCGCCAAGCACAGCCACAAATGCTGATCGGCGCGGGCACCATCTTGAACCGTGAGCAAGCACTGGCCGCGAAAGAAGCAGGCGCAACGTTTGTGGTATCACCGGGGTTCAATCCAAACACAGTTAAAGCATGCCAAGAGATCGGTATCGATATCATTCCGGGTGTGAATAATCCAAGCACCGTTGAAGCTGCATTAGAGATGGGCTTAACAACCTTGAAGTTCTTCCCAGCAGAAGCTTCTGGCGGTATCAGTATGGTGAAGTCGTTAGTCGGACCCTATAGCGACATTAGACTCATGCCGACAGGCGGTATCACGCCATCAAACATCGATAGCTACTTAGCCGTGCCTCAAGTATTAGCCTGCGGTGGTACGTGGATGGTGGACAAAAAGCTCGTTGAAAACGGAGAGTGGGATGAGATTGCCCGCCTAACGCGAGAGATTGTTAAGCAAGTAAATCATTAAGCAGATCAGTCGCTAGCCCAAAGCGTTAGCGGGATTTGATAATACAACGCATACAAAAAGAGCGAGAAGCTTGCCTCTCGCTCTTTTTTCATCTATCTATTGTGACAATTGTTGCTCTACAAGCGTCTTCCAGAACCCAACGCCATGTTCCAGAATATTGTCGTTGAAATCGTAGTGTGGGTTATGAAGCGCAGTGCCTCCACATTCACCAACACCATTCCCAACTAGCACATAGCACCCTTTTACTTCGCGTAACATGAACGAGAAATCCTCACTGATGGTGAAGCGTTCACAAGCTCCATTCACATTCTCTTCACCAACAACCGCTTGTGCTGCTTTGATTGCGTGAGTAGTCTCTTCCGGCGTGTTGATTGTTGATAGAAAGCTATTGTTAAAATGATATTGATAATCAACGCCTGCTGACATGCACTGACCCGCAACGACACGCTCGATCGCTTTCTCAATCTTGTGTAACGCTTGATCCGTGAAGCTACGAGTATCACCTGAAATGGTCACTTGCGAAGGAATCACGTTAACGGTGCCATTGGTAACAAAGTTAGTCACTGAGATAACCGCCGTCTCATCAATTGCACTCAAATTACGTGAAACAATGGTTTGTAAGGCGGTCACAACCTGAGCTCCAACTACAATCGGGTCGGTTCCCATGTGTGGCATAGCGGCATGACCACCCGTAGCCTTGATAACAATTTCAAAGCTACTTTCACTCGCCATTAATGAATTGGGGCGAGTCACAAACTTACCTTCAGGAATACCCGGTAGGTTATGCATTGCGTAAATCGCATCCATATTCCAACGAGTAAACAGGCCGTCTTCGATCATCGCTTTAGCGCCTGTACCACGCTCTTCATCGGGTTGGAAAATGAAGTAAACGGTGCCATCAAATTGCTTGCTTTTTGCTAGCTCTTGCGCGGCACCCAACAACATAGCTGTATGCCCGTCATGACCACAAGCATGCATCGCGCCATCATGTTTAGAAACATGACAAAACGTATTCTCTTCATGAATACGCAGGGCATCCATGTCAGCACGCAACCCAATCGAGCGATCGCTTGTACCATTTTTTAAAATTCCCAGAACACCGGTTCCACCAATACCACGGTGAACTTCAATGCCGAACTCTTCGAGTTTATTCGCAACAAATTCAGAGGTTTTGAACTCTTCAGTACCAAACTCAGGGTACTGATGTAGATGGCGACGCCATTCTGTGACAGTGGCAGTGTTAGTCATGGAAACTCCAATAAATAAAATACTTAAAATTAATTTGTTGATACTGTTTTGGATGTCATTTCGCGAGATTTGTTGGAGGTTGCAAATAGCATCATAGCAACGATGATTAAGCCAACCGCCATCGCCCTCAAGGGGGTGATAGGCTCTCCGAACACCAAAACAGCAATGAAAAATGCTGACATAGGGATGAGGTTTAAAGCCATGCTGCTGCCTTCAACTCCCACACGTTCTATGCCGTAGATATACGCGATATAGCCCAGACCTGATACCAAACCTCCTAGCACCATAATGCATAGAAGTGACCAAGAATGGCGCATCACCAGTAGCAGGCTGGGTACATCTATACCTGACACCAATAAATAAATGAAAAAACCAACAGCTGCGAAACCAAACTGATAATGCATGGTGCGAGTTGCACCGTATTTCTCTGCCAAATGAGCCCGTAAGTGGGTGACAGATGCAAAGCTCAACACACTCAATAAGCAAATCAGATGGCCAATGTTCACACCGCTATCTTCCGAAGTAAACGGCGGAGCAAGAACCAATATGCTCACTCCAATCAAAGCAATCCCACTTGACGCAATTTGCATACGCGTAAAGCGTGCACCATAGAAAACTTGCCCAATAGCCAAGATTGCAATCGGTACAAGACCTTGAATGACTCCGTTTTCCGATAGCGAAATATAATCGAGTGATAGAAATGACAAGAAGCTAAATAAACCTTGGCCTACTACACCACACACTAATAACTTAAATAAATCGCTTCGATTAGCCCAACTGAACGAAAGTTTCGGTTTAGTTTGAGTATTGGTTTGACGTATTGATCCAAAAATCAGGACTAAAGATAAAACCGAGAATGCCATCATGTAGCGCAGCCACACTAACAATCGCGCATCAATGGTTTGCAGTGGCAAGGTAGCTAAAGCAGCCTCAGAGCCCCATAGCAAACCAACGCTAATTGCTGCAATCCAACCTTTAGTCACTGATTTCATCACTTAGCTCGCTTCTGGCGTTGCTTTCTTATCGCAAGCTAAGTTTTCTGCTGTCTGTTCTTCTTGCTTCGTTTCAAACTTAGTGAACACGTAAAGTGCTACGACAATCAATGAAACGACAATGGTTTTCCCCATGGCCATCTGCTCACCAAGTGTCACAACTGCCACTAAGTAGCCAACCAAAGGCATGAGGTTTAATGCCATCGTTGCCTTTTCTACACCGATACGCTTGAAAGAATACAATTGAATCAAGTAGCTACCACCAGAAATGCCTGTACCTAAGAAAATAAGCAGTGCAATCAACAGCGGGCTAGAGAAAATAATGTAAATCTGAGACAAGTCCAAGCCCATGGTCAACACAACGATAATGCCCATCACAGCAACCGAAATGTATTGGTACAGCATGGAAACCACTGAGCCGTATTTGTCCGCTAAGCTAGCACGTAAATGTGCCGTCCACGCTAAAGCCAGCATCGAGCATGTCACGTAAACATAACCCAGCAGCGGAGTACCGCCTTCAATGGTGTTTGTTGGCCCGACACTCATTGCGTAAATACAAACTGCAGATGCGATGAAAGCGCCCCACTGAATCTTGTTCATACGGAAGTTCATAAACATCATACCGAAGAAGACTGTCGCGAACGGCTGCATACCTTGGATAACACCGTTTTCAGTCGCACCAATATGAGAAAGAGAAAGGAAATTAAAAAGTGAGAAAACCCCTTGTCCCACGATGCCGCAAAGCGCAATACGTCCAATATCTTTGGTATCGATCTTTAATGAAGAACCTAAGTCTGCACTTAAGTTTTTGCTACGTGATGTAAAAAAGAAAATGATTGATAGGCCAATTACCGCGGTAACGTAGCGGAAAAATACCAATGTCATCGGATCAACAGCCATAGAAAGCGGCTTAGAGACCACCCCTGTTACGCCCCAGATACAGGCAACGGCAATGGCGGCAGTCCATCCTAAAAATGTGTCTCTGTTTGTTGTGTTCATCTTTCTATCTTCCATAATTTTTCGATAATGGCGGTGCGGCACACCGCCTTATTACTTGTAATTTGTATCGTGGTTGACGGTTAGTTAGCGTTTGTCGCTGTTTTCATCTGAGGCGCTTTTTTCTTCGCCTTACCAAACTTCATGAACAGCATCATTGAGCCAATAACGACCGCAATCGCTAGTAGTCGCATTGGCGTTACCGCTTCACCGAGGGCAAATACAGCCAGTACGAAAGAAGACAGAGGCATCAAGTTAAGTGCCATACCCGTTCCGTCTACGCCGACTCGTTCCATTGCATAGATGTAGATTAGGTAGCTGATACCTGAAATACCCACACCCAGAATTGCAATACAAGCCATACGAAGTGGAGAACTGAAAATACCGAGTGCTGTAGAGAAATCCGCCCCCATAACGAGTAGATAAAGACCAAAGCCGATTGCCGCAAAAATGAACTGGTGGTACATCGTCGCCACTGAGCCATATTTCTCAGCAAGTTTCGCACGAGCGTAAGCCATCGTAGAGAAACTCGCCGCGCTACCAAGACAGATCAAGTGACCAATGTTGAAACCACTGCCTTCAACAGATGGATCCATTACCAAGATAGCGACACCAGCGAACGCACCAACCGCCGCCAAAATTTGCATTGGAGTAAAACGTTCACCATGACGAAGGAAACCAACACACAAGATAATGATTGGAATAAGCCCTTGGATTACGCCGTTTTCTGAAGCAGTGATGTAGTCAAGAGACAGGAACGATAAAAAACTGAAAGCGCCTTGACCAATAATGCCGCAACATGCTGCCCAGAAAATGTCGTGTCGATTTGCCCAATTAAGCTTAAAGTCGACTTTTTTCTGTGGTTTACCCATCGCATTACTGACTTGGATAATCACAAATAAGGTAATGAAGGCTACGGTATAGCGAACCCATACCAAGACCTGTGCATCCATTACTTCTAGAATTGGTGTTCCAACGATCCATGGAATACCCCATAGCAGGCCAATGAAAATGGCCGCGATCCAACCTTTTACTGTATTACTCATCTTTAAATTCCTTTCATTGGTTGCTATTGATTTAGCAATTGTCCGTAACCTGGACACTGAGCTGTCTTGCCGACTAGGTGCATGCAATGCCAGAACATCGCAGAGTTGCTGCACACGACAGGGATACCAAATCGATCTTCAATCTCTTGAATGTGGTCAAGAACACGAAGGTTAGTGCAAGACATAAATACAACATCGGCACTAGAATCAGGCAGCATTTCGCTTAATGCTTCCATCATTGATTCCTTTGAAACCGTGGTAATGTCAGTGTCTTTCTCAATGCCAAGTGAACCTAAAACAGGAACTTCAAAGCCAGCGGCAGTCAGTTGTTGATAAAGAGGGAAATTCACTTCTGTTGGATAAGGGGAAAACACGGCAACTTTCTTTGCACCCAAGTGCTTAAATGCAGCTTGAGCGGCTGTCCATGGATTCGTTGCGGGAATATCACCGCGATTTTGTGTAAGAAGGTTTGCTACTTTTTCTTCACCAATAATGATAGAAGCTGAAGTGCAACCAAACGCCATAACATCCATCGGTAAGCCCGTAGCAATCAAATCTGATGCTTCACTGATCCCAACCGCAATTTGGTCGAGCGCTTCTGGTGTCATCTCGCTGCTGTAATAAACGCGGGAGCTAAACACACCCGCTTGTGTACCCAGTAACTTTGCCCAGTCCATCTCTAAAGAGTGGTCAGTACTTAGTTGTACTAAACCGATATGAACTCGACCAATTCTTGGGGCCTGAACGTGCTGTAATGGGATTTCAAATTGACGAAACTGTTCTATTGTTTGCATGAGAAACTCGTATTTTTATAATTTTTATGTGCTGACTCTGGAGTCCAGAGCCAGCTTTTGTAGGGTGTTAAATTTGTAAGGTGTTAAGTTTTGAGCTAAATAATGATCAGTTCTGGCTCTGCGCGTTTGCTTAACCATTCAGCGCCGTCTTCAGTAATCACGATATTCTCTTCGTGAACCATTGACTTACCCGGTGCGTAAACCATGCCCGGTTCTAATGTCATCACCATACCCGGCTTAAGTACTGTGTTGTCGGTAGCTGTGTTAGACGGGCGCTCTGTCAGCTCCATACCTAAACCATGACCAAGACGACCAACGTCGTTGCCCAATGCACCATTGGCTTCTAATACTCCCCACATCGCGTTGTAGATGTCAGTCGTGGTTGCGCCCGGTTTCGCAGCCTCAAAGCCTTTCGTGGTCGCTTCGTAAGTAGCGCGGTATGCCGCTTTGGTTTGCTCACTTGCATGACCAAATGCCCAGTTACGGTCGAAATCAGAGAAATAACCATCACGTACAGCACCGGTATCGATGATCAACACATCTCCTGGCTCAATGATGCGATCAGTTGGGCCCATGATGATGCTGTCATAACCATCTGGCCCTGAGCCTGCGATGATGTAAGGGCATTCGTCCGCACCTTCTAACAACATATCGATACGGAACTGTTTACAGATTTCACGCTCGGTCATGCCGGCTTTGGCGTATTGAGGGATCTTGCTAAACCCAACATTGGTAATGCGGCAGATTTCACGTGTTTTCTCGATTTCAGCTTGTGACTTGATCTGACGAAGTTCATGCATTGCTAAAGACACATCAACAAAGTCTTTCTTAACCATGGTGGTTAATTTCAAGTAATTGTTCACAGGCATACGTAGGTGAGATTCAATGCCCAGCGTTGCGCCTACTCGGCCATGACGACAAGGCAGAGAGTTCAATGCGCTAGCTACTAAGCTAATGCCATCATCTTCAGGACGAGGAGAAGGCCAAGTAATAATGTTATCGACCCATGTTCCCGCCATACCACTTGCTCCTATTTCAGGAACAATCGCAATCGGCTTTCCTTCTGCAGGAACGATAACAAACCATGGACGAGTTGGGCTGTGCCAAAACTGAGTGTGGAAGCCAGTGAAGTAGCGAACGTTTGGTTCGGTTGTGAAAATCATCGCATCCAGATTCATCTCATGCATGACTTTTTGAGCGCGTGATGTTCTGTGTTCAAACTCAGCTTGTTCAAAGCCGCGGTTTAGGTAGTTAGTCATTGGAACCTCTAATTATTGTATTTAGGTAGGCACTTCTGCTGCTCTTCACAACCAGTAACCAACCCTATAGTTCAATTTTGTTTACGTTACGGTGAGCATCTTACTGACATTTAAGTTAAATAATGTGACCAAGATCTTAGGGTTAACTATAGTGACCAGAAAGCATCTAAAACTGGAAATATTGTTGATTACGATCAATTTTAGGTACTTATTTGTAACTTTAGACTTGTGTAGGAAGCGGATATATAGTCTTATAGTTACATAAAGTTAATTGGCAACTTGAAATACATCGAGTAACCAAAGATAATGAAAGGCAATTAAAGTTAACAACAGTGGTCTAAAATGAACGCATCAGCATATAAATCGTTTAACGTAGAATTCACCGACAATGACAGAGAGCATCTCGCACTGAACTTTCGCTTAGCCGAAACCATTGCCGACTTTATTGGTCCGCACTGTGAGGTTGTGATTCATTCATTCGAGAGCTTTGAAAAGTCGGTAGTGAAGATAGTGAACGGACACCACACGGGTCGAGAAGTAGGGTCACCTATCACCGATCTGGGGCTGAAGATGCTGAGTGTGTTTGAGAGCACTGGTGAGGTCACGCCAAAGAGTTACTTCACCACCAGCAAAGATGGATCGTTACTTAAGTCTACGACCTGTGTACTAGCTGGAGAAAATGGCAAACCAATTGGGCTGTTCTGTATCAATATGAACTTGTCTCACCCGTTTCCTGAGATCATAAAAACTTTAATGCCAGACATGGCTCATGCCCCTGTGGGTGTGCATGAGAACTTTGGAGCTTCAACAACAGAAGTGATTGAGCAAGCGCTTGAGCACGCTATTTTTGAAGTCGACAACGATGAGTCAGTCAACTTAAAAGGTCGAAACAAAGCCATTACCAAGCAGTTGCTTGAGAACGGTATTTTCGAATTAAAAGAGGCGACAGCATTCGTATCTGAGCGTCTTGGTATTACTCGCCACGCTATTTACAAATACATCCGCGAGTTTAGAGCATAGAAATCCTATAAAGAGAAACGAAATGAAAACAAAAATCCATACAGATCTAGCACCAGCAGCAATCGGCCCTTACTCTCAAGGTATGGCATTCAAAGACCTAATCTTCACTTCAGGTCAATTACCGCTTGATGCAAAAACAATGGCGTTTGTTGAAGGTGGCATCAAAGAGCAAGCTCGTATGTCACTAGAAAATCTAAAAGCAGTTTTGGAACAAAGTGGTGGTTCACTGGATACCGTTATTAAAACCACATGTTTCCTATCTGATATGGAAAACTTCGTTGCATTTAACGAGGTGTACACGGAAGTATTTGGTACAGAGAACGCGCCAGCACGCTCTTGTGTTGAAGCCGCTCGTTTGCCAAAAGACGCACTAGTCGAAGTTGAAGCGATCGCTTACATCAAGTAATCACGTATTGCTTTTAGTGACTGCGTATAGCAAAAAATAACTATGTAATGTTATTAACGACAAAGTAAGGTCATTGAACATCGCTTGATGGCCTTTAATTCCTCTGCCTGTATCTAAGTGTGCCCTATGTTAAAACTATCAAAAAATTCATTCTACACTGGACAAGTTTGCGAGCTATTCACTGCATCTCAAGCGCAACAAGCGCGTGAGTTTCACCGTCAGATCGAAGGTTACCAACCAACGCCACTTGTCTCTCTTCCTAATCTTGCTAATCACCTTGGTGTTAAAGCGATCCTAGTAAAAGACGAATCAAAACGCTTCGGTTTGAATGCATTCAAGGTACTCGGCGGTTCTTACGCTCTGGGTCGCCAATTGGCAAAACACCTTGGCATTGATATTTCTGAGATCAACCTTAAAACCGTTGCTTCAAAACTGGATAAGCCACTTGTATTTACGACAGCAACAGCGGGTAACCATGGCACTGGTGTCGCGTGGGCGGCTCGTGAAATGGGCCAAAAAGCTGTGGTTTATATGCCAAAAGGCTCGTCTCAAGCCAGTGTTAACCGCATTCAAGGTTTAGGTGCAGAGTGTATCGTGACGGAAGTTAACTACGACGACACGGTACGCATGGCGAACCAAACCGCTCAAGACAACGGTTGGATGCTAGTTCAAGACACAGCATGGGATGGCTATGAAGAGATCCCAACATGGATCTCTCAAGGTTACATGACCATGGCAGACGAAGCCGTCGAGCAAGTTCAAGAGCAAGAATTTAGCGCTCCAACTCACGTATTCTTACAAGCTGGCGTAGGTGCAATGGCAGGCGGCATATTAGGCTACCTTGCAGACAAGCTAGGCGCAGATACATTTGAAACCATCATTGCAGAGCCAGCAGCCGCAGATTGTATTTTCCGCTCAGGCGAGAAAGGCGAAATGGTCAACGTAACTGGTGAGTTGAACTCAATAATGGCGGGCCTTGCGTGCGGTGAACCAAACCCAGTGACATGGCCAGTATTACGTGATTGCAGTAACTACTTTATCTCGGTTGATGACAGTATTTCAGCAAACGGGATGCGTGTTCTAGGTAACCCACTACAAGGTGACAGCCAAATCATCAGCGGTGAGTCAGGTGCGATTACACTAGGTCTTCTTTACCAACTTTGCCGAGAGGGCGCAGACCAAGCAACGCGTGACACTCTAGGCTTAAATGAAGACGCAACCATCATGCTCTTCAGCACGGAAGGCGACACCAACCAAACACGTTACCGCGACATCGTTTGGAATGGATTGTACCACTCTAGCTAATTGCTGACGGTAATAAACTCCACAACACTAACGACAAAGCCACAGCGAACGCTGTGGCTTTTCTTTTGCCAGTTGTTCTTTAATCGCTCTCTCAAAGCACCATTTTTCTAACTCGCGCCTTGATTGAGTAACCAATAGCTCACCGGGTTATCCGGACACTGATATGGCCCACACTCTACAAACGTAGCAATAGCATTCAATGCCACCACCGCGATTGCCAGTAGACACACAATCCGCCCGAAATTGCCCATCTTGTAAGGTTCATGAGATTCGGTCTTATTGGTCAGCATCAAAATAACCGACACAGCAAGAATCGTCGCCACAAACAGTACAAATGCCCATGTGTAATAGTGCATTCCCAAAATAGGACTGCCATAGCCAGGAGTGCCCGGAATAACGTGCAAAGAGACTTGTCTTAGCGATGTGGCCACACCATACAAAGCGCCAATCAGAATGACGCCATAGTGACGAGATTGAGGCCCATAAACCACATTCAGCATGAAGCCGAATGCCACCATCACAAAACCAATGCGCTGCAACAAACACAAAGGACAAGGAAGTTCATTTAACACGAACTGCAGAACAAAGCCGATCAATAAAACGGCTGTCATGCCTAGCAGGCCAAGCGTATTCAAGAGAGTTAACTGATTTCGATTCATGCTAGCTCCTTACAATAAGATCGAGAGTGGATCAGTCGCATGATGATTGAACCAATACAAACCAAGGATCACTGAGCTAGCGAAAAAGCCATACGCAGCGGTCTTTGTACCAAAAAAAGCACATATCATCGCTACAAGTAATAACAAAAACAGTAAAGACATCATAAGGGGCATCCCCTCCTTATTTATCGAGTTCAGTCATATTGAACATCATAAAACACCCGCACCTACTTCCTTAGTCATTCACCTTAGGTGAACCAATGGATTACGGATTTAAAATCATCAACTTAATAGTTGTTAGTAACCTCCAAACTGTCAAGTTAGAAGCTATATGCTGATATCTATTCGAGCTAACCTCCCGATGTACACCGAACCCCAATACCGTACTTTGCTACACTGACATAGCGTGAGATGCTTAATTTGGCTGATATTAAATCGCTCCCATTGTGACTAGGAAGCTTGATGAAAAAACACCGTACTCGACTACTATTGGCCCTTCCCTTTACATGCCTTGTGTCTTCAAACACCAGCTTGGCAAGCTATACCATTGTGCTACCAAGCCAACATGAGAATGGGTTCAACTTACATGGCTCCTCCTTATCAGCCAGAGAGGTGATCGATTGGGAGGTCAACAATAGTGACTTGGTGTTTGGGGCTTACGCCGATAAAAATGATAACGAAAGCGTCAGCGCGATTGGTTATATGTACAACCAAAAATTGGATCTGAATTCAGGAGAATTAGAAAACGAAATTAGAAACGCCGCAGAGCGAAATGGCATTGATTACGAAGATTTCTTCCTACATTTTTCAGAAGACACGATTCTGGCAGAGCCTGATACGAGTCACGGTTCCAATACCACTTTAAATCGCAAACCTATGATTATCGGCTATACCGCTGATGAAAAGCACGCGGGCTTTGCTCTTTATCAACCACCACCTTGGGATGCTGATGTGTTTGAATATTTCGACAAAGGTGGCGCTCTCTACGTTTATCACTCTGAGAAATTCAATCACTTAGCATTCGAATTTTCACACTTTGCACAGGGCGGAGAGTTTCAGATTGAGTATCCATCATCGATGAATATTGAGGGCAAAGTCACGGCATGGTCTAACGTCGTTATAACGGAAGATAACACAAGCAACATGACCCGAAACCAAGCCGTAAACTGGCGAGTCCCATCTAACTGGGTAAGAGCAAGCACTCACGATGGAAGTGGTCAGAGTTATGGTGGGGGTCAGTATTTTGGTTCTACGTTTATTCGAGATGGCGGGCGTTTATACGTTGTTAGGGTACGCTGGCAAGGGTACCAAAATGATATCCGCCCTCGCTTAAATCAAGTTCAATTGAAGGACCATTTCCCGAAAATCGCACTCAAAGATCTGCAGACTTCAAAGACAGATTCACAACCACCAAACGAAACCAAGCATTGGCGCAAGATCCGTGGTTTTGACCAATCAGCCGATCTCGACCAAGACAACTATTTATCACCAGTTGAATATGAAAATAGGAGCAAAAAATTGGCTACGGCGCGCTTTCGTTGGGAATCTCGCGTCATTCCTTTCGGCCGAATGTGGAACCAAAACTCATCATGGTCATTGACCAACCTTGCTAACCCAGATCTACTGATGTTGATGCGAAACTACTATTCCAAACATTGGGGGCAACAAGAGCTCAATGGCGCCTACAACGACGATACCAACAAACTCCTTGGCAGCAATCAATTTGAGGTTCATTCAGGAGGAACTATTCAAGAGCTTGGTCTTGTCGTAGGGTCTGATGAAGCGGATAAGCAATACAAGACGCACTTCGCAGCCTTTCTCAAACAGTTATCAGCTAACGACGATACTCTTTCAATTGGCCTTAATATTGGAACGGCCAACCTTTATGGCCGAAACGGGCAGTCACACTTAACTGACTCAGGAAACCTGTACTTTAGGGAGCACTACTTATTTCCCTCTACAGGCTTTAGTGGTTATGCCGGATTGTCTAAGTTTTGGGATAACTCAGCGTTAGCTAACACTGATTCAAACGTTATATTCCAAGCCACTACTCGCTATGGGCGCGTTCAATACCTAGGTAACAGCCAAGATAACTGGCAACAAGATCAGTATTCAACTCTCGCTATTTATTACCTCAGCTACCAACCACAACATAGTTATTTTAACCAGTGGAATAGCAGTTATGTGTATGGCAGCGGCAATACTACCGAAGAGAATTTTTGGAAGAGTGGTGTGCCGAAAAACATGGCTTACCGACCGACACAACTGCTCAAGGTCGACCTAGGCTTTCCAGCCAACCGGATTCCGAATAAATTAGAGCCCATTCCGTTGATGCTTTCGACCACACACTCGACACCCAGTGACTACACTATTGTCGGCGATTCAACCAAGCATCAAGTTGTGCATGCTGATCTGCCAAACGGTAAGGTTCAGCTGTTACCAACCTATACCTATTTTCTTTATCGTTCGGAAACAAACATCGTAGAGGGAGGCCCACAAGAGATGGTGCTCGCAAGAGAGTTTGAGCATGGGCGCGTACTTTATCGAACCGATTTCTATGGTAAAAATCGTGACTTCTATTCGGCACCGAAACTCAGTATTCCATTAAACAAGCCAATGAGGCCCGTCAATATGAATGGCAAGGTTGGTGAGTATGTGAAAGAAGTTAAGCTTGGGGGGTATCAAGGGCTATTTCTGCTTTATTGAATACACTAAAACTAAAAATGACGTATCCAAAAACAAAAAACCTAGCGAGAGCTCGCTAGGTTTCTTATCTAACATATCGATGAATAATGAACTCAGATGAAACGAGATCAGAAATATTCACTTGGAAAAGGTTTACTTCAATGGGTCATTATCAGGCAGTGCTTTGTGAATCCATAGCGCCAAACGCTTTTTAATGTTGGCACCATCAAGCTTATCATCAGGTAACGGTGTGATCTGATTTACCTCTACAAGGAACAAATACACCGCTTTAACCTTTATCGGTTGGGATGAATGTGGCAAATCAAAACCTTGTAGTTTTGCCATCTTAAAACCGACCTCAACTGCTTTTTTTACCAGCTTATCTTCATTAATGATCTTCGCGGTTTTCGACATATCATCTCCATCATTTTTTTCGAACGAATGATGAGTATATCAAACAGATTTGCGAACAAGATTACCGCGATCTCAAATCAAAAAATCTCTTTGATAAATAACATAAAACGCATCACAGACTAAAAACTGATTCTAATTATATAGACATTGACGAGACAAATAATGATAAGCAAACGGTCTCTTAATAGAACACTCAGTAAATGAGATCTTCAGTCAAGAAACCAAAAGTCGAACAATTTTTGACTTATCATTCCAAAGAATACGGAATACTATGATTGTCATTTAGATGCGAAAATTCTATAAAATACAAATAAATCTCTGTTATTTAATCAGTTTTATACTAGAACGACCTAGATCATATTTACAGTCACCTGCAATCAAAACTTATTTACAAAACACTCATTAAGAAAATAGAATAAAACCACTAATTTTATACTGGTGTTAAAAATGCGTTACCTATGGGCTTCATTTTGTCATAAGAATCCAATCGTCGGACGAATCGTTCATATCCTTGTTATGCTAGTAGCATTAGCCTCTATCGTTATCCCATTGATGTCAAAAGATGCAACAACAATCTTAGTCTCACTGGGTATTGCTCTAGTATGTTTTGTGCTGTTTGTCTTCTTTGCGCTTGCCGATAAAATGCGCTCAGGTATGCACTAATTAGATCAATATTCGCCAAGCATTCTCTTTTCTAAACTTCATTATAAAATGCATGCGACCAAATACGGAAAAGCCCAAAGTTATTAGCTTTGGGCTTTTCTTCTACAGCGAAATCTTACATATTCCAAATAGCCTGCCGTTGGAAATTACAGCTCTCAATCGGGCATGACCACAATACCCATGGTTTCAAGCAGTTGCTCTTGTTGCCAAGCGACAATTTTAATCCCCGACGTGTCTACCTTGCGAGGGTCTAACCCTTCTAATTCAGCATGACATAAATTAGCACCTTGCATACTGAATTGCCCCCATACTTCCTCCGAGAACACACCTCGGCTGAGATCAGACTCTTTCAGTGATGCGCCGCCAAGGTAAGTGCCTATCCAACGGTTCTCAAACAGTTCGCACTTCTCTAAACAAGCCTGTTCAAAATTAGCGTAAGACAGGTTGCAACCCGTGATGTATGCCGAGCAAAAATACATGCGATTGCTCACCTGATTGGCAAAGTTAGCACGAGTGAAGTTCGCCCCTTTCAAGTCGCATTCACGTAGCTCAATACCATAGCAATTCGCGTTACTAAAATTCGCCATCGCCAACTGGCAATTCTGGAAGCTTGCATCTCGTAAGTCGGCAATATCAAAGTGGCATCCCTCAATATCGCCTTGTTCGATAAACTTACAGTTAACAAACGTTGCATCACGTAAGTTCGAACGTCTGAAATCACAACGGATAAACGTGCAGGCTGTAAATGTAAGCTCTGATAAGTCTTGCTGAGCAAAACTGTGGTGATGATAAGTGCTGTTATTGGTGTCCATTTAGCCCCCTAAAGAAATTAAGCTAAGACTACCATTGCGATCTTAAGAAAACACCAAATTAAAAACCAACAAAAACAGTAACTTAAAACACCCTAATTTAGCCATTTTAAGGCACCAAACAAGCCCTTTAAGGTTGTTACTTTCGATTTATAGGATGTGCTTATCTTGAAAAAAGTTTTGTCGCTTAGAAGTGCCAATAAGAGAAAAAGTCACTTTGACGAAACGAGTCAATTATTGACCGCGTCCTAACGCGCTAGACTGGACGGTTGGTATGTTGCTCGTTACACTATTCCTCATTCTCAGCATAAAGAGTAAGAACAATGAAAGACATGCGACAAGCTATGCTCGATGCAGGGTTTAGCCTTATTAATGAACACGGGTTTGCTGGTGTTGGCCTGATGAAAATCATCAACCAAGCGGAAGGCACGAAGGGTTCTTTTTACCATTACTTCAAATCCAAAGAACACTTTGGTGAGATCCTTCTTACTAACTACTTTGATGAGCATCTCGCTAAGCTAGACGACTTTTTAAGTGATGAGTCGCTTTCTCGTCGTGATCGCGTTAAAGCCTATTTCGAGTTTTGGTGTGCATCGAAACTGACTGAAGACTTCAATATTCAATGTCTTGTCGTAAAACTGGCGGGAGAAGTAGCTGGGTCTGAAAACCCGTTGCAATCGACTATGGCAGAAGGCGCTGAAAAGATCATCCTGCGTATGGCAAAACTGTTTGAAGAAGGTAATGAGGCCGGTGATTTCACTATCGCAGAGCCAGAATCGCTGTCTCGAACGCTTTATGGTTTATGGCTTGGCTCAACGCTCATGGCCGCTATGCAGCGTAACCGTTCGATTCTAAACAATGCCATGGATGAAACTATTCTTGCCATGAGCTCGGCACAAGAATCGGCTGACTAGATATACCCGTTACCAAAAACCAAATACCAAGAGGCTCGCACAATTTAGCGAGCCTTCTATCTTACTGTAAATTTTGATTAAATTGACTCACGCCTACTCCGTTACCCCAGACGAGACGGAATATTATTGGCTTTGAGTAAGCCCTTAATAACAGGGTCGACATGCTTGAAGAAGCTTAGCCATCCTTCACAGAGATAATTTAACCCAGCCTCACCATCTCGGCTTTTGATGATGCGGTTTTTAGGGCACTCGCCATGGCATGCAAATTTAAACTCACAGGCTTGGCATTGTTTCGGCAGAGACTTCTGTTTGGCGAACCCAAAACGCTGCTGCTTTGGCGAGAAGGCTAAAGTTGAAAGTGCTTGTTCCTGAATATTACCCAGCTGAAATTCAGGAAAGACATAATGGTCACATGAATACACATCGCCATTGGGCTCAACCGCTAACCCTTTGCCGCAGATTTCACTCAAAGTGCACATGGTGCTTTCTCTGCCCATCCACACTCCGACAAAATTTTCAAAGTACGGCACTAATACCCGACCAAAATCGTGCTCAATCCACTCGTCAAAAATGGTAGTGAGGAATTCTCCCCATTGCACTGAATCGACACTCCAAGCTTCAACCTCGCCTGATACGGGAATGATCGCTTGTTGGTTGCTCAACCATTTATTGTTGGTGTGAGCTTCGCGCTTATCGACCACAGGAATAAACTGCAATTGCTTCGAACCCACTTCATCGCGTAGAAAGCGATAAACCTCTAGTGGATATTTACCTGTCACATCATTCACGCAGCTTAGGGTCGCGAACTCGACGTTATGTTGCTTCAAGTAGCGAATGCCACGCATTGTTTGAGAAAAAGTGCCTTTGCCTGCACGGTTAGTTCGGTAGTGATTATGTAAGTGCTCTGGGCCATCAATGCTCACACCAATGATAAAGTCATTCTTTTTGAAGAACTCACACCACGCATCATTCAGTAACGTGCCGTTGGTTTGAAGGTCATTGCTGATCTTACTGTAGCTAGGACAATATTTTTTCTGCAGCTCGACGACCTTTTGAAAGTACTCAATCCCCAACAAGGTAGGCTCTCCACCATGCCAAGAAAAGATGATTTCAGGCGTATTCTGCCCTTCTATATATTGCTTGATATAACGCTCTAACAGAACTTCATCCATCGTATATTGAGAGCCTTTTGGGTAATCAAGCAGCTGTTGTTTTTCTAAATAATAACAGTAGGTGCAACTGATATTACACACCGCCCCAATTGGTTTTGCTAACGCCTGAAGTTTGCTGTGTGCTTTGCCATTGAACTGCGGAACTGAACTCAAATTTGATAGCGATAATGTCGTCATGAAGAGTGCCTCGATGTAAAAGTTATTGTATTAGCCAAAACAATTCGTAATTCCTTTACACGGTGTTCATCGGCCAACCAAGCTTGATGGCATTAGGTTGGCCGAGTGGTTTTTTTCCTCTATTTCACGTTTTCAAACGGGTTCCACGCTTCGTCAACTGGGACGATATTTTGCGCTTTTTCGTATTCTTGATATTCAGCGACCATTTCAAGGAACAGATCTGGCATTTGGTTTCTCAAGTCATGTTGCTCAGCTGGATCTTTCTTGGTGTTGTATAAGTGCCACTCACTGTCGCCGCCCATTCCCGTAGAAATTCGGATGATCTTATGATCACCTTTAAGCAGAATTCCGCTACCAAACAATTCAAATGGAATCGCATTGTTGGCACTGTGCACGTCTGCCGTTTCCCCTTTGAAGTAAGGCAACAAGCTCACACCACTCATCGGCGCCACTTCTCGACCTTGATATTCGGTTCCTGGATGATCAACCTCTGCAATCTCAAGAATCGTGGCTGCAATGTCCTTCACTTGGGATAAGTCGTCTGTCTGAGTTCCCGGTTGCAACGCATCTTCACCGTCTAAAAGTGCTTTGGCTGGCTTAACGATAAATGGCACACGGATACCACCCTCTGCTGTGTAAGCTTTGTACCAAGATAGGCCACCGGTTGAAGCGCTTGCCCACTCAGGTCCAAGTGACACACTGGAGTTCGCCTTACCCAAATTTTCAGTCGAATTATCGAAATGATGAGCAGTCCATGTTCGGATCAAATCACTGATATTTTCACCGGTAATATCCGCCGCTTCTGGGCCGTTATCCGCTAGGTACATGATGTAAGTATTATCGTATTCCCCGATTTCTTTCAGGTAATCGACTATCTGACCGACTTGTTGGTCCTGCATTTCCATCATGCCCATCGCGACAGCCATTTTCTTGCCGTACCACTTTTGTTCTTTTTCAGAGAGCGAGTCCCAAGGGCGGCTTAATGCGTTACGATCTGAAATATCGGCGTCTTTTGGAATCACGCCCATCTCTTTCATGCGTTGGAAACGATCTTCTCGAACCGAGTCCCAACCATGTTCAACGTAGTAATCGACTTTATCTTGATAGGCAGACTCAGGCGCTTGCAGTGGTAGATGAATACCGGTGAATGGGACGTAGGCAAAGAAAGGCTTGCCGTCGTCTTTCTTGCTGTCGATCATCTTGATGATCTCGTTGGTGTAAACTTGGTCTGAGTACTCGCCTTTGTACTTATCCTCAACCACTTCACCGTTGCGGTAAGTTGGCTCAACTTCAACACCGGGAATATCCCCTTTTTGCAGCGCATCCGCTGTCGCGGCATTTTTGGCCGGGAACATCATATCTCGATTAAAGTGATTAGAGCCGCCCGCTAATATACCGTAACTCTCTTCAAAACCTCGATCGTCAGGTAAGAAGCCATCCTCGTGCCCCAAGTGCCATTTACCAGAGAGGTAAGTGTTATAGCCACTCTCTTTAAGCAGCGTTGCGACCGTAACCCCTTTCTTGGTGAGGTAACCTTCATAACCCGGCTTGCCAATCGCACCCGGATAGACGGCATAGTCGAAGGTGCCTAGCCCAACCTCGTGGCTATTTGCTCCGGTTAACATCATAGAGCGCGTTACCGATGAGGTTGGTGACGCGTGAAAGTTAGTAAACTTAACCCCCTCTTCAGCCAGCGCCATTAGGTTTGGTGTATTGGCTTCTGAGCCATAAGGCTGAGTATCGGCAAAGCCCACATCATCGCCAACAATGACAACAATATTCGGTTTTTCTGATTCTGCGGCCAGAGCAGCACTGCTTGCCGCGGCCATTGCAGTGAAGACTAAAGATTTCTTGAATGTCTGCATAAGACGTTCTCCAATTTCTGTGATTAACTTTTTCAGTAATTAACTTTTCTGCGAGTAACTTTCTCTGTGATTAACCTTTTCTGTGACTAACTTTGGTTAGAATCTGAATTAGTGCGCGGCTTGCGACATCCAATGTAATAAGTCGAGCGCAGGGTCATACTCTTGAGCTGCTGCCATGCCGATCCAGGTGACAGCTTCCGCTTGGCTGGCTTGAACGCCACTTCCAGAGATATACATCAACCCAAGCTGTGTTTGAGCTTCAGGGCTACCGTTATTGGCTGCGGTGACGAACCACTCCGCGGCTTTTTCATCATTCTGATCTACGCCATCTCCGCTCAGATATAAGTAAGCGACAGAGAGTTGGGCATCCAATTGCCCTTGGTAAGCCTCATCCAACAATTGCACGACATCTTGATGCTGCTGCGATTGGTCCATGGTGGTGTGGTTCTTAGAGCTTTCGCTTCCAACGCTTGCTTTAGCAAAAAACAGTGCAGCTAAAACACCAGTCAGAATCACGGTAGTTAAACGTTTATTGATCATTTATTTCCTCCTCGGGAATAAAGGTCACAACGTCCCTGTTGAATGAGTTAGGTGAAAAGTAGGAATGGCGCGATGATGCACAAGCTTGATAGCAATACGTTTTCAATTTTCATAATTGGCTCTCGAGTAATAGTTGTGAGTGAATCAGGGACTGAACTAAATGGTCATAAAATTCAGTCGATTAAGACAAAGACCTAAATCGCTTTCTCTATGATGGTTTCAATCGTCTGTTTCGAGATTGGGTAGAACTGAAAACAGATGTCTTTTTCAATCGCTTCTGCAATGTTGCTCTTCTCTTGCGCATCAAAGTCCCAGCTGTTGAAACGCTTCATCGCACCCACACTGGTTTGGAAGTTGTTTAAGAAATCCAACACTCTCTGGTAAACCATCTCATCGGTTCCCGTAGTGTCGACAGAGAAAGCTTGAGCTAACTTCGCCGCATTCGGCATATAGAATTCAGGCAGCGCTTCAATCACAACCGGCATCAGCACCGTGTTGGCATCGCCATGTGGAATGTGGCTAATCGCACCAAAGGCATGAGCACAGTTGTGAATCGGAATACCGCCCAAAGACGAATAAAATGCAGAGATCGCCATGGTGCTTGCTTGAAGAAGATTGCCACGTGCGGTTAGGTTTTCTGGCTCTTTCAATGCCAAGGGTAAGTTTTCAATAATCAGTTTTGCTGCCTGAATGCCGTAAGCGTCAGTGAATGCATTACTCATCGGTGACACAATCGCTTCAACAGCGTGTGTTAACGCATCCATGGCTGTAGAACGAGTAAGGTGAGCAGGCAGCTTAGTGGTCACCGTTGGATCAAGGATCGCGATATCGGCTTCCAATCCAGACGCGACTAGACTTGCTTTGATGTTTTCATGTTCATTGTAAAAAACAGCAATCGGAGAGGCTTCTGCGCCCGTACCAGCCGTTGTCGGAACCGCAATGTGGGGCACTCGAATATCTTCATTGTTTGGCCACACATCCATATGACCGCCACCCGCAATCACGGTGCGAATGTCATCTATCTTCTTATGAAATGCGTATTTCACACCTTTAGAAGCATCAATTACGCTGCCGCCGCCAACAGACAAGATCGCATCAGCATTGACGCTGTTTGCAAACTCAATGGCAGCGTTGATGTTGTCGCAAGTCGCGTCTGGCGCGATATCGGTGTACACACCAACAAGCTGAACCGCTTGTTCATTGCCTGGCTGGTTCACCTTTTCGTTTACAAACAACGCCGAGAACTGCTCAACAAAACCAAGAGACTCCAAGCCTTTATCAGAAAAGAGCACGACTCTTTGCGCACCTAAGCGACCAAAAAGAGAAGGGATATTTTCAATGCCATTCTCTTGAGCATGAACAATGGTTTTAAGTTGAAAATTAAAATTATTGGTTGTCATGGTATTTACCTCATTTCTAGTTGATGACTAAACAATAACCAATACAAACCGGTCGGTCTAGAGTGTTAATGTCAAAGATATGTCAATTAAGATCTTTATGGATCATTGCCCCAAAACGAAAAAAGCCCGCAAATGCGGGCTGTAGTGATAAGTAAGCTAGTGAGTGATCATTGAATAAGTGTCATTGATTCACCATGAGCAACTCATTAACTATTAACGAAGATGAGCTGGCACCTTGCTTTTGTCTCTAGTGAGGTAGTAATACAGGTAAACTAAAGAGTAGACAGTCACAAATCCATCGAGCGCAAATACACCGCTCCAACCATAAAACCACTCATAATCGTTGATACACACGTTGTATAAGAATATGCCCACAAACATCGACTTCTCAAATGCACTGTAAATCATGGTCGAAGTACGCAGCGATTTGTACTTCGCCGAGAACATCAACAACACACCAATACAGCCAACCATGACTCCCCAGTGTTGATAGGTACCCATAAGATACTCTTTGTTCACCATCATCGTATCGTTGTACGAGAACAGCGTTTGCATACTCCAATCAGGCGCAAGGAAAGTAGAGAAAGCGGTTGCGGTTAAGAATCCTGTAACCATCAAATACGCTTTCATCGTTCGTTCAAAAAATCGTTCCAACATAAAAATAACCTCTTAAAATAACGTCGTAAAAATAATTTCTTATAAATAGCTTCTTGTAGATAAATTGAGTAATGACAGAAATGATTTACTTGCCAAGCATGCTCATCACTGCGGTCTTTAATTCGTTGTCTTCTTTTGAAAACAGATGCTTAACTCGATGATCTAAGCCTGTTTCCAAGACGGTTTTGGCATGGGAGAAAGTAAGGAAACCTTCTTTGCCGTGATAGTTGCCCTGACCAGATTCACCAATGCCACCAAACGGCGCGTCATCAACCGCTAAATGGAAAACACAGTCATTGATACACATTCCGCCGGAATGAACTTGGTGTTTAACCTGAGCTTGTAAGCTCAAATCAAAGCTCATTAGATAGAGCGCTAACGGCCTTGGTTTGCTATTGATGACTTGGAACGCCTCTTCGATATTGCGATACGTAATCAAGGGTAATAGTGGGCCGAAAATCTCTTCGTTCATCACCTTGGATGACAGGCTTGGTTCAACAATTAGGTGCGTCACCAAACGATGGTTATCTAAGTCCATCGCTTCGTCATGGCAAGCGACGGTTCGCGTTCCTGCTTGTTGCTCTTCATTCAACAAGCCGACAATACGATCGCATTGACGAGGATTGATTAGGGACGTCAAACTCTCGGAATAGACCCCTTCATCGAACAGCAATTGGTACTGTTTTTTATACTCTTGAATGAAAGATTCAACTTTCCCTTCAGGTAGCAATACATAGTCAGGAGCCACACACACCTGCCCGTTATTGAGGCTCTTACCATAAATGATTCGCTCAACCGCGATATCAATTGGCATGTCTTCTGCAACGATAACCGGTGACTTACCGCCTAGCTCTAGCGTAACTGGAGTTAGCGTGTCAGCCGCTGACCTCATCACTTGGCGACCTACTTGGGTTGACCCCGTAAACAGAAGATGATCAAACGGCAACGCCGAAAATGCGGCTGCGATCTCTACCTCACCTTCAACCAAGCACACCTCATCAGATTGGAAGACTTCCGCCAATAGCGATCTTAATACTTGGTTCGTCGCTGGGGTAAATTCACTCATCTTGATCATGGCACGATTGCCCGCTGCCAACGCCGAAATAAGCGGGCCGACGGATAACATGATCGGGAAGTTCCACGGAGCAATGATCCCGACAACGCCTTTGGGTTGATAAACCACTTCAACACGAGAGGTTGAAAGTAAAGGGCCGGAATGACGAATCGAAGATGTCGACCAATGAGGTAAACACTCAATGCTGTGATCAATATTTCCGATGCAAGGCAATATGTCAGCCATCAAAGTGTCTTGTCGACTGCGGTGACCATAGTCCTCACTCACGGCTGAACACAAACGATCTGTGTAGTCGATAAGCGCAGATTTAAGTGCAAGCAACTGCTCAATTCTCACCGATACCGCTGGCATCGGGTTCTGTGCAAAAGCTCCCTGCATGTTGTTCAACGTCATGGTCATTTGTGTTGGCGTCAATTCGTATTTCATACATCACCTCGTGGTTAAGATGAGCACACAATAATACAAATCAGACCGGTCGGTCTACATCTTTATTGTCAGAGAATCGTCAGTGCATTTTTGAATACAAATAAATAGGGTGATTACAACGTAGGGTTAAAACCCAGGGCGATTTGAAATAGGAGGGTGTAACGAACAGGCGGTATAACGAGAAATCTCACATGGTGAGATCAAAAATGGCCGCTTAATGCGACCATTTGATAACTCTTTAAGTTTTTGTTTTAAATAGATAATTTAAAACTAACGTTAGCTTTTGGCTACGTTTGCAATGCCTTCAAGCTGAAGCACTGGAGCAGCGTCGATGTCTTCTGCGTTCATCATTGCTGATACACGCTGCATCGAAGAAAGCAGTAAGCTTTGCTCCCACGTCTCTAGGTTTTGGAATTTTTGCACGAAGTTATCTTGCAGCGGCGGGGGCGCATTGTTTAGCAACTCTTGACCTTTTTCAGTCAGGTTCGCGTGTACTTTGCGGCGGTCCGATGAACTGCGTACTCGTTGTACATAGCCATTTAACTCAAGACGGTCGATGATCGTCGTCGTCGTTGCTTGGCTTACATTGGTCTGATTAGACAATTCTTTGATCGTCACATTACCCATTTCTTGGATTGCTCTCATTAAGATTAATTGAGGGCCAGTCAAACCATACTCTTTACTCAGCTTCTTCGAGTGTAAATCGATAGCGCGAATAATTTGGCGAATAGCGACCAGGATTTCGTCATGTTTGTCCAAGATGCAGACCTTTGTACTAATATACTGTGAATGGTTTTACAGCGTCGAAGCGATGAAATATCTCGAGTGATTACGTCACGCGCGCTCGAATTACACTGTAAATTGATAAATTACTTCATTGATTTTTCCGCATTGTACTGATGTTCATACTATTCTCAATCTTTTCTATACCACTAAACTTGCGTGGTGCGGCACTTTTGCTTAATGAAGGGGGAATGAAAGCTTCAATGAAGACAAAAATAATGAACCAGAGAATACAAACTCAAAGAATAATATATTTTAGTAATCATAGAGGTAGAGAGATTTAATCCTCTCCACCCAATAAAAAACCAGCCTCAATAGCTAAGCTGAAAAACGAAATTTTACGCAGCGGTATTCATCTGAAAGTTACCCGTTAGCGCGTTGTAAAACTCGCTGTTATCCAAAATCCCTACCAATTGATTGTTTTCAACCAACAGAATTGGGTGGTTACTGATCTGCTTAAGCTTAATCGCATCACGCATACCAATCTCTGGGCTTGCCACTACCACACTCGACGCGTTAATCGCGGTTAGGTCGTCAGACTCGCTCCACTCAACAAGCGCCAAAGTAGATTCACCTTTCACTGATAAAGCACCTTCACTCTGTTCAATCCAGAGATCTTTAGAATCGCAGATCTTCCAGCTTTCATTTTCTTGCGTCAGTGAATCAAGAGGCTGCATTAAAGAGCGACCTTTTAGCACATTCAATGGATTGGTGTGAGCAACGAAATCTTTTACGTATTCGGTTTTTGGCGTCAACACGATCTCTTCAGGCTTACCGTGTTGAATCAGTTTGCCTGACTCCATGATCGCAATGTTATTACCAATCTTCAAAGCTTCATCTAGGTCGTGGCTCACGAACAGAATTGTTTTATTGAGTTTGTTTTGCAGCGTGATCAGTTCATCTTGCAGCTGAGCACGAATCAGTGGATCAAGCGCCGAAAACGGTTCATCCATCAACAGAATGTCGGTGTCCATTGCAAACGCACGCGCCAAACCAACACGTTGCTGCATGCCGCCAGAAAGCTCATGTGGAAATTTGGTTTCCCACTCTGCCAAACCCACCATTTCAAGTTGTTCACGCGCTTTAGCACGACGAACATCTTTGGCTACGCCTTGCATTTCTAGACCAAACGCCACGTTATCTAACACGTTTAACCAAGGCATTAGGGCAAATTTTTGGAACACCATAGAAACGCGGTGAGTACGAAGATGACGCAAGGTCGCTTCGTCGCACTGTTCACCTAAATCAACCTGCTTGTCTCCATCTTTGATCGCCAATGAGCCACGGCTGATCTCATTCAGGCCGTTAACTGCGCGAAGCAAAGATGATTTACCAGAACCAGACAACCCCATCAGCACACAAATCTCGCCTTCTTCAACGGTCAGCGACACATTATCTACGCCAACCACTTGGCCAGTCTCATCAATGATCTCTTGGCGAGTTTTACCTTGGTCGAGTAGCTCAAGCGCTTGTTTCGATTTATTACCAAACACAACATCGAGATTCTTAATGGTAATCGCGTCCATTGTCTTTTTTTCCTGAGAGTTAGACATGATTAAGCTTCCTTCTGGTTTGGTGTTTTGCACAAGCGGTCAAGGATGATTGCGACTAATACAATCGCTAATCCAGCTTCAAAACCTTGTGAGATGTTCACTGTGTTCAATGCACGAACAACAGGTTTACCAAGTCCGTCAGCACCGACAAGAGCGGCGATAACCACCATCGAAAGCGACAACATAATACATTGGGTTACACCCGCCATGATGCTTGGTAGAGCCGCCGGTAATTCGACCTTCATCAGCAATTTCATGCGGCTTGCACCAAACGCTTTACCCGCTTCAATCAACTCTTCAGGCACTTTAGTTACCCCTAAGTAGGTTAAACGAATCGGTGCAGCTATCGCGAAAATAATGGTAGAGATTAAGCCAGGAACAATACCCAAGCCGAATAGAACCAGAGTTGGAATCAGATAAACGAAAGTTGGGACTGTCTGCATCAAATCAAGGATTGGACGCAAAACTGTATAGAGCCAAGGACGGTGGGCAGCCATGATGCCAACCGGTACGCCAATTAATACGGAAATCGTTGTCGCCGCAAAGACGAGAACAAAGGTTTCCAGCATTTCTTGCCAATAGCCGAGGTTAAGAATAGTCAGCAGTGCCGCGACCACAAAGATCACTAGCGAAGGTTTACGGTGTAAGTACCATGCAATCGCAGCAGTCATCACGATTGGCAGTGCAGGCGGCATCCACTTAAATACATCGACTAAAAACATAATGACGGTTTCTAGAAAAATCGAAATAGCGTCAAAGAATCCTGCTGCATTGATTGTTAGCCAATCAACACCCGCTTCCATCCATTGTCCGACAGGGATTTTGTTTTCCGTAATAAAATTCACAATATTGCCTTTTATTATGGGTGGGCTACTTCAAACCAATCGATAAATTGGCAAGCCCACCTTTATTATTTATGTAGCTGTTGAGATAGGTAGAACTAAGCTTTAACTTGCTTTAGGTATTCAGTAACGGCTTGAGTCGCTGATTCACCTTTATGCGTTTTTACGTTGTCTAACCAAGCTTCAACTTGTTGAGGGTTCTTGTTCAACCATTGTTGAGCCGCTTTTTCTGGCTTCACTTTTTGGTTAAGAATCTCTTCCATCAACTGGTTTTCCATCTCTAGAGTAAATTCTAGGTTTTGTAGAAGTTGACCGACGTTTGCACACTCAGACAGGTAGTTTGAACGAACGTTGGTGTAAACATTCGCGCCGCCGTAGTTAGGGCCGAAGAAGTCGTCACCGCCAGAAAGGTATTCCATTTCAACATTGCTGTTCATTGGGTGCGGAGCCCAACCAAGGTAAACAATCCATTGGCTACGACGTGCTGCACGTGATACTTGCGATACCATGCCCGCTTCACTTGATTCCACTAGGCTGAAATCTTTCAAGCCAAACGCGTCTGAATCAATCATTGATTGGATTAGTCGGTTACCGTCGTTACCCGGTTCGATGCCGTAGATGCGGTCTTTAAATTTGTCGGCATGTTTTGCTAGGTCTGCGAAGCTTTTTACGCCAGAGTCGTACACATATTTTGGTACAGCTAGTGTGTATTTTGCGCCTTCAAGGTTGGCACGAACGGTTTCAACCGTGCCCGCTTCACGGTACTTAGCAATATCGCCTTCCATGGTTGGCATCCAGTTACCTAGGAATACATCAATATCGCCGTTCGCCATTGAAGAGTAAGTCACCGGTACTGAAAGTAGGTCGGTTTTGGTTTTGTAACCAAGGCCTTTTAATAGTTCAGAAGTAACGGCGGTTGTTGCGGTAATGTCAGTCCAGCCTACATCAGCGAAGCGAACGTTTTCACATTGCTGTGGTTCAATAGAAGCGTTAGCACCAAATGCAAATGAACTAATGGCTAGTGCTGTTAACGTTTTCGTGGTCATGTTCTGAATATTTAGAGTCGTCATAATGGTTCCTTTTTATCTTTCCTTTTTCTGCTCGATATCAACACCGATAGAGAGCAGTTCTTCTGACTTTTGACTAATTTTTGTTGTTACTTTTTGCTTTTTCTATTTTTGAACTACTTTCTATTTTTTAAACTAATAACAGAGGCTTACGCTTCTCTTACTGGTTTATTTATTCTTTGCTTCTCTTGCCACTCAGGTGCAATCCACACTGGAACGTCCTGCGCTTTGAGCATTGGCTTACCCAAAATCAAATCGGAAGCACGCTCGGCAACCATAATGGTCGGGGCGTTCAAATTACCGTTTGGAATGATTGGGAAAACCGATGAGTCGACAACACGTAAATTATCGACACCGCGAACGCGACACTCTTCATCAAGCACTGCCATTGGATCATCATCTGAACCCATTTTGCAGCCACATGAAGGGTGATAAGCACTTTCAACGTTCTGCTTAACCCATTCATCAATCGCTTCATCGGAAGTAATATTTAGACCCGGCTGAATCTCTTTGCCTCGGTACACATCCATCGCAGGTTGAGACAAAATCTCACGCGTCAGACGAATACAATCGCGCCAATCTTGGCGATCTTGTTCAGTCGAGATGTAGTTGAAAATGATCTCTGGCTTGGCATGCGGATCAGCAGAAGTGATCGCTACCGTACCGCGACTCTCTGGCTTGTTAGGCCCAACGTGTACTTGGAAACCGTGACCATCAAAGGCCGCTTGCCCGTCGTAACGCATCGCTGCTGGCAGGAAGTGATATTGAATGTTTGGCCACTTTAATCCTTTGCGAGAACGAATGAACGCGCACGATTCAAAGTGGTTAGTGGCACCAAGGCCTTTACGAGTCAGAATCCATTCTGCGCCAATCATGCCTTTGCTGACTAAACCAAGCTTGCTGTTGAGCGTGATGGGTTCGTTGCAGTGATATTGGAAGTACACTTCTAGGTGATCTTGAAGGTTTTCACCTACGCCATTCAGCTCGTGTTTAAGCTCAACGCCTGCCTTTTCAAGCACGGCTTTCGGGCCGATACCAGAAAGCTGCAGCAGTTGAACAGAACCGATAGAACCCGCAGAAGAGATCACTTCTTTGTTCGCCACAGCCACTTGAGTATTGCCTGACTTTTCAAACTCGACACCGACGGCTTTCAGGCCTGATTGGCCTTTTGTGTCTTGTGCGTCTTGTGCTTCAAGTAAGAAACGACGCGCCACGATACCTTTCTTCAAGGTCAGGTTTGAACGCTTCAATGCTCGACGTAGATAAGCGTTAGAGGTTGAGGCTCTAACACCCTTGTCTACCGTCATATGCATAGTGCCGAAGCCTTCTTGCTGGTAGCCGTTGTAGTCGTTGGTTTCTGGGTAACCGGCGTCTTTACCCGCATCGATAAACGCTTGGTAAAGTGGGTTAAGCTCCATATCGTTACCATTACAAGTGCCGACAGGGCCATTGTCTCCACGGTATTCATCACCGCCTTTGTTCCATGATTCAGCACGGCGGAAATAAGGCAGACATGCTTGGTAGTTCCAACCCGCAGCGCCCTCTTCTTCCCATTGGTCAAAATCACACGCGTGGCCACGAACATAAACCATACCGTTGATCGATGAGCTGCCGCCTAACACTTTGCCACGTGGGCAGTGCAGTTCACGTCCATCAAGGCCCGGTTCTTGCTCTGTTTCAAATTGCCAAGCGTACTTTTCAGTATTCATTGGGTAAGAAAGCGCGGTTGGCATTTGGATAAAAATACTCTTGTCCGTACCACCAGCTTCCAGTAATAAAACGCTATGTTCACCGCTTTCCGTTAGCCTATCCGCTAACACACAGCCGGCCGAACCCGCGCCGACGATAATATAATCGTAGCGTTGTTCCATGTTTTGATTTCCCTGAGATAAGTCAGTGGGGCTAGCTCTGTTAAACTAGCCCATAAAATTGAGTGTTACGCGTTAGGCATAAGGGCTGGCGTAGTCGCCAAGTTCAATAAGAATGCTCTTAGTCTGCGTATAGTGAAGTAGGGTTTCTGGTCCATTTTCACGGCCAACACCCGAAAGCTTGTAACCACCAACAGGCATTTCTGCTGGTGAGTCGCCCCACGTGTTCACCCAACAAATACCTGCCTGCATTTGGTGAATAACACGGTGCGCACGAGAAAGGTTTTGCGTGAACACACCAGCCGCTAGGCCATATTTGGTGTCGTTAGCGCGGCGAATCACGTCGTCTTCGTCCGTAAACTTCAACACTGACATTACAGGGCCGAAGATCTCTTGTTGAACGTGAGGCATGTTGTCTTCGCAATCCACAAACACGGTAGGGATAACAAAGTTGCCGTTTTCGAGGCCGTTGTCTGTCACTTGATAGCCGCCCGTCAGCAGAGTTGCGCCCGACTGCTTAGCTAGCTCAATGGCTTCAAGGACTTTTGAAAGGTGTTCTTTAGAAATCAACGCGCCGATCTGAGTCTCCATGTCCATTGGATCACCAATGATCAGCTTCTCAGTGCGTGTTTTAAGTTGGTCGATGAATGCGTTGTAGATGTTTTCGTGTACATAAACACGGGTACCGTTAGTACACACTTCGCCTTGGGTGTAGAAGTTAGCAACCATCGAAGCGGAAACTGCATCATCCAATTTCGCATCATCAAACACGATCATCGGTGACTTGCCGCCAAGTTCCATGGTGACTGATTTCAGCGTCTTAGCGCTGTCTGCCATTACCGCTTTACCGGTACCGGTTTCACCCGTGAACGACACTTTAGCGATGTCTGGGTGCGCCGTTAGCATTTGGCCCACTCGGTAATCACCTTGAACTACGTTGAATACTCCATCAGGAAGGCCAGCTTCTGTGAAGATCTCAGCAAGTTTCAGTGCCGTTAGCGGCGTTTCTTCTGAAGGCTTGAAAATCATCGCGTTACCCGCAGCGAGTGCTGGAGCCGATTTCCACATTGCGATTTGGATAGGGTAATTCCACGCGCCAATGCCCGCACAAATACCTAGCGGTTCGCGGCGTGTGTAGAAAAATTGGGAATCACTAAGAGGTTGTTGATCGCCTTGCAGCGTAGGCGCTAGCCCTGCGAAATACTCAATAACGTCGGCACCAGAAGCCACATCGACTTCGATCGCTTCTTGTAACGGCTTGCCCGTGTCGACAACCTCAAGGTTTGCAAGGTCATCATTTCGAGCTCTAAGTATTTCCACTGCCTTCAACAGAATGCGGCTGCGTTCCACAGCGGTCATTGCAGACCATACCGCAAACCCGCGTTTCGCAGATTCAATAGCACTGTCGACATCTGCTGAAGATGCTTGGCCTAAGGTCGCGATAGGTTCACCGTTGGCAGGGTTAATGCTATCAAAGGTTTCACCAGAGGTTGCTTTAACCGCTGCGCCATCGATGTATAACGAGTTCATTTCCATTTGAGATTCTGACTTAATTATTGTTATTAGACTCTACTGGTCTAGTTTGAATTTTGGGTGTAAGTATTGGTCGTTCTAGCTCTTGCTCTAGGTCTAGCTCAAGGTCTAACGCTACCACTGCGATCTATTTGCTATGACACGAGTAGAACGTAAGTTGTTTATCTAGATAATCATTGATAATGGCACGCGCCTTTTGAGCATCGATACCATCTGGGTTTAGTGTGCCTCTCAGCCACAAACCATCAATCAGAGACGCAATCCCGTGAGCAACGAGATCCGCTTGTTCATGATTCAAAATACCTTTCAACTCAAGACGTAAGTGTGAAATCAAACGTTTTTCATTCACACGTTGCAGTCTTTTCAGCTGCTCGTCATGCATTGAATATGACCAAAATGCCAACCACGCCTTCGCGACCTTATTTTCTGCTTGGTAACCTTCGAAGTTACCATCGATGATCGCGTTAATTCTCTGTTGGTGAGCATCAACAGGAAGTGCTTTTAGTGACGTGGTGATGGTATTGGAAAGTTGGCGAAGGATTTCACGCATGGTCTCTTCGAGCAGCCCATGCTTTCCACCAAAATAGTGATTAATAATGCCAGTGGAGACTCCCGCTTCTTTGCTGATCAACGCAATACTCGCGGCATGCAAACCCACTCGATCAATCACCGTCATGGTGGCTTGAACAAGCTGTGGTTTACGTATATCAGGCATCCCAACCTTCGGCATTTCTCAGTCCTTTTATTTTATATTGAACGTTCAGTTAAATATAAAATGACAGAAATTTAGTTAGGGTTCAAATGATTATTTAAAACAAACTCGTAACAATACAGCATTCAAAACAACAAAAATCATTATGGAACAACAGCTTAAATATCATTTAGAGCACTAACGAAAACAATTAAAGATTTGAGGTGTGATAGTTATTGGTCAAATGTTTTTGCTCAACAAGGACAATATTTGAACAGAAAAAGAGATTCTTGAAACAAAGAGGAATTCGGCAATTAGAGGTCTTTGGGTGTAAAAGATGACGAGGTATAGCGAAGGAAAAAGAAAACCGAGCGTCCAACAAAGTGCTTGAACGCCCTCCTCTACCAGGATTCAACATTATGACTAGATTCTAAGCGCAATTAGCCAATAATCGGCATCGACTGCCAAGCTCTTTGATGCAGCATTTCGCAGCCAGATTCGGTGATGACGATGTTTTCCTCGTGTACCATCATGCGGTTTTTCGCAAACGCCATACCCGGCTCAAGCGTTAACACCATACCCGGTTTTAAGATCACATCACCGTTAGGCACATGTGATGGCCACTCTGTTAGCTGCATACCTAAACCATGCCCCATACGACCCACATCGTTGCCAAGCGCACCACTCTTCTCCAGTACCGACCACATGGCTTGCCACACATCTCCGGTTGTTCGTCCCGGTTCAGCAATCGCGAGCCCTGCCTCTGTCGATTGATATACCGCGTCATAAGCCGCTATCGTATCTGGCTGCGCATGCCCAAACGCATAATTCCGGTCAAAGTCACTGAAGTAGCCATCAAAGTTAGCGCCAGTATCGATGATCAACACATCTCCTTCAGAGAGCACACGATCGGTTGGCCCCATGATGATGTTGTCATAGCCACCTTGGCCGGATGCCGAAATCAAGTAAGGACACGCATCGGCACCCAAACGCAGCATTTCTAAATGCATGGCTTTACACGCCTGTCGCTCTGTCATGCCTATTGCTAAATTTTGGCGAAGATACTCAAAGCCCGCCGCCGTGACTTGGCAAGCGAAGCGTACTTTATCGATCTCCGCTTGAGACTTAACACTGCGCAGATCGCGAACCATAAATGACACATCAACCACACTATGTTGGCTCAACTTCTGCTGTAACAACGCATAGTTAGTGGCAGGCATACGCAGATGTGTTTCCGGGCCAATCATCGAACCGATTCTGCGAGAACCTTTGGAGACTTCAGATAGCGTAGAAGCTAACAAAGAGATACCGTCATCTTCTGGCCTTGGCGACGGCCAACTGCGCACATCTTCAATCCATGTATCGTCGAAACCAGCCACACCGATCTCTGGTACTACCGCTATGGGCTTACCAACCGCTGGCACCACCAAAAACCACGGACGCGTTGGGCTTTCCCAAAACTGCGATTTAAAGCCACTGAAATAACGGAATTCAGGCTCCGTTGTGAAAAACGCAGCATCGATGTTTTGAGCGCGAAGACGTTGTTGCAACTCGACAGTACGTTGCTCTAGTTCTGCTGATTCAAACCCTCTCTGCGGAGGTGTTAATGGCAATATACTCATATCTCTATCCTTGATTGAATAAGGGTAACTCGACGGATTAATTGAATAAAATGTCTCTTGGTAACAGAGCGATGCTTGGGAAGAAAATCAGCAACGCAGACATCAACACCAAAATCAGGAAGAACGGCAGCGTCCCGCGAATCACTTCCATATAAGGCTTTTCAAAGATGGCGATAGCAGTAAAGATGTCGCACCCAAAAGGTGGCGTCGCTGAGCCAATAGCCATTTGCAATGTCACCATCACACCCACCAATATCGGGTCGATGCCTGCTGCATCAACAATCGGCATGAAAATCGGCGTCAAGATCAGCAAAACCACTAACGAATCCACAAACATACAGCCGACAAAGAAAGTCAGTGCGATGACAAACAAGATGTACTCTGGAGAGGCACTCTCTAAGTCCAAAGGTGCTAACAGTTCTTGAGGGATTTGTTCGAAAGATATGTACCAAGAAAAAGCCTGACCAACACCCACCAGCACAAATACAACTGCGGTAATCAAGCCAGTATTTAACGCCGCATCGCAGATGTCTTTAACGCCAAGTTTGCGATAGAAAATGCACTCAACGATGATCGCATACAGCACCGCAAACGAAGCGGCTTCTGTTGGCGTCACGACCCCAGAGTAGATACCGCCGATAATTAAAGCAGGGAAACCGAGAGGAAGAATCGCTTTCTTGATCGCTTCAATGCGTTCTGCTGTGTTGGCTTTTTCAACCAAAGTGATGGTATCGCTGTGCTTCACACTGTAGGCATAGCTGTATAACGAGAACAGGCTCGCGAGCACTAAACCTGGGCCAATACCAGCAATGAACAATTCGCCCACACTGGCGTTGGCTAAGGTGCCGTAAAGAATCAAACCAATACTTGGCGGAATAAGAAACGCGATGTCACTGGCATTGATGATCAGCGCCATCACAAAGCTGTCTTTGTACCCTGCTTGCAGCAACTTCGGGCGCATGATTTGGCCAACCGACACCACGGTCGCCTGAGTCGAGCCAGAAACAGAACCAAATAAAGTACAACTAATGCAGGTGGTAATCGGCAGCCCGCCACGCAGATGTCCGACAAACGCTTGAATCAGGCCAAGTAAGTTATAGGCAGTGTGGCCGCGTGTCATAATATCGGCAGCCAAGATGAACATCGGCACCGCAATCAAGGCGTTCGGTGAGATGCCCGTGACCATCTGTTGAATAAGCACTCCCGGCTCAACCTGAGAGAAATGAATCAAGCCGATTAACGCGCCAACCGCTAACGGCACGATCATTGGGAAGCTCAAAAACAGCAAAATCACCATCACAGAAACAAGAGTAAATGTGATGACATAAATATCGAGTTCGCCGGCAATAATGTCCGAGAAAAATTGTGCAATATCACTCATTCGAATTCACCCACGTTGTTATGTTTATTCTCTATGACATCGAATGACACGTAGATTTCTTTATGCAGCAAGTTCATCAAAAAACTCATGCTGTATTGCAGCCCTGCGATAGCAAAGCCGATTGGAATAATGGAGTAGACCCAATACACCGGAAACTGCAGTGCTGGGCTAAGTCGGTTGATTGACTTCAACTCTTGGACATACAGGAAGGCGTGATAAGCGAGGTAAAACATCAACATCCCAGTCAACAATGCAATCACGGTGGTGAGCACCTTCTGGGCTTTGAAACTCAGTGAATCGTACACCGCAGTCATGCGGATATTTCGACCTTGGCGGACGGCATAGGCGAAGCCAATAAAAGTCACTGAGACAATAAGGAATTGATTAAGCTCTTCTGAGAAGAACAGGCTTTTATTGAAGGCATATCGCCCAATCGCATTGGCGGTGGAATTGATCATCATCGCGAGAATAGCGGTTGTGATTAAAAAGCGTTCTAGCTTTTCTGTCGCGACGCTTATTTTATGTAGCAGTTCTTTCATAACAGGCAGTGCTCCATACTTCGTTCAGTGACAGGGGTCCATTGCCACAATTTGGAGAAGGTGGGGATAAGCTAACCGCTGCCAATAAACAACGGATAGCATTCATCCTAACAACGCTTTCTATTGCGTCGCTGAAGCAGCCTTCACTTCATCTAGGATTTCTTCGAGAATGGTTTTCGCACCCTCACGCGCTTCACTTTGCTCACCGGCAGGGTAGGCATTTGCTACCACGTCATAGTAAGTCGTGTGCAGCTTTTGACTGAGGACCTTGAAGCGTTCACGCTCTTCCTCAGTTAACACAACCACTTGCATGTCTGGACGCTCTTTTAAGATCTTGTCCATGTTCTCTTTGTTGATGCGTACCTGATAGTCGTAAGCCGCTTGGTCTGCCGCTGTAATTGCTTTGTCGACCATCGCTTGCTTCTCTTTCGACAGGCCGTTGTACCACTTGCTGTTGGTCGATACCGTGCTGACATAGGGTTGCTGACCTGGGAACATTAGGTAGTCTTGAACCTCATGCCACTTCGCGTTGTAGATGAAGTAGATCGGGTTAACCATGCTATCAATGGTCTTAAGTTGCAGTGAACCGTACACTTCACCCCAAGAAAGAGGAGTAGGTGTTGCACCAAACGCTTTGTAGGTTTCAACAGGAATGGTTGAAGTGAAAGTACGGATTTTCTGGTTCGCAAAATCTTCAGGTGTACGGATAGGTTTGTTGCCGCCCCAAACCATTTCACCTTCAGACATCATCGACAACAGCTTTAAGTTTACGCTCTCAAACTTAGGTGCCAGCTTGTTATAGATGGTTGGGCTTTCCGTTAAGACCTTATGCGTGATCGCTTCGTTAGTACCCAGAACATACGGTAAGCTCACCGCTTGAACTTCAGGTACGTAAGACCCTAAGTGACCCGCGCCTACCGACACAAATTGAATCGTGCCTTTAGCAGCCAGTTCTACGATGTCGTTTTCTGTACCCAGTTGACCGTAGTAATAGATGCGAACACGGATGTCGCCATCAGATTCCTTCTTAATCACTTCCGCAAATTTTTGTGCATAGATGTCTTGAACGTCTGTTTTGTCCTCTTCTGAAGCAAACTTCCATGTTTCGGCATGAACGCCAAAAACCATGCTCAAACTTAGCAGTGCTACGCCTAATCGTTTCATCCTGTCTTTCCTTTTATTATCCTAATTACACGCTGATGACCTTGGTCACTTCACGCGCTTCAGTTTTGGCTGTGTCGACAATAAACTCCGTTTAAAGTCAGCCATCTTGCAGTGCCAAATCCGTCACTGCTGAATCTATTTCTCTACTTGTTACTTCAAATTGAGTTGCTTCTAATTGCGTTGTTACTTCTCATTGAGTTACTTCTAATTCATTGTTTCTAAATAAGCATTTCTAAATTGGTCTTGCTAAACGATCGTTCACCAACTGAATCCAGTAGCTCGCACCGAGCTTTAAGATGCCGTCATTAAAGTCGTATTTCGGGTTATGTAATGCGCAACCACCGACCGATTCCGTGCCATTACCCAACAGCACATAGCAGCCCGGTTTAACGCGCAACATGCTTGAGAAATCTTCCGAAATTGTCAGTGGGTCACAGGCCTCATTAACGTTCTCGACACCAAGCACCTTCTGCGCGGCGGCAACCGAATATTGGGTTTGTTGCTCGCTGTTGATGGTTGGGTAGAAGGTATTGATAAACTCGAAGTCGTAAGTCGCACCAGCTGCCTGACAAATGCCCGCCACGATTCGCTCCATGCTTTGCTTGATTCGATCGAGGGAAGATTCAGTGAAGCAGCGACAATCGCCTTTAATGACTACTTGAGTCGGGATGACGTTGACCGTGCCATCGGTAATAAATTCGGTGGCAGAGACTACAGCCGTGTCGTGAATCGCACTGAGATTACGAGACACGATGGTTTGCAGACCAAGAATGACTTGCGAGCCAACGACGAGAGGATCGACCCCTTGATGCGGCAGAGCAGCATGTCCACCCACACCATTGATGGTGATCTCAAAGCTACTCTCACTGGCCATTAATGATCCGGGGCGAACCATCAATTCACCTTCCGCTAGACCGGGGAAGTTGTGAACCCCATACACCTCATCAATCGAGAATCGTTCAAACAAGCCATCATCAATCATCGCTTGAGCGCCACAACCGTGCTCTTCATCGGGTTGAAAAATGAAATACACCGTGCCATCGAAGGTCGGGTTACCTGCTAATAGGTTTTGGGCCAATAGGTTCTCGGCTAGATAGCTTGCCGCGCCAAGCAGCATTGCAGAGTGCCCATCGTGGCCACAAGCGTGCATCTTCCCATCATGTTGTGAGCAATGCGCAAAGCTGTTTTGCTCATGAATGTGTAGCGCATCCATATCAGCTCTTAGGCCAATACTCGCTTCACTTGATCCTGAACGAAGTATTCCTACTAATCCTGTTTTGCCGATGTTACGCACCACTTCGATGCCAAAGCTCTCAAGCTTACTGGCGATGAAATCAGAGGTGAGGTTGACGTCAAAGCCACACTCAGGGAAACGGTGTAAGTGTTGACGCCACTCCGTCATGCTTTGAATAAGCTGCGAAGACAGTTGGTCTGGTTTGATCGAGAAAGTAGACGGCATAGTAGTGATCCCAAAGTGTAATTCTTTGTATTAACGTTAGATATGGAGTTAGCTGACTGCTGAATGTAAACGCAAAGTGAGCAGCTTTAATCAAAGGTCGTTACAACGACTGCGACCTTCGGCAATTATCTGAGGATGGTTGGAGATGGTGCTCTAGCAGTGCACCAAACCCTTTAATGGGTATGGGGTAGTTCATCAACTGAAGCGAGTGCCAAGCCAACACCTGATTGCTGCTGACAACGGGCTTATCTAATGCCACTTCAATGGATTCAATCACCGATGCTGCTCGCAACGCAGTGCAAGAGATAAACAGAAGATCCGCTTCAGGGTCACAGACTTGTATCGCGGCTTGTTTGATGTCCATTGGAGAAATGAACGTCATTGCGGTGTCATCTTCAAAACCAAAGCCTGCGATGCTCAACACTTCAATGCCTTGCGACTCAAAAAATGCGGCCACGTCTTGATTCACGGCTTCGGTATAAGGCGTTAATACCGAGATACGCTTCGCTTTAAAGCTGTCGAAAGCCGCCAAGGCAGCAGTCACCGGATTCGTTACCGCAGCGTTTGGACGAGACTGATGAATGAGCTGGGTAATTCGCTCGCTGCCAATCGCAATGGTGCCAGAGGTACAGGCGTAGATCACCACATCCAATTCAGTACCCGGTAGGATGGTATCGGCGCAAGCGGCGATTCCCGGCTCCATTCTACGCAGGTTCTCTATCGTCAATGGATTGTAGTTTCTTAGGCGGCTGGTGAACGATTGCACATCGTTTGGATACAGCGCGTTTAAATCACGCTCAATATTGAAATCTGTCGCTAACGCAATCACACCGACGCGTCCTGCTGGTGCCAATTTTTCTAATTCAAACTGTAAAGTAGCGGTTGCAGATTTCATACTTTCCAACTCCTTGAGCGAGAGTTAACATCGCCCAAAGGATGTTAACAACATGTTTCATATAATTTTAAAACTCTGTCGATTTGATCTTTACATTTCGTTCACAAGATTAATAATGCACCGATAACTTTAAGGATTATCATTAAATGATTACCTTGTTGTGCAGAAATTCCGCATTTTTTCTGCGTTATAGTGGTTTTTTGTTCTCGCTCATTGAGGTCTAAATGTTAAGGCTAAATACCTTTAACTCGATCACACGCTGGTTCAAAAGAAACAATTAATTTACAAACAGATATTGGGAAGTATGGGTATGACACAGCAATCTGCATTGGTGGTCGACAGTTTCGACAAGAAGATCCTCAACATCGTACAAGACTCAAACAGAGCTACCTCAGACAAGATTGCAGAAAAGGTCGGGCTCTCTCCTGCTGCTGTGCAGCGCCGTTTAAAACGCATGAGAGCGCAAGGTGTCATTCAAGCTGATGTCTCTGTTATCAACCCAAAAGCGGTCGGCCATGGAATGACGTTTATCGTTCAGGTAACGCTAGAGCGTGAGCGTGTGGATTTAATGCACAATTTCAAAAAAGAGATGAGTTCAAACCGCTCAGTACAGCAATGCTATTACGTGACCGGCAGTTCAGATTTCATCATGATTGTTACGGCAGCGGATATGGAGGGTTACGACAACTTTACTCGTGAAGCCTTCTTCGACAATGCCAATATCAAGAGCTTTCAAACCAATGTGGTGATGGATAACGTCAAGGTGGGGCTGACGATTCCAATTGATGAGCAGCGCGATTGATTAACCAGATCGATTGATGACCAGTGCAATTAGAAAGCAAGGCGTGTCGTGAAATGAAGTCAAAAAAGAGAGGAAAAAAGACGGTATGAAGAAACCTTACATACCGCCAACCTTGGGGCTTACTTTATTATTCGTTGTTCGCGATTAGCTATTAACTATTAACTATTAACTATTAACTATTAACTATTAACTGCTAGCTATGTACTTTTCGCTATTAGATTTTATTGTCGATGATCTGTTGGTAGAGATCGGGGTCGGTTGCCCCTTCAGTACCAATAACCAACACTCGACTGCCTTGAGTCAAATTCAATTTTTCAGCGAAGTTCGGATCTTGCTTGGCGATGATCGCTGCGGCAAAACCTGGGACTGCAGATTCCCCGCCCTCTATCGCTACTTCCGCTTTTTCGCCACTTGCCAACATGCGCATCGCTTGCGGAATAGCTTCTTCGCTCAACGTCATAAAGTCATCAGCACCATTTTGTAGAATCGTCCACGCCAAGCTTGAAACTTCACCACATGCCAAACCGGCCATCAGCGTCTCTAAGTCGCCCGTAACCACAATCGGTTTACCCGCTTGAGCACTCTTCTGTAAGCAGTTAGCCTGCTCAGGTTCTACGATTACAAAACGTGGACGATCGACGCCCCACAAATCCCAGAAGTAACCACAGACAGCGGATGCCAAACCACCCACTCCCCCTTGTACAAAGACATGGGTTGGAATCTCGCCATCCAATTGCTCTACAATTTCAGCCAGCATCACGGTGTAGCCTAGAGCAACGTCTTTAGGGATTTCCATGTAGCCTTCGTAAGAAGTGTCCGAAACAATCACGCGATTTTGCGCTTTAGCTTCTGAGTCGGCCAAACGAACAGATTCATCGTAGTTACCGGTAATGCGTACCACTTCTGCACCGAACGCTTCCATCGCTTGCTTGCGGCCTTCCGATACGTCACGGTGAATGTAGATAACACAACCACAACCAAACATTTGTGCGCCCCATGCGACGGAGCGACCATGGTTTCCGTCAGTTGCACAGCTGACAACGATTTCAGCAACTTCTGATTTCCATTCCCCGTTGAGCAGCTCACTGATGGTCGGGTTCTTCCCATAGCGATTGGCGATTTCAATCTGAAGCTGACGAGCAACGGCATAAGCGCCGCCTAGTGCTTTAAAACTCTTCAGGCCAAAACGCTGCGATTCATCTTTGTACCAAAACTTGTTTACGCCGATCTCAGCAGAGATAGCATTCAGCTCATGCAAAGGAGTAACAGAGTAGCCTGGCCATTGAGAAATATCTTTAATCGCCTGTTGTGAGTTCGCGACACTTAAAATGTCACGCTGCTCGCTCGAGTATTCCAATTCAGGGCGTGCTTGAGGGTTAGCGTAGTGGGTCAGAGTGCCTGCCAGTAACTGCATAAATGATCGTCCTTATTAGTCATTCACATGCTCCTTACATCGTTAGATTATAGAAAGCTAACGGCCAGTAAGGCTGCGGATAATAAATTCTATCGATAAAAAAGTGCCGTGATTACACATTCTTATCACACGATCTGCGGGAATTAATTGTTACATGAGTGTTAAATGAAGAATTTATTCACCAACGAACATCGGTACTCGACGACTCAATATGCCAGTACACTAAACAACAGATGCTCAAAGGGTTGGTGACAACAACGTCATCACCAACCCTTTCAAGTCGTTTCTAATTTTAATCCGAGCTTAAGCTACTCAATGCGAGTGATGAAGCCGTATTTATCTGAATCGGTCTTAGTCACCCAGTGTTCACCATCCGATGGTGCAGAGTCTAAAGTGAAGATGTAAAAGTCAATCCCTGTATCTCCCATCACCTTCTTAAAATACGTCGCTTGCTTACGGTGGCTCTCCTCAGTATACGGGAAATCTTTTGCGGTCTTATCGCCTTCAGCCCAACTATGCACACCCACCTGCTTATTCAGCTCAATGGCCTTGGTAGTATCAGCGCGTTGCAAAATACGTGGGTTGCCAGCAGCGAATAGATCGGTACCACCCGAGAAAACCGAACCCGTTGGAGTCACAACCGTCGTCATCTTGTTGTTATTGATCATGCGCCCGGTGTACATGTTGATTTCGTCATCAGCACTGCCACCGATATGGTTAGTGAACTTCAATGTCATCTCACTGCCTCGGTATAACTTAACGATATCAAAAAGCTGAGAATAGGTTGATGCACCCAGAGTTGAATTAATGCGCTCAACAGCGCCAGTCTCTTTAAGCACATCTCGATAAAAAGCGTTGAAGGCAAACGAGGTGGTTATCGTTACCTTGTTCCCACTTTTAGTGTTGCTCAAAATCGTCGAACCAAGACTAGTCATGTATTGCGACAACTCATTGTGGTATTCAAGCTTAACGGCTTTTGCACTGTTCGCTGTTGTTTGGATTAACGTGGTCTCATTAGAAACAGAGCGTAACGCGGAGCTGCAATCAAACACGTCCAAACCCTTGCTCTCTGTGTAGATACCACAGCTATCAAACCCTGCATCAGGAAAATACAGGTCAACGCTTTGACCTAAACTATCCGCAAGCCTAACCACTTTTTGCTTATCACTAATGTCTTCCGCAAACAGAATGGTTTCATACTGCACACCATCGTAAGTGAGCTCCATTGACTCTTGGACCTCTTGTCGCTCTTGATACAACTCGCCAAGCTTAGCTGATGAAAACACGTAATCGGCCTTAGGTTTCACTTGTGCTTTATTCGCCGCTTTGCTTGAGTTAGAGCTTGAGTTACACCCAGCTAAAAGAACCAAAGGCAACGCCAGTAATGCATTTCGATAGTCGTTCATACAATTATTCCCCAAATGTTTGATGGGGTAATTCTATTGATAAATGGCTAATCTATCTGTCGTGCGAATGTAATAGTATGTATTGGCTTTTTGAACATTGTTTTTTATTTTCGCACAAATTAAAAATCATCATTGAACTGGCGTGGAAAGTGTTTAATCATTCATGTCAGGTATTTTACGTAAAGCATGCAAATTGGAGATGCCACAATAGCTAACCACTAGATAAGGCTCCCTCACGTAATCTCAATGATTGAAACGCACGACAAGGCTGATAATGGAATGACAAAACCTAAAATGATCATCGTGGAAGACGATTTAAAACTTCAGAAAATGCTGCAGGACTACTTTGTCACGCAGGATTTTGATGTCACCACGCTAGATGACGGTAGTGATGCTGCGAAAACTATCCTTGCCGAACAACCTGACATCGTGTTGTTGGATTTAATGCTCCCTGTAACCGATGGACTGACAATCTGCCGACAGACGCGTACACACTATAAGGGTAAAATCTTGATGCTCACCGCTAGCGATGACGACTTTGATCACGTCGCTGGTTTAGAGACAGGGGCTGATGACTATGTCACCAAGCCAATCAAACCAAGAGTTCTGCTGGCCAGAGTTCGCTCGTTATTACGCCGTCAAGACGCTAATACCACTTCAGTCGATGACTCAGACAACCTTCAGTTCGATCAACTGGTTCTGAAAAACACCTATAAGAAGTGTGAACTTTCAGGTGCCGTTTTATCACTCACTGACAGTGAATTTGACCTACTTTGGTTATTAGCGAGTAACCCTGATACGCCATTATCACGTGACTATTTGACGCAAACACTGCGCGGGATTGAGTACGACGGGATTGATCGAACCATTGATAACAAAGTGGTGCGCCTAAGAAAGATTCTTGGCGACGATCACGCACCAGCAGAGAAAATTCAGACCATTCGCGGTAAAGGCTATTTGTTTGTTTCAACCGCCTGGCACTAACCTCGCTCAATACGAGCGTAATGAAAGAGATCAATTATGCGACGTATCTATTTGGAGTCCTTGTTAGGGCTATTAGTTTGCTTTATGACCGGCCTTGTCGCCTACGAGATCTGTGTCTATCAGCTCAACACCGACTACGAATATGTACTGCAAGATTACGAAGCGACGGCCCACCAGCAACTGATAGAAAACATCGCTAAGAATCAAGGTCTTGAAGCCGCTCATCAAGCGATAAACCAGTTTGTAGAAACCACACGAAATAAGCTGGTCACATTCAGCCCAGAAGATGAAATACCAGGCCCAGTTTCAGAATTTTTCAGTACCAACCCAAATACCTTTATCTTTCACGATGATGAACGTGACCTATGGTTTCGATTAGCCAGCAGTGACGATACCTATCACTACCTACCCAACAGTGAAGCGTTCGTTAGGCAAAAGATAGAGCTAGAGGATGACCTCATTTGGTTGTTCTTTTTAGCAAGCTTTATCTTATACGGCTTATGCCACCTGTTAATCATCTTCCGCCGAGTTAAAAAACTTGAATCTGCCACTCTGCGTTTTGCTGAAGGGGATCTCTCCTCGCGAGCCGAGACTTCAAGCGGCATTGCGATTGGGTCACTGAACAAATCCTTCAACCTAATGGCCGACCGAATTCACCGCTTAATCGAAAGTAATCGTTCACTCACCAACGCGGTCGCCCATGAACTGCGCACGCCAATATTCCGTATTCAATGGCAAGCTGAAATGCTCAAAGACACCCAGCTTAACGACGATCAAGAGAGAACGATTGAGAGTATTGTCGAAGACACAGAAGAAATGGAAAAAATGGTTGATGAGCTATTGTATTACGCCAAACTTGATAGCACTGACCTAGAAAACTTACAAAAACCATTAGAGATTCGAGATTTTCTCGACCACGCATTGGCGCGTTGGAACAAAGACACTCAGCTCAACATCAACCTATCGCTACCAGAGCAACCTAGCTCAATAATGGCGGATGAAACGCTACTTAACCGAGCACTAGATAACCTAGTGCGTAACGCAATGAAATTCGCACGCTCGCAAGTGTCGATTGCAGCGACCGTGCATCAAGATCAGCTACAGATTGCGGTACACGATGATGGTGATGGTGTGGCTCAAGAACATCAAGCCCGCCTGTTCGAACCCTTTTACGTTGGCGACAAAGCGCGTAACAAAGCCAAGAGCGGCCATGGTTTAGGGCTGTCTATCGTCGAGAAGATCTGTGCTCAACACGGCGCTACCGTGGAGGTAGGTCAGAGCCAAGCCTTAAAGGGTGCGGTATTCACCATTACCATTCAGCTGTGTAATGATTCAACTGACAAACCCATACAGTAACTACAAAATACCTCTGGAATAATGTTCAACATCGGTCGGGAGATGCTGTCTCCCATGAACTTATTGAATCTTGATAATCACGACACTGCTTTTGTGGCTTGCCATCTCGGTTCCAATCATTCTTAAGGTATTTTTATGAAAAAGTTATTAGTTGTTTTAGGCATTGTTTCTCTAGCAGGTTGTTCAGGTATTAACCACAATGAAGAAGTTTACACAGCGCACGCTGAGAGCTTCAACATTGTAGGCTTCCAAGTTCCGGGCAACACTCAAGATCGCGCAATGGAATTGGTTCCTGAAGGCGCAACCGTCGATACCGTTACATCAACAAATTCTGATACGACCTCTGTTTTGGGTGTTATCAATCGTATTATTGGTATTGAATATGTTCAAGTTGGCGGTAAAAAGCAGTAATTCGCTTTAGTCGCAAACCATAGCTAAGTGTATTAGTTACGTACCTTTAATCAGTAGCCTGCACAAACTAAGTTAATCTAAGCCAGTGACCCGTCGCTGGCTTTTACCATCCAGCCGTTTTTGTGCTCTGTGCCAAATAAAGCCCCATTTGGCTAACTCTATTGTAACTAACAATTCAGAAAATAATCCCCAAAATCGTCAATTTCTTATCAAAATTGCCTTTAAATTCGATTAATCGTCTTTCGCTCAAACTGACACTTCCAAATCGTTGATCCTTCTATCAACCCAGAGCCCGCTAATTGAGGCACAGATCAATTTACCCAAAAACCTTAATTTCCAGTAAAAAACAACACCTAATAAAATTGTCATGATTTTATAAATAAAACCTATGAGTGCGTTCAAAAATAAACAGAAACGATAACTATCTGTAAATACGAGAAATATAAGTTTCATGAATAAAAGAGATCATTGCCATGCTACTAATTAATTAGATCGAATGATGTAAATTCGTTGTGATAATTTTGTTACGTTTTCATGGATTTTACATGGAAAGAGAAAATAACAATGAAAATGAAAAAGCGTTTAGTTGCCGTTGCTATAGCCAGTGCTATGTCTTTATCAGTACATGCAAGTGAATCAGTTAGCATCGATCAACCGATCAACTTTACTAGCTTTTCTGGGTTGAACACTCAGTTAGGCGTCAGTAACGCCTCTAGCTTTAAGATGGTAAAGGAAGTTAACCTCAAAAAGCGTGGTATCTACAAAGTTAAGATCCAACAAAACATCTGGGGAACGCCAGTATGGGGGCATTACCTAAATGCCACCCAAAGTGTACAAGGTGGCGCACTTAAGTCTGTTCAAGGCAGCTACCTTAAAACGACAACCCTAGAGCGATCTTTTGTTAAGCCATCGATTAACAGCTCTCAAGCCGTTGAGCTTGCGAGTAAAGATCTTAAGGTTCAGGGCTTAACCAGCAAATCTCTAGACAACGTACAACATCAGCTGTTTATTTATCAGGGCGCATCTAAGCAAGGAGCTGATAAACAAGGCATTGGCTCACAAGGTGCAGATAAAACACGCCTAGTGTACGTTATCTCTTATCTTGTCGAAGGCAGCGAACAGCCGACTCGACCATTCACCATGCTAGACGCGCACACCGGCGAAGTTATCGACCGCTGGGAAGGTATTGCTCACGCACAGATCGGTACAGGCCCCGGTGGCAACGAAAAAACAGGCATGTACGAATACGGCACCGACTACCACTACCTTGATGTGGTAGAAAATGGCACAGAGTGTGTGATGGAGTCTGAAAATGTCGTTACCGTTGACCTAAATGGTGCGACAGACGGCGACACCACTTACAGCTACGAATGTCCTCGTAACGAGTACAAAGAAGTCAACGGCGCATTCTCACCACTCAACGATGCGCACTACTTCGGTAACATCGTATTCGACATGTATAAGAACTGGTTCGACACTGCGCCACTCTCTTTCAAACTCATGATGCGTGTTCACTACGGAAATAACTACGAGAACGCATTCTGGGATGGCAAGGCAATGACCTTTGGCGATGGTGAAAGCTTCTTCTATCCACTTGTTAGCCTAGATGTGTCAGCACACGAAGTGAGCCACGGTTTCACTGAGCAAAACTCAGGTTTGGTTTACGCGAACCAATCCGGTGGTATGAACGAAGCTTTCTCTGATATGGCAGGTGAAGCGGCAGAATACTACATGAAAGGCACCAACGACTGGATGGTCGGCCGTAATATATTTAAAGGCGACGGCGCTCTACGTTACATGGACGATCCATCACGAGATGGTTCTTCAATCAACAACGCATCTGAATACTACGATGGCTTGAACGTGCACTACAGTTCGGGTGTGTTCAACAAGGCCTTTTACCACCTTGCAACCACACAAGGCTGGGATACTAAAAAAGCGTTCGAGCTTTTCGTGCTATCTAACCAAATTTACTGGTCGGAAAACAGTGACTTCTGGCAGGGTGCTTGTGGCGTGAAGAACTCAGCAACCGACCTTGGCTACAATGCCGATGACGTTGTTTCTGCGTTCGCTCTTGTGGGTGTTACCCCATGTGCAGAGCCACCACTGCCGCCAGAACCGGAATATCAACGCCTTGAAAACGGTGTTGAAGCCGCAGTTGCTGGTGAAACCGGCTCAAAAACTTACTTCGATATCGAAGTACCAGAAGGCCAAGACAAGCTAACGATTGATCTTGCTGTCTCTACTGGTGATCCGGATATGTATGTCGGTCTAGATTATGCGCCAAGCTCTCAAGAGAATATCTGTAAGAGTGAAAGCGTAACCGATGAAGTATGTGTAATTGAAAACCCAACAGCTGGTCGCTACACGGTGAACATTCTGGGTTACTCAGATTACGCAGGTGCAAACCTAAAAGCATCATACGAATCAGGCAACGCTAACCTACCGCCAGTCTCTTCTTTCGAACACACCATTGTCGGCAAAGAAGTAGAACTGCGCAGCACAAGTTCGGACAGCGATGGTCAGATCGTTTCTTACCAATGGAACCTAGGCGATGGCAACACGCAAACCGGTGAAGTGACTCGTTATACCTACGCTGAAGCTGGCGACTACGTGGTGACTCTAACCGTGACTGACGATGCAGGCGTTGCAACATCGACAAGCAAGTCGATCACGATTGAAGGTGACTCGGCAGAAGGCTTCCCGCTAAAACTGAAGTTTGGTAACAAAAACCCGAACGGTAAGGCTCGCGTTAAGCTGGCATGGGATTATGACACCAACGACTACTTTGTGATTAAGCGTAATGGCAAGAATGTCGGTGCTACAGACTTCAACTCATACGTCGATAAGTTCCGTCACAACGGCACAGTAGATGTGGAGTACCAAGTATGTACCTCAAGCGATATCTGTTCAGAAACCAAGCACTACCGTTTCATTAAAACACAATAATCGATAGTAAATTCAGGGCTCCGAAAGGGGCCCTTTTTTCGGTTATCTGTTTAGAAAATGAAACATCTACACAAAAATATCCACGTAATACACAAAAATCACACCCATCAACATAACAATACTCACCATAAAAAGGACGACAAATGGCTATTCAAAAAAGCATGCTAGCTTTGGCTGTACTCGGAGGTTCTTTAGCCTTAATCAACAGTACTTCGGCTTACGCATCCCTAGGCATCACACCACCAGCGAACGAAGAAGTTTGGATCACCACCGATGCTGACGCACAGCATATAATGACTCAGCATGGCGCAACGGTTTATCCAAGCGTGACTGGAAACAAGCATTCCATCGTCGCGAAAATCAACCAGAAACAGCTGGCTAAACTCTCTAGCCACATGCACGAAGAAACCCACCGTTGTGGTGGCTACATGGTGCACGAAGACAAAGCAAGCGCACTCAAAGCCGCAGCAATGCCACTGACAATGAGCAGCTTCGAAAAGCCGGTGATCAGCCATCAAGATACGGTGAATGACCTACTCGCTCAGGTCGAGCCAAACAACATGGTCACGACCATTGAAAATCTAACCAACTTCACCAACCGTTTTTATACTACTTCTACTGGTGTCGCTGCTTCAGATTGGCTTTTAGAACGTTGGGAAACAGAAATTAAGGATGTGCCGTATGCGTCTGCACGCCAGATCACGCATGCCGAATATCCGCAAAAATCCGTTGAAGTGACACTGCTTGGCGCTAAATATCCTGAAGAGATCGTCGTTGTTGGTGGGCACCTTGATTCGACCGTTGGATCTTGGACAAGCGAAGGCACCATCTCACCGGGAGCCGATGATGATGCGTCTGGCATTGCAACGGTAACAGAGTCGCTTCGCCTGATGATCGCCAGCGGTATTCAACCAGATAAGACCATTAAGTTCTATGGTTATGCTGCAGAAGAAGTCGGGCTGCGTGGCTCACAAGATGCCGCCAACGCTTTAAGAGATGAGCAAGCAAACGTTGTATCGGTACTGCAATTAGACATGACCAACTACAACGGTTCAGCGCACGATATCACCTTCATCACAGACTATACCGACAGTAACCTCACCGCCTACTTAAGCGAGCTGATCGACACTTACGTTAGTGAGATCAGTTACGGTTTCGATGATTGTGGCTATGCCTGTTCTGACCACGCCTCTTGGCACAATGTTGGCTACCCAGCTGCCATGCCATTCGAGAGCATGTTCAATGATTACAACCCAAGTATTCATACCCAGCACGACACGCTTGAGAACTCCGACCCTACGGCGACACACGCGACCAAGTTCGCCAAACTAGCCATTGCTTACCTTGTCGAAACCAGCCTTGATTCACCCGTTGCAGGCCCTAAAGAGCTGCAAAATGGCGTGCCTGTTGAAGGACTTACTGCAGGATATGGTGAAGAGCAGTTCTTCACATTTACAACGGAAAGTGCAGGTCAGTTAACGGTCACATTAACAGGCCCTCGTAGTGGCGATGCCGACCTTTACGTGAAACACAACGGCACCGTATCGAAAGCGAACTACGACTGCCGTCCATACCAGAACAGCAGCAACGAACAGTGTGTATTGAACAAGCCTGCGGGGGAATTCAACATCATGGTACGCGGCTACCGTAACTTTAACGATGTCACCATCGTCGCTAACTTCGTGCCTGATTAGCTGTAAGATTAGTTAATTGACTAACAGTTAAACCGAGTAAACACGGCTAAAACTAAAAATCCGCAAGCCCACGATCATAAATAGATTGGAGCTTGCGGATTTTTTATTGTCTACGTTCTTCACTTGCTATGAAAGCTCTGTTCGAACAAACAAGCCATTAGTTCAATTAACAGTTAAGACGTTTTTTTCATCACCTTGCCACAAATATACTCACCAATCGGCATTGCCGAAGTCGCTGCCGGCGATGGCGCGTTACATACATGCAAGCTTCTTGGGCTTTCGGCAAACAGAAAATCATGAACTAAGGTGCCATCCTTGAGGACCGCTTGGGCGCGAATGCCTGCTGGGTAAGGTTTGAAATCTGACACCGTAATGCTCGGGCAATATTTATTCACTAGCTTTAGATAGCCCGGTTTCCACCACGAGTTCTTAAACTCGACCAAACCGGTTTTCAGATTATTCGCAGTCACCTTCCAAAAGCCCGCAAAGCTCAGCATCTGCCAAGTGTCTTTGAAACTAAAGTTAAGCTTGCCATAGCCTTCTCGCTTCCAACCTTGAACTGCATTTGGCCCTACTGTTACGGAGCCATCAATCATGCGTGTTAAATGCACGCCCAAGAAAGGCAGTTCTGGGTCAGGGATAGGATAGATAAGGTGATTCACCACTTGGTTGTGTTTGGCGTCCAACTGATAATATTCACCGCGATAAGGGACGATTTGGAAGTCGGTTTCAATGCCAAGCATGCTGGTCATTCTGTCGGCCATCAAACCAGAGCAAGTGATCAAGAATCGACTATTCAGTTGAAGAGTCTGACCATCGACTTTGCACGTTAACTGCACCTCATCTTCTTGCTCATCCGCCATAATCACTTCCGTGCCTAGACTGAGCTTACCACCCGCTTCAACAAACTCTTGAGCCATCACTTCGGTGACTTTTTTGTAGTCCACGATACTGGTGGTTTTGACATAAATCGCGCCCAAACCGGTGATGTTAGGCTCTGCAAGTTTCAGTTGCGCTTGATCTAAGAGGTCGACATCAATATCGTTATCATGACAACGTTGATAGAGCGCGTTCATGCGCTCCACTTCCTGCTCATTGGTCGCGACCAACAGCTTGCCACAGTTTTCGACAGGGATATCGTGTTGACTGCAAAAGGCGATGGTGCGCTCTACGCCACGCTTACAAAAATCCGCCTTTAAACTGCCCGGAGCGTAGTAAACGCCAGCGTGAATCACACCACTGTTATGGCCAGTTTGGTGCTGCGCGAAGCCACGCTCCTTTTCGACTAAAAGGATACTTTTATCAGGGTGAGCTTGCTGTAATTGCCATGCCGTCGACACACCAACAATGCCACCACCAACGATAATATAGTCGTATGTTGAGTTCATAATATTCCTACATTCAATCCTTTTAATTATAGGGAAGACGCGACAGTGTTAGACCCAGTTTGAGGTAACTTTTGTTCCTCACTTTCTGATTCTTTTTTAACTTGATTTGCATCGTATTTACGACCGCTGTAGATGAAGATGCCAACAAAAATGGCGACACATACCAAGCGAATCACGACTGAAACATCAGGCCATACTAAAGCTGCACCTATTACTACCAACACTACTCGAGTAATGACATTAATTTCGCTCTCTAGATAGCCTTCAATCGCCGCGATAAATGCGTAAGTGCCAATAATAGCAAAACCACCAGTGACCAATACCGAGGTAATATCCCAACTCACCAAGTTAGTGTAGGCAATCAACAACGGCACTAGGTATAAACCTTTTGCTATCTTCCAAGCCATTAAACCGGTTCTCATTGGTGGTGTTTTAGCGATAGTCGCTGCGGCAAACGCAGTTAAACAAACAGGCGGTGTTACGTTACTGTCTTGCGACAACCAGAAAATAATTAAGTGAGCCGAAAGCAGTGCAAGACTGATCGCTTCTAACCCCAAGCTTTGCTCAAGCAGAGTTTCCACAAAATCAGCAGGGACTAACGCAATCATCTCTTTGGCTGTTTCGAGTGTCATCGGTGCATTCAACAAATCAAGCTTATCTGGTGCAGCCAACATGAAGATGGCTTTAGCTTGCTCAGGAAGCTGACCTGACACCAACAAGTCGAGCAGCTGACTTTCAGCAATCAATTTATACAAGGCAGGAGCTGACAGAGTGCCCAACACAATATAAGCCGCCGTTACCGGTAAACCCATACCGAGAATCAAAGACGCCAACGCGATCAACGCGATCATCACTAGCAACTCGCCATTCGCCCAGCTGTTGATCATTAAAGAGAAGGTGTTACCAATTCCCGTGGTACTGATGACATTGACGACTAACCCAATGCCCACCAACAACACCGCCGTGGTCGCCATGTTTTTAGCGCCTTGAGAAAGCGCTTCAATGATCGCCTTTGGACCCATTTTGTGATTTTTAGAAAACCATGATGCCACCACCACAGAAAGAATCGAGATACCCGCAGCGTAAGTCGGCGTAAAGCCCTTCACCAACAAAGTCACTAACACGGCCAGTGGGATCAGGTTGTGCCAACCCGACAGCAATACCTTTAACAAAGGTTCACAGCCAGAAGTCACCTTTTGTACTCCACTGCGCTTCGCTTCAATACGCACGAAAAAGGCCACAGACAAAAAGTAGATAAGCGCAGGAACGAAGGAAACCGCAATAATATCGACATAAGGAATTTGCGTGTAAGACGCCATGATAAACGCGCCCGCACCCATCACAGGTGGCATCAGCTGCCCGCCAGTAGACGCAGCCGCTTCAACACCCGCTGCGAAACGCGAAGGGAAGCCCGCCTTTTGCATCAAAGGAATACTGATTACGCCCGTCGATACGGTATTTGCTACACTCGAGCCGGAGACCGAGCCCATCAAACCAGAGCCAATCACGGCAATGAAACCGGGGCCGCCAATCACCTTGCCAGCAGCGGCGCGAGACACATCAATAATGAAATCACCCACCCCCGAACGCACTAAGAATGCGCCAAATAGGATGAACATGAACACGAAGGTCCAACTGATTCTTGAGATCGAACCGAACATACCTTCTGATGAGTAAAAGCTTCGATAAAGCAATGTTTCAAGGCTCAGGCCTGGAAAGTGAAAGATACCGCTGGTCCATTGCCCCCAAAGTACCACATAGCTCAAACACACCAAGATAAGTACCGGAATGAACCAACCCATGGTGCGGCGAATCAACTCAATAACGATGGCAATCGCCAAGATAGAGAAGAACCAATCACTGGCGATGAACTTCACGCCTCGCTCATAAAGAGCGTCTTCCGCAAACGGAATATAGATAAGACAAGCCAGAGCAGCGAGGGCAATACCGATATCAACGGCTAAGGCGATTTTGCTATTTTTAAGTGAAATGTGGGCGGGATACCAAAGCGCGCATATAATCGCGAAGCCAGCAAAATGGGTCGCCGAAACCCAAAGTTCCGGTAAGGTAGATAAGGTGTTAAACCAAATGTGTAATAAAGAGAGAATCACGCCCATTGTTGTTATAGCTTTACCCACCCACGGGAAATCCGTCCGGGTCGGTAATTCAAATTTTTTCAGTTCCTGCTGCAGCGAATCGCTCATAGAAAACTCCTGCTCTCCACAGCAAACGCGCAGAGAAAATCCATAAAGTGAGGAGGTGCACGAACACATTTTTGAGCGAACGCGCACCAAGCAATTAAGTCACGAAGGGGTTAGTTGATGGCAAATAGTAGTTCGTAACAAACCGTTAGTTCACAGGCCAGTATTTAGTTCACAAGCCAACAGCTCATAAACCAATAGTTACCTGACAACAGATAAGCTAGTTAACGATCAACTCAGAAGGGATCTCGATGCCCATCTCTCGATAATAACGAGCAGCGCCTGGGTGAAGAGGAACAGGCAGACCTGCGATCCCTTTCTCGAGTGCCATTGCTTTGGTTGCTTTATGGATACCTTGTAGGAAAGGTAGGTTTTCATAGATAGCTTTGGTTAGTTGGTACACATCTTCTTCAGAGATGTCTTCACGAACCGCTAGAAAGTTAGGTTGGGCGATAGTGGTGATCGGCTTATCAACACCTGGGTAGGTGTTTGCTGGGATCTCATACTTGGTCCAGATATTGTAATCGCCGTTCGCTTGTTTGATCTGCGCATCGGTAAATGACAGGATTTGAATGTCTTCCCCCAAGGCAGCAAACGCTTGAGTTACTGCGCCAACCGGCACGCCAGCAGGTGTGTTCATGCCATCAATGGTGCCATTCTGTAGTGCACTGGCACTGCCGCCGTAACCCATAAAGGCGAGTTTAAATTGTTCTGGATCTACCGACAGGCCTTGCATGATCTGGCGTCCTGAGTTTTCAGTACCTGAGTTTTTCTTACCGATAGAGAATTTCTTACCGTTTAGATTTTCCAAATCGCTCACGGTGCCTGTTTTTGCTAAATCAGAGCGCACAATGAAGTGTTCTACGTTTTGCCATAACATAGACACAGAGCGAAGCTGTGTTTGTTGACCTGATTTCTCATATGGACCAAGCCCTTGCCACGCCCACGCACCATACAAACCTTGCAGAATGGCAAACTGTGCTTCGTTCTCGTTCAACAACTTTACGTTCTCACCCGAGCCCGCAGAACTAATAGCCGCCAAAGAAAAGTGCTGCTTAGGCGCAAGCTTAACTTTACTCAATGTCGCTAGAGCAACACCTACCGGATAGTAAGTCCCACCCGTTGAGGCCGTCGCTAAAATGTAGCTGCGGTCTTCTTGAGCTGAGGCGTTGCTGATAAGGCCCATAGAGGCCATTGCGATTGCTAAAGTTTTAACTAGCTTGTTATATTTCATTGTTACTCTCCATGTAGGATTATTCACGTTATATTTTTGTTAATAACAATGGCTAGATAGCAAACACAATGCCAACTTTTAAGTTTCTGTTTTTATTGAAATTCATTTGAAACACCACCTAAAACAAGCCATTTCTTGCTTATTTACCTACGAATGAATGAGCTATTTTTTGCTTATCCGAAGCCGCAATTAACATCCCTATAAAGGTAGCCAAGTCACACTGTGTTACATTTACGTGATCAATGTTTATAAAATGATAAATATCTGATGAGCCATTTTTTGCTCATTGATTCAGACAACACTTCTAATTTCATCATCAATTACGAATCGACATAATCGCTTCGGTTCAACGCATAACGCACCATCTTTTGGTTCAATGTTCGACGGGGTAAATCCAAATCTTGCATCACATCATTGATGCGCCCTTGATAACGCACTAGCGCATCATGAATCACTTTCCGTTCAAAGCTCTGCACTTGAACCGCCAACGGGATGCCTGCCGTTGTAGACTCTGTGACAGAATTGGGGCGACACGCCAAGATATCGCCCACTGTCAGGCTTTCATCCAGTGCAAAACGAATCGCGACATTGCGCAGTTCACGCACATTGCCCGGCCATGCATACGACAACAACGCATAACGATCGGCCTCACTGGCAACTCGGGTTTCATTGTTCGCTTCTTGAGTGAAGTGTTCAAAAAGGATCAAAGCATCGTCTTCTCGTTCATTAAGGGGAGGTAAATGCAGTTGGGCAACGTTCAAGCGATAGAAAAGGTCTTGGCGAAAATCGGGGTGATTCAGTAGATCGCTTTTCGAGGCAGAGACCACTCGTAGATCAACATGTTGTTGCTGATTACCCCCTACGCGTTCGACGACATTATCTTGCAAGGTACGCAGCACTTTGACCTGCATCGACAGTGGCATGCTCTCTATTTCATCGAGAAACACCGTGCCTTTGTCGGCAAATTCAAGCTTACCAATACGTCGCTTGGCGGCACCAGTAAACGCACCTGCTTCGTGTCCAAACAGTTCGCTTTCAAAGAGATTTTCTGGAATCGCGCCACAGTTTAGCGGTACAAACGGATGGGTTTTACGCAGGCTAAACTCATGTAAACAAGAAGCGACTAGCTCTTTACCGCAGCCGGTTTCACCATAAATGATCACATTGGTATCAATCGAGGCGACTTTTTGTATCTGCTCTCGCAATTCACACATCACTTTACTGCGACCAATCAGCACCTGTTCAATGCCTTTCAGATTATCCAGATAGTTCTGACGACTGTTTCTGTCTTGGCCACTTTGATGTTTGTCGACCGCTTCCGATACCGTTTGAGACAAACGTTCTGGGTCGAATGGCTTTTCAATGAAATCATACGCGCCTTGCTGTAATGCTTTCACCGCCATATCGACATCACCATGACCCGTGATCAAGATGACAGGCACGTCTGGCACAAGATGTTTAAAGCGCCCTAGCAGTTCAACACCATCAATATCTGGTAAACGCACATCACTAATGATGGTTTGGAAGTCACCCTGCTCTACCGCGTTTAACGCATCTTGCCCAACCTCAAATGCGGTGACATCGAAGCCCGCTAATTGTAACCACTGGCTGGTTGCTTGACGCACAATTGCATCATCTTCAATCAAAGCTATACGCTGCATAGTTTGGTTCCGCCACTTACATCAGAATAATATCGCCCACGGTATGTAAAAAATCCGCAGACGAAAAGGAGCTAGCTCCCACTTTGAATAACACTCCTTTAACAGTTTTGTGATGTTTGTTAGCTTCAACTTATCTCATTCGCCACTCGCTTAAAAAGCAAACAGATAACTTTCTCAAGCCATGAGTTTAAAAGGGCAAATCACTAATTTTAAAAGGATTTAATCAGCAATGATGAATAACAATCGGTATTGGTTGTTCCTATGTGCCTGTTTATTAATTGGTTTGGTTCAGGTCACCACCAAAAGCGGGATAAGCCAATGGAAGCTTGAGCAAGCCCAGCGCTATGCAGAACAACGCTTTCTTGGGTACATTGCTGAAGCAAGGCGCACTCTGAAACGTTTTTATTATTTGCCCTACCTCGTGACTAACGATGAAACCAGTGTGCGTTTTATCGATGGTGAAACTCGCCTCGAAAAGCACATTAAAAAGCAGCTGATTCAGTTAGACAAAGCCGCCAACACTAAGGGCTGGTATCTGCTTTCTGGGAAGGGCGATTTGCTGGTTTCTAGCGTTGAAAGAAGTAAGTTGAGCAAGAAGAACGCCGATACGATTGTGTCTAAAATCCACCAGCAAGGTGGTGCTATCTCTGTAGTGACCAAAAATAAAGGCGTGATACCCGATTACTTTATTGCCGCGCCGGTTTATCGAGCGTCCGATGTGGTCGGTATTGTCGCGGTGCAAATCGATTTGTCATTGTTAACCGATCAATGGTTCGCCGATGGTGAAGCGATACTGTTCCAGAACCCTCGCGATCAGTTCTTTCTCTCCAGTGATCACCGACTGAGTGCCGACTGGTTCAATGACACGTTCAATTCTCAGCCCACAGCCACAAAACGTGAGCTGTATGACCAAACCCATATTCGCGTGTGGCGACTGCAAGGCAAAGACTATCTGATTCAGTCAATCAAGTTAGACGACCTCAATTGGCGTTTAACCTACCTAACGCCATTAACCAGCCTCAACCAAACCACTAGCTGGATCAGCTGGAGTGTGGCGGTTGGCTGTCTTTTCATTCTGCTGTTGCTGGTTATTCTTTATCAAAGACGTCAGAAAAAACTCAGTAATCTGCGAATCCAAAAGCTCATCGAAGAGTCGGAAAAACGGCTGTCTGGAATGATCAATAAAACCCACGTCGGATTGGTGCTGATCGATAAACATGGTCATATTCACGATATTAACCTGATGGCGAAGAACTACTTTTGCCTTTCTGATTCGATGATCAGCAACATCAAGGCGTGGCAGCTGTTTGAGGCAGGTAATCCGAATTCGACCACGTTGCAATTACTCAAAAACTTGGAACAACACCAAGAACTGGCCGAGATCACCAGCGTCGAAACCATGGCAAGGCGCAGTGATGGCAGCTACTTCCCTGTGCTGTTCTCTATTAGCTCGTTCCCTTGGCATTCAACGCCTTATTACCTATGTACCGTGATCGACATCAGTAAGCGTAAAAAAGCGGAAATTGCGGTACAAAACGCCAATAAAACACTGCAACTTCGCGTAGAAGAGCGAACACAAGATCTCAAAGACGCGCAGCAAGAATTGGTGGAATCAAGCAAACTTGCCGCATTAGGGCGGATGTCGAGTGCGATCACTCATGAGCTTAATCAACCGCTTACTGGTCTAAAAACCCTACTTTCAAGTAATCAATTACTGATGGAAAGGGGTGAGACCAAGATGTTGAAAGCGAACATGGACTTAGTCATGAGCCTCATCGACAGAATGGCTAATATGACCAGTCAACTGAAGTCGTTCGCCTTTAAAAGACTTGAGAAGCCCTATCCAGTTTCACTCACCGAAGCACTGCAAGAAACCCTACGAATTCACCAAGCCGAATTAGACAACGTCGATATTCGCGTGCGTGTCGCTTCTAATATTTCGATGGTGATGGGAGAAGAGGCACGACTTCGTCAAGTGCTTGGCAACCTAATCAGAAACGCTGTGGACGCTACGCAAAATCAAACACCCGCGACCATTGTTATCAGCGCACATACCGATCAACAACGTGTCATCATCAAGGTGCAAGATAATGGCTGTGGCGTGTCAGAAGACCAACTCGAAACCATTTTCGAACCCTTCCATACCAACAAAAAGATGGGCGAAGGTTTGGGTCTCGGATTGGCCATCACTGCAAACAATGTGCGAGATATGCAAGGTACCTTGATAACCAAGAACAACCCAGATCAAGGCATGACATTCACGTTAACGCTACAGAATATTGATAGTGATAGTGATTGTAAGTAGCCGCTTACATAGAATTTAGAAACCACACTCTATAGAGAATAGAAAACAAAAAAACCGCCCACAGAGGGCGGTTTTGATTCACTTATTGGCGTGTGACTTATTCGCTAATCCGTAAACGGCTTAGTCAGCTAACTGCTTCAACAAGAGCTCTGTCGGGCGAACAATCGCGATGATCGATTCGTCGTAGATCTTCGCTGATTCAGACAGTATCGCTTGATAGGCGTTCTCGTCTGATGCTCGAACTTTTTCACCCGCTTGTGCTTTAGCAATCAAGGTTAACGCCAAGTCTGCGACTTCCGCGGTTTTCTCAGCGACAATCACAGTTTCTACTGAAGACACATTGCCAGCGAAGACAGTTTTAGCTGCGAGTGCAGACGCTTTCGCTTGCTGATAATGCTCTGCAAGTTGCTCAAGCGCTTGTTGATTACCCGTCGCGACTTCGTTGACCAAATCTTGCATTTCATACACAGCGTAGCTTTCGACTGGCAACGCATCAACGAAGCGATTTAGACGCTCGTATTGGCTGTATAAAGTGCCCTTAGGTTCAGTAGAGTTCCACTTCTCCCAGTTGCGAGCATAGTATTGTGCTGGCTCGGTGTACTTGGCAAGCACGCGCAAGTCGTGAATATCTTGGCCTTTCGCAATGCGTTTTAACAACATGTCAGCATCCGCATGATGACGAAGTCCAACCGACACTTCAGACCATGTATCCATCGCCTTCATACGCTTATACATGCTGCGTTCGTCCGTCAATTCCGTATCAGACCAGAAGCGCTCTGCAATCGCATAGCTGCGTGGCCATAGGTAGTTTTCAACCGTGAGGCTATCTTTATTTTCTAGCCACATGGTGATCTCGCCGCCCAAGATAAGCTCTTTTTCTTTGTCGGTTAATTCTGCAGGGTAACCACCATTTGGTTCAGGAATCACGCTGCCTTCAACATCACTGCTCGCAATCACTTCACCTGTGGTTGGCCAACGCACGTTACCAACCAGTTGGTAACTGCCTTCGGCAAAACCCTTTGGATGCAGGTTTAGGTTGAATTCGGTGTACGACATGAAGTTATCGAAGTGGCCAACAAAGGTTTTACCCGGCACATGATCAAGGATGAAGATCTCTTCACGAGACTTGCCGTTGTAATCACTGAATGCACGGAAAGTGCCGTCTTTCGCTTCAATGATGGTCAGTGTTCCCTTACGTGGGCCGCCTTTTGAACGAGGCTTCTGCCATTGATACGTCACGAACTTTTCGCCGCTGTGCAGATTATCGTCAACAGTGATGCCAGTTGGCATTGGGTCATTGCGATAGTGGTAGCTCGTCGGCTGAGGTTGATCTAGGTAGTAACCTGTAGAAAGAATACCTGGGTAGCCCTCTTTCGCCGCACGACCAATGCTATCGTGCCCTTGCCAGCTTTGAATCACGATCGAAGTCGGCAGGTCTTTATGCCAAATCTCATCCCAACCAGTCATCTTCTTACCGCGCTCTTCGAGCATCTTCTCAACTTTTACATTGAGGTAAGACTGCAGACCACGCTCGCCATCGATATTGTTCTCTTCAATGAACTGTTGGTGCTTTTCGCTGTTTTTCCATTGCGCATAGTTCGGCTCATCGCCACCGATATGAAAGTACTCATCAGGGAACAGCTCGGTCACTTCGTCAAACACGTCACCTAGCATCTCATAGACTTCTGGGTTCAGTGGATCCATGAGCGGTTCAAACACGCCCCACCCTCTTTCTTGCTCGTAGTTTTGCCCTTCACCGCCCGACATCAAGCGCGGGTAAGCATGCGCCACGGCAGAAGAGTGACCTGGCAGAGAGACTTCAGGAATCACACGAATACCAAGATTACGCGCGTACTCAACTAGGTAGCGAACTTGGTCTTTGGTGTAGTAGTTACCATCAGCGGTTTCAGACCACAAACGCGGCCAAGATTCAGTTTGAATACGAATACCTTGGTCGTCCCAGAAGTGCCAATGGAATACGTTCATCTTCGCCGAAGCCATCGCATCTAACTGACGAATCAGCACATCGAATTCAATAAAGTGACGCGACGTATCGTAAGAGACACCACGCCAGCGGAAGCGAGGCTCATCGACAATCGTGACGGCAGGAATATGGTAACCAGTCGCTGTCGTTTCAACGAGCTGTAAAAGGGTTTCGATGCCGTGAATTGAGCCGTATGGGCTTGGAGAGCTCAGTGTGATTTGTTCACCCTGAGTGGTAATTTTGTAGGACTCTACAGAGTCGATGTTCTGTACTTCTGACTTTGGCGCCGCGTCGATATCAATGATCAGGTTCGCTTCGTCTGCACTATCAACCTGCCAATTTAGAATCGGCACACCCGTCTGACGCTCAAGGCGATCAATAAAACGTTTCGCCGTGTACTCAACGCGATCAGAATTAAAGCCTTTGATGTAAACCTTGAAGTTACCGTCGACCTTAACTTGCCCAGCTTGCAGCTCGACCGTTTGTGGGTACGGCATTAAATTTAGATCGGTATTTGGAGCCATTGCTAACGCCATTGGGGACACTACTGAACCTGAAATCAATAGGGATAATATAGTTTTTTTCATTATTAGTTTTCCTATATAAATATGGTTCTGTTTTGTTTATCGGAGGCGATTCACAAAACAGAACCATCAGCCACTGCTGTTGCTCGTTATCTCTGATTCGAAAGCTTGTTATCGCTAGTTCAAAAATTGTTGCAAGCTCAAAGCTTGTCGCCTGTTAAAAAACGAATGAGCGCACAAGCTTATTGCTCATTAACAAGAGCGACCGCTTCACGAACCAATACTGCAATCTCATCCCACTGCTCGTTCTCGATCATTTTTGGCGACACCATCCAAGTACCACCACAGCACACCACGCGATCGACTGCTAGGTAGTCATTGACGTTGTGTTTACCGATACCGCCCGTTGGCATCAAAGACACATCGACGTATGGCGCTAGTAGAGATTTCACCATGTTGATGCCACCAGACGCTTCTGCAGGGAAGAACTTCAAGAAGTTAAGGCCAAGCTCCAGCGCTTGCTCTACTTGGCTGGGGTTGTTTACACCCGGAACGATTGGCATGCCGATCTCTTGGCAGCGTTTTACGGTGTTTGGATTCAGGCCCGGAGCCACGATGAATTCGCTGCCCGACTCTTTCGCTAGGTCAATCTGCGCTGGCGTTAATACTGTACCGGCACCGATACACATTTCTGGATACGCATCGCGCATCGCACGAATCGCGTCTGCTGCCGCTTCAGTACGGAATGTGACTTCAGCAACTGGTAGGCCGTTTTCTACCAACACCTTTGCCAGTGGAATCGCGTGCTCAACCTTGTTGATTTGGATAACAGGGATAACTTTGAATTGCTTAAGTGTGTTGATCATTTCTTGAGACATAATAATTCCGCTTTTTATTTTATTTTTTAATCAGTTGGCTCATAGCGCTCACGGGGATGATTGCGCCAGAGTATTGAATAACGATGGAAGCCAGTTGGTGGCCAAGTTCGGCTGCGTCAGTGGCGCTCTCGCCAGTAAGACGCGCAGCTAAATAACCCGCGGCGAATGAATCGCCCGCCGCGCAGGTGTCGACCACGTTAGAAACACGAGTCGCTGAGACATAATTCTCAACAATTTTGCCCTGTTCAACTTGAACAATCTTACATGGCTCGCAGCCACGTTTGATGACAATCTCTTGGCAACCCAAACGGAGGCAGCGTTGTTGAACGCTCTCTGAGTTACCCCAAACCAGCAGGTCGTCGTCTTCGGTAATCAAAGCGATGTCCACTAGCGGCAGTAACTTGGCGTACCAATGTTGAGCTTGTTCAGTGCTCCAAAGTTGCGGGCGATAGTTATTATCAAAAATCACCTTGCCGCCTTGGTTTGAGAACACACTAATCGCTTTGAATAGGCGCTCACGAGAGGCATCATCCATGATCGCGATACTGATACCGCTGATGTAAACCGCGTCGACTTGTTTCTCGGTCAGAGCGATTTCAAGCTTATTCAGGTTGTCGGTTTGCTTGTTTAAGTTATCAATTTGAAAGTAAGATTTTACCGCCGCATCATTGCGCCAGTAGTGAAAGTGTCGCTCGCCTGTCTCGTCGGTTTCGACCATGTACAAGCCGGGTAGCTTGTTTGGGATGCGTTCAACGAAATTGGTTTGAATACCTTCTAACTGCCAGCTATCAATCATATTTTGAGACAGTTCATCGCTACCAAGTCCAGTCGCGTAATGAACAGAGAGGTTTTGATATTGGGTTAAGCGAGAAAGGTAAAGTGCGGTATTGAGTGTGTCACCGCCGAATTTTTTGGTTAATGGAGAGCCGCTGATTTCGACCATGCACTCGCCAAAGAAAGCAATATTGAAGTTAGAAGATGCAGGCATAGCAGATCCTAAAATAGAGAGATAAATGGGGAAGAAGGCCCTACCGAGAAGCAGAGCCTGAGCTAGCTAAGCCACTCCACAACTTGTTGTACTGAATTTGTTGTACTAACTAGCTGTGGAGCGTTTTAGATTAGCTTGTTTGATTAGCAGGACGTTGAGAAGACGCGTCTTCTTCAAGCACACCTGAGTCTGACAATTCCATCTCCATCAGAGCGCGCTCGTCATCAAGAATTGCTTTCGCCATTTCTGGTGTCACTTGGTTAGCTGGAGTACATAGGCTTACCAGCACACCAGCCGTTAGAGCTACTAGACAAGAAGGAATCACAGGGTTACCCCAGAAAGCCGTGTAGTCTGCGTTTAGCATTACAACAAATGAAGCCACAGATGCACCCGCTAGAGTAGCAAGCGCACCCTGCCAGTTGTAACGTTTCCAGAATCGACCCAACATACCGCACACAAACATGCCCGACATTACGGTTGAAATCATTTTCGTGATATAGCCAATGATGTCGTTTGACGTTAGTGCGAACAACAGGGCAAAACCAATCACCACAATCAATGCCAAGCGAGAATAGTTCACCATTGACTCTTTGTTTGGTACGCGACCAGTGAACATCACGTAAACATCACGAAGTAGGATAGAAACACCAGCTATCGCATCTGAACTTGCGCTCGACATGGTTGCAGAAAGACCCGCGATAAGAACAATCATGCCAACGCCAACCGGAAGAACCGTTGCAGCAACGTAAGGGAACGAGTAGTTCGCGTTATCCAATGATGGGTCAATCGCATGTGCTGCCATACCAATGATTGCAGGGATGATTGAGAAGAAAAGGTACAACACACCCGATGCAACAAACGAGCGACGAACGGTTGATACGTCTTTACCCGAGTAGATACGCTGACGGAATGAAGGCGTCGCCAGTACACCCACACCAATAACCACAGCCAGAGACACAGCAGGCAGAAGGCCCAGTTTATCGATTGCTAAAAAGCTTGTAGCAGCAGGGTCCATCGCAGCGTAAAGGTTATCCATGCCGCCGATGTAATCGACTGACATTACCGCCATCAAGATGAAGCCAGCAAAAAGGATGATAGCTTGAATGGTATCGGTCCACACCACCGCCGTGTAACCACCGATCACCACATAAATAGTGAATGCTGCAGCAATAATGATTTTCGCTAGGTTGAGATCGATGTCCGCAATCCACGCTAAGTACATGCCGCCACCTAGAATGTGGGCGCCTAACCAACCAATTGAAGCAACAAAGATCAGTACACCTACAACGTTTTTCACGATGCGGTTAGCGCCAACATAATAAGCCAGCTCTTCACTCATGGTCATGAAGTTCAATTTACGAACCGGAGCAAACCAAAGTGCAAGTAATAGGATGCCTATCGCACCACCAATGCCGTACAGAGCACCTGCCCAGCCATTTGCGTAGCCGAAGCCAACCGCACCCATACTTGAACCCGTACCGACCATCGTCGCTACTGTTGTACCAAGTACTAAGAACATAGGTAGGCCACGGCCACCTAATAAGAAATCTTCGCCAGATTTTTGATTACGCGAGACAAACCAGCCTAACCAAATTAAAAATAATACGTACACGCCGAAGCCTGTAAGAAAAAGTGTGCTGTTCATTTGACACCTCTCAGTGAAATATTGAGTTCATTCCTGAACTTTATTTATGATTCATTCATTTTATATTTCATATAATTACTTTATTGATTTTATCTTTTTTGATTAAAGTAATTTTTATAAATGTAGGGTGAGAGTATTAAAGGATAATAACAGGGATGACTAACCCCTAATACTCTCTAAGTAGGTAATTGTGATTAGGTTATTACTATCCGCGATCGGCGCGGTAGCAAGTCACATCTACTTCAACCTTCACGTCTACAACTAAGTCGCAAACCATGCAGATACGGGCCGGTGGGTTAGCACCGAAAAACTCTTTGAATACCTTATTAAAAGATTGGAAGTAACGAGAATCCGTTAGCACAACCTTTACGTGCATTACGTCTTCTAGGCCGTAGCCCGCTTCAGTCATGATATCGACACAGTTTTGGATCGCTAGGCGAGACTGGTCAACAATGCCACCCTCAACCACTTCACCATCTGTCATCGGTGTCTGGCCAGAAACGTATAGGAAACCACCTGCTTCAGTTGCACGTGCAAATGGTAAATGTTGTCCGCCTGTACCTGTACCGCCTTCAACACCGTAACGTTTAATAGTCATTTTTTAACTCCACTTATTTATAGATACTATTGGGTTTATAGATAACATTGGCTTTATAGATAAAACAGTTTCTATTCCAATATATTTAAATTAATTCGCCGTTTTTATATCCATCTAAATTTAATAAATAATTTAAATTCTAGTTTCGGTAAATAAAAACGCCTGAACGATTATTTCTTACTTTTCCTTGCTGGTAAGTTAACTCACCATTTACAAATACACTTTCTATTCCTTCAGCAACTGAAATAGGATTTTCAAATGTTGCTGTGTCTTTAATATTCTTTGGATCAAATAAAACTAAATCGGCAAAGGCACCACAGCGAACTTCGCCTCGACCCGCTAAGTTGTAACGCTGAGCCGACATTCCGGTCATCTTGTGAATCGCTTCTGGCAACGAGAACAGTTTTTCATCTCGGCAGTAGTGGCCTAGCACTTTCGGGAAGGTGCCCCACAATCTTGGATGTGGATGCGGGTCATTAGGTAAACCGTCTGAACCGACCATGGTCAGTTTGTATTTCAATACACGCTTTACGTCGTTCTCATCCATGCAGTGGTAAACCGCACCCGCTGGTTGAAGCGCTTTTGCCGCGTCCATCAGGGGGAGATTCATTTCATCAGCAATCTGCTTCAGCGTTTTGCCTGCGTGTTCTGGTTTTGCTTCAGACCAAGTGATGAAGATGTCGAAATCGTCAGTCACTTGTTTCAAATCTAATGTCGAAGAGCTCGCAGAGTATGGGTAACAGTCGCAAGACACATCTTGGTGCTCAGAAACCTTGTCCATCAAATCAAGCACTTCAACGGTTCTGCCCCAATTGCCCGCACCTGCACATTTAAGGTGAGAGATAACAACCGGCACTTTTGCGTATTGTCCTGTCTCAAACGCCTCTTCCATCGCGCTTAAGATCTCTTCAAATTCGGTGCGCATATGCGTGGTATAGATGCCGCCGTGACTAGAAAGCACTTTCGCTAATTGCATCACTTCGTTGGCATTCGCTTGTTTAGCGCTGGCGTAAGCCAAACCCGAGCTCAAACCTAATGCGCCTTGTTCCATCGCCAAATCAAGGTTGGTTTGCATCGCTCCGATTTCGTCTTCGCTTGCAGTGCGCTGCAGGTCGTCCATCACTTGGTTACGTAATGTCGTATGGCCGACTAACGCTGCAACGTTTACTGCGGGTTTAGCTTGCTCTACCGCTTGTGCATACGCGGCGAAAGTTGGGTATTTAAAGTCAGCTTGTGCGCCTAAAAGATTCATTGGGTCAGGAGGGTCACCAGCCAAAACGGTTGGTGATGCGCTGATACCACAGTTACCAACAATCACGGTTGTAACACCTTGGCTGATCTTAGGCAGGCAGTCTGGGTAACGAATTACATTGGTATCGTCATGTGTGTGTACATCGATAAAACCAGGAGCTAATGCTAAGCCTGCTCCCTCAACCAACTGGCCACAATCTTCGTGATCAATTTGACCAATTTCGGCTATTTTTCCATCTCGGATTGCTACATCGGCACAAAACGATTGTTCGCCGGTGCCGTCAAACACCTCTACATTTTTGATTATCGTATCGAACAACATTTATCACTCTCTCAATCCACTGTGTTGATGGAACTATATTAAGAATCCAGCCGATTATTTTCAGTGACAAAACACACATAATATTTTAATTTGTGTGATAGTTTCTACCACAAAACAGATTGTGGATATATTCAAACATTAAATAACAACAACTTAAATCATGTTAGGAATCAGCAATGAAACATAACCCTGCACATAAAGATGTTATAAAGTATCAAAAAGATAGTTTTGTCTTGACTGAAAAAGGCCAAAAAGGGAGAGCAATATCACAATCTGAGAACGGTATTTATCAATTGGTTAATGAAGATATTTCGCTCCCGGTTGCAGTTATCAAACAATCGGCATTGACCAATAACCTGAATTGGATGCAATCATTCGCTGACCATCATCAGGTTAAATTGTCGCCACATGGCAAAACCTCCATGACTCCTGCTTTTTTCCGCCAACAGCTAGAAAATGGCGCTTGGGGCATAACAGTAGCAACACCTGCACAAGCCGAAATTGCGGCTATGGCGGGTGCAAAACGAATCATCATGGCCAACCAATTGGTGGGTAAAACCAACATGGCGATCGTTGAACAGCTGATCAGTGAATTTGATGTCGACTTTTACTGTTGTGTGGATTCATCGGTAAACGTGCAGCAACTTAGCCAATATTTCGCTAATACAAAGCAGACGCTAAAAGTACTGATCGAATTTGGTGTACCGGGCGGTCGCTGTGGCTGTCGTTCACCACAAGAAGTTCTAGAACTGGCTCAAACCATCCAAGACACACCTGCCCTTTCGCTGGCGGGTATTGAGGTGTACGAGGGTGTAATTCACGGTGACAATGCCGAACAAGACATTCGTACCTTCTTAAATCAGGCGCTCACTTCGGTCGAAAGCCTTGCATCAGATGGACTAATTGCAGGGCAACCTATTATCACTGGCGCAGGCTCTGCTTGGTATGACGTGGTGGCAGAATGTTTGGCGAACCTAACCGATTACTTGGCGATCATCCGCCCAGGTTGCTATGCCATTCACGACACAGGTATTTACCTAGACGCACAAAGCAAGGTGTTGCAACGTGCCCAAGTAAACCAAGGCTACGCGTGCGAATTGGGTGGTGATTTAGAATCGGCACTTGAGGTATGGGCGTATGTTATCTCACGTCCTGAACCAACCAAGTTAGTGGTTGGGCTAGGCAAGCGTGATGTGGCCTTTGATGCGGGTTTACCGATTGCCGAGCGCGGCTATCGCAATGGCGAAGCGATCTCAGTGAAAGGCTTAACCTCTACTGCCGTGATGGATCAACATACCTTTGTTGAAACGGACGGCTCTTCTGAGATTGAAGTGGGCGACATGATTGCGTTCTCGACCTCACACCCGTGTTTAACCTTCGACAAATGGCGCTACATTGCCATCAGCGATGACGAACATCAGGTGACCAAATGGGTAGAAACCTGTTTCTAGTTCGATTTTTCAATAAGCTAGAATCAGCGAAGCAATAAGATATACTAACGGGGCTAAGGCTCAGCTTTAAGAGCTAGGTTCTTAAAAACTAAGTGATACGATTGGCCCCATCAACAAAGGATCAGGATTCTTGAGTTTAGAAGTAGATATCATTTCACAGATAACAGAGCGTTTCCCTGTTCTTCGTGATGCAGAAAAGAAAGTCGCCAAGTTGATCATGGACGACATTGATTTTGCTGCCAATGCCAGCATTACAGAACTTGCTGAGGGTGCTCAAGTCAGTGAAGCCACCATCACACGTTTTGCTAAAGCGATCGGCTGTAACAACGTGCGTGATATGAAGATTAAGTTGGCTCAGACACTAACCGTTGGCCAGCGCTTTATCCTCGAGCCTGTTGACCAAACGGGCTATCAAGGTATCTACGAATCGATCAAGCAGAGCCTAGACATCAACCGCACTCTGTTCAAAGAGCAAGACGTTGAAACTGCAGTGAGCTGGCTGCATAACGCCAGACAGATCATTGCTATCGGCATGGGCGGCGGTTCGACAATTGCTTCTCAAGAGCTGCAACATAGACTGTTTCGTTTAGGCTACCCAGTGGTGTCGTACAACGATGGTTTGATGTCACGTATGGTTGCTGCCACGGCAGATGCCAATGACGTGATGGTGATGATTTCAGCGACAGGCTTTACGCCAGTGATCACCGAAACCGCCGAATTAGCCAAGCAGTACGGACTTAAGATTATTGCGATTACGCCACAAGATACACCGCTAGCAAAAATTGCCGATATCTTGTTACCCATCAAGCATATGGAAACCGATTTCATCTACAAACCATCGGCTTCTCGTTACGCAATGTTGGCACTAGTAGATGTGCTTTCGATGGGAATCGCAGTCAATCACAAGAACCGTTCGCGCGACAAACTGCGTCGCTTGAAAGTTGCGCTCGATTCTTACCGAGGCGGTGGCGATAGACAGCCTCTCGGTGATTAACGAATCAAGGATAGAATGAGCTTAAATTCACGCGCGCGGCAGTCTTTCACAAGCTCGTATAAGCTCATTTCTAATCCTGTGATTTGGATACCAGCATCCATTAGTCGACGGATTGCCAGATCTTTGTTGAGTGCCGTTCGTGAACTAATACAGTCGCCAACTACCTGAACATTGTACCCAAGTTCCAACAACCCCATTGTGGTTTGATAAACACAAATGTGAGCCTCAATACCACACACTAACCAAGTATCCACGTCCTTGGCTTGCACCGCCTCAACAAACTTAGGCTCATCACACGCGTTGAAGGTAAATTTTGGTATCGGCTTAGCATCACTCAATAGGTCATTCAGTTCGTCGACCGTTGCACCTAGCTTCTCTGGGTTCTGCTCCAAACGAATAATTGGCAGCCCCAAAACCTGCGCTCCTTGAGCTAACTTTCCGCAATTAGCAATCAGCGTATCGCTCTCATCAACAAGGCGTGCGAGCTTGCCTTGTACGTCCACAACCACCAAACCTGTGTTTGCTCGGTTTAACATCCTACTCTCCTTGTCATGATTAGAATCAGCGTACTGCTTTGCTTTCAACAAACACCACAATAAATACTACAATAGAACAAATTCAATATTTATTATGTTTTATTTTTCAATTAGTTAGATAAACCTGATCTCACTTCAACTTTAAAAAACATCGTTTTATTTAGCAAATTTAACCATTTGTCAATATATGAATTTTATTTATAAACAATATAACCAACAAATATTTCGTTAGCTCTTGATAAATCAAGGGGCGCAGGTAATCACGTTATCAATGAAAAAATAGGTTTCATTTGTGAGGGTTTTATAAATCAATCATCAGCGATACCGTGATTTGCATCACAGGATGAGTAAACAAGGTATTATCATGAAAAAATCAGCATTAGCACTCGGCTTAATCGGTTTAGTTTCACTTCCAACTTTTGCAGCAGGTATCGATGGTGGCGCATACGTAGGTGGCGGACTTAGTGCCTATCAAGGTTCCGATACGGATGGAGCGCCAAGTCTGGATTCAGACGGCATGGGCTACAACCTATACGGCGGCTACCAATTCAACCGCATCGTAGGTGTTGAACTTGGCTACAACGACTATGCAGATTACAAGAACAGCACAGACAAGCTTTCACCAACGTCTATCTCTGTATCAGCAAATGTCGGTTACACGTTCGACAACACCATTCGCCCATTTGTACTAGCAGGTTTAAGCTCAGTCGACCTCAATGCGAATAGCGGCGCTGGCTACAATGATGATAGCGGCACCGGCTTCCACTTTGGTGTTGGTGTTGAATACACGCCGGTTGAACACCTAACACTTCGCCTGATTTCTCAAGCTGACGCAGTAAGCGTAGAAGACTCTTATCAAATTAGTGGCTCTACGATCTCAACTGACGACCACACTCTAGCGTTCAACAGTGTGAGCTTCGGTGGTTCATACGACTTCTAATATTCACCCCAAACGACTAAGTCGTAAGTAAGTAGCTCAAAGTCACTTTACTACTCTGCTCGTTGATAAGGCAGCACAGTAAAGTGAATTTTTGTATCTATGTAACGATTCAGCTTACAAAGCCATACAGTAATGAGCAAAAGACTCAGGGATAATTGTCAACAACGGTCGAGAGGCCAAAAACCAACAACGATTAAAAATCGACAGTGACCGACAATCACATTTGAAGACATGACAGAGTGAGTAACAAAGATGAACAAGATAACGAAATCAGCATTAGCACTGGGTTTAATCAGCGCAGTTTCTCTTCCAGCTTTAGCAGCAGGTACTGACGGCGGTGCTTACATTGGTGGCGGTCTTGGCATATACCAAGATTCTGATACAGATGGTCAAGGTAGCTTAGATTCAGATGGCATGGGCTACAACCTATACGGCGGCTACCAATTCAACCGCATCGTAGGTGTTGAACTTGGCTACAACGATTATGCAGACTACAAAAAGGGTGCTGCAAAACTGTCTCCAACGTCTGTTTCTTTGTCAGCAAATCTTGGTTACACATTCGACAACACAATCCGCCCATTCGTATTGGCTGGTTTAAGCTCTGTTGACCTAAACGCAAATAAGAGTGCTGGTTACGCTGATGACAGCGGTACGGGTTTCCACTTTGGTGTTGGTGTTGAATACACGCCAATCGAGCATCTAACACTACGTCTAATTTCACAAGCAGACGCAGTGAGTGTTGAAAACGACTACGGCTTTAAGAAAGAAGACAAAACACTTGCCTTCAACAGCATTAGCTTCGGTGGTTCATACAACTTCTAATGTGATTGAACCACATAGAATAAGCTGAACATACTAATTCACTTTGCTGTTCCACCTTGTCATGAAGGTCACTCAGTAAAGTGAATTTTTTTATCTACACACCTTAGCGTCATTTCACTTTAGCCAGTTTATCGCTCAGCGCCTTCTATTTGAGCTATATGCATTGATATTAGAGCTTTCTTGGTAGCGAGACTAAAATAAAGGGATAAGTGACACAGGAAGACAAGACCTATGAATCTACCACGCTTAAACATGTCGATAAACAAACTCCCTTTCGTTTTGGCAGTGTATTACCTGCTTGTCATTAACTTGCCTATCTCACGCGAACTGTTCAATATTCTTAGTGCCTCACAAGCCGAAAGCATTGGGTTTATCATCTCGATCCCATTTTTCTTTCTCGCCGCATTCAACTTTATCTTTCAAGTATTCAACTGGCCGATATTCGCCAAAGCTTTTTTTATCTTGTTACTACTTACTTCCTCTTTAGTCAGCTACAGCATGTTCAACTACGGCATTTTTGTAGACTATGGAATGATAGAAAACGTCTTCGAAACCAACAGCGGAGAGGCTGCTAGCTACCTAAGCAGCTATTCTATTTTATGGTTTGTTCTGATGGGAGGAGTCCCGTCACTGCTGCTTTTATTTACGGATCTTGAAAGAGAATCTTGGAAAGATTTTGCTATTTGGAAGGCGATTGGATTGCTCTCTTCGTTGATTGTCATAGCGATTATTGCTGGACTGTTTTACAAAGATTATGTGTCGATTGGTCGTAATAACTCTCATCTTAAAAAGATGATCATTCCGACCGAATACGTCGCTTCAACCGCAAAATACATCAACAATACTTACATCAAAGAACCGATTCCTTACCAAGAAATCGGCTTAGATGCGCAGCTAAAACCAGAAGCTAAACAAGCTGAAAAACCAACCTTATTGGTGTTTGTTCTTGGTGAAACAGCACGTGTATATAACTACCAATATTATGGCTATGAGAAAGAAACCAATGCTCATACCAAACCCTATAACCCGATCTTTTTCTCTGATGTTCAGTCATGCGGAACAGCCACTGCGGTTTCTGTGCCGTGTATGTTTTCTAACATGAACCGAAGCAACTACGATCGCGACAAAGCCTACAACCAAGATAACGTGGTCGACATTATGAACCGCGCGGGCATTCACTCTATCTGGCGAGAGCACGATGGTGGAGACAAGGCGGTCGCACATCGAATCAAAGAGATGACTCTCGTCGCCAAAGACAGCGACCCGCTGTGTAATAACGATGTGTGCTATGACACAGCCATGCTAGAGAACTTCGAACAAGATACTCAAGATCTTAAACAAGATAGCATCATTTTCTATCATATCTCAGGATCTCACGGCCCAACTTACTTTGAGCGATACCCAGAAGATCATAAGAAGTTTGTGCCAGACTGCCCACGTTCTGATATCGAAAACTGCACCAAAGAGCAAGTAGTCAACACCTACGACAACACCATCTTGTACACGGATTTCTTTCTCTCACAGGCTATTCAAAAGCTAGAGAAGCTCACAGATAAGTACAATGTCGCGCTGATGTACATTTCCGATCACGGAGAATCATTGGGAGAAAATGGCGTCTACTTACACGGCATGCCTTATTCATTGGCACCGAAAGAGCAAACCCATGTGCCTATGATAATGTGGATGTCTGATGGTTTCGCCGAGCAGAAAGGGATAGACCAGACCTGCTTAAGAAAGGCAGGCAAAGAACAGAGCTTCTCCCAAGATAATCTGTTCGACTCCTTACTTGGCTTGATGGATGTACAAACCAAAGAATATCGAGAGAACCAAGACATTTTTTCTGCGTGTCGGTAGTGCTTTTGCTTATGTAAACCATCGGAAAACTCGAGTTGCCTGAACAAGCTATCCTCAACTTCTCCTAAAAAGAAAAGACCTCGGTCTTTTCTTTTTTTTCGTCGCTAACATGGAGCCAGAGTGCTAATTTATAACGATGAAACAATGAGCTACATTTAATAGACACAATAATGGAAGAGTCCGTCGTGCTCCAAAGACCAACTAGTCTTATTAGACTTTATCTCACTCACATCGCTCATTGAACTTACCACGATTAAGCTCAGTTCAATACGGCACCTGAATGGCGCCGCAATATCAATGTTTACGTCATATCATTAAGGACAAATGAATGGACGCTTTCATAATTTCAAGCTGGCAATTTTCTGAGGGTGTGGCACATGAACACACCACCAGCCCAGCCTCATTCGAGCAATCAACTTGGTATCACTGCCAAAGAGATGCTGACGGTTTGAGAGAATGGCTCCACAGTAATACGGTTCCAAATGCCATCATCGATTCATTACTCACCGATGACACCCGTCCTCGGTTCGAACAGTTTGGCCACGACTGTTTTTTGATGATTCTGCGAGGGATTAATCTAAACGAAGGTGCTAACCCTGACGACATGCTTAGCCTACGCATCTTATGGTACAAAGGCACTTTAATATCGACACGCAAAGTTCCTTCAAAAGCGGTCAGTAATCTGATATCTGATCTCAAACAAAACCAAGGCCCGACATCATTACCTGATGTATTACTGGGCATGATACGTGGAATCAACCACAGTATTTCAACCTTCCTAGTACCCGTCGAACTCTTGATTGACGAGTTAGAATCTAAATCCAATATCGACATAAGATCCATTAACGCTCTGCATTCAAGGCTACTTAGACTAAGGCGCTATTTGAAGCCACAGAAATACGTTTTTGAGGACTTAATGAGTGACCTGCCTGCACCATTGAGTAAGCACAACAGTCATATAAAGAACAGCCTTGATACCATCCTGAGAATTAATGAGTCTGTTGAGTTTTACATCGAACAAATTAATGTATTTTTAGCGAGCCTAAGTCAGCAACAAGCTGAAAAAATGAATAGAAATACGTACCTATTTTCTATCATTGCGGGTATTTTCCTCCCTGCTGGGTTTTTCACCGGTTTGCTGGGTGTCAATATTGCAGGAATACCCGGAACAGATAACCCAATAGCATTCCCACTATTTTGCGTTGGGCTGCTCGTGGTCATAGCGGCAGAGGTCATTATTTTGAAAAAATTGAGGTTTATTTAATGGTTGAGTTTTTGCAATCCAATATGTGGCTTAAACAAGTGGGTTTAGGTTTACTTCTTATCACTGTTTATTGGGTGATAAAACGCTTGGGGAAAAACTGGATAGAAACATTAGCGGAAAATAAGCGCGTCGAATTGAAGCGAAAGCAGTTCGTGATTAAGTGTTTCAATATCGTTCTGTTTCTACTCTTCATCGCTGTGTTTACGATTGTTCTTAACTTGGGTTTTGGTGATATTTCGCTGTTTTTATCATCCATATTTGCGGTGCTGGGTGTCGCTTTATTCGCGCAATGGTCGATTCTAAGTAACCTCACAGCCAGTGTACTAATATTTTTCGTATTCCCTTATCGCATTGGCGACAGAGTAAGAGTCGCGGAGAAAGACGAAGACATCAGCGGTGTGATCATCGATATCACCATGTTCCACGTTATTCTTCGACACAGTTCGGGCAACATCATCACCTACCCTAATAACCTGATCCTACAAAAAGGCGTGATAAAGGTATTAGTTGAGCCTGAGTTAAAGAGTGAAACTGTCGATACAAAACTCATCAAAGCTGAAGACTCAGGAAAGTAATGCGCCCTATTCAACGTCCCAATCAATAAGTTCAGCAGAGGGCAAAATATCTTGCCCTCTTTCAATTAACATCAGCTCTTCTGTTAACACCCACACACCTTTCAAAACTGTCGTTTTTATTCAATACCGGCCTCAAGCCGTCGCCTACAATTGCTGTTATTGAAACGTGGCTCAGCTAATCAATTATCTCATCGTCAATTGACGTACCTGAGAACAAGATGACGACCACGCACTCTACCGAATCAAAACAGCAGGAATTCAAGCGATGTTAGACATCAAAAAAATCTCAACACTTAGTGACCTAAGCGAACTTCAAACGGCTTACTTTACCGAATCAACAGCACCACTCGATGGCATGTGGCATTTTGGCTTTGTGCCAATGTCTGACCATTTTGGTTTTTACGAAAACGGTAATCTTGTCGGTTATTGCGTGTTGAATGGCGAAGGCTACTTACTTCAGTTCTACCTAGCACCAACAGCCAGTACTCATATTGAAGACTTGTTCCCCTTAATCGTAGAGAACAACAGCTCTGTGATTGGTAATGTGAAAGGCGCATTCGTGAGTACGGCTGAGCCACAATATTTATCACTGTGTGTCGACAACACAGAGTCATTTAAAGTGAATGCGATGATGTACCGCCAAAACTCTCAAGCCAGATCTGATTGTGATTCAGACCGCATTGAAGAGATAGAGATGAGCCTCGCGACAGAAGAACAACTGGAGCAGTTCGTTGAGTTTGCTTCATCAGCGATTGGCGCGCCAAAAGAGTGGATCACCGGTTACTACAGCAACTTAATTGCTCGCCAAGAGCTATGGGGCTACATAGAAAATAACCATGTTCTAGCAACCGGAGAGTGTCGTAAGTTCGATGAGCATCAAACACAGTTTGCCGACCTAGGTATGATTGTCGCACAACAAGAACGCGGTAAAGGCTTAGCAACGCGTGTTCTTAACTTTCTAAAGCAGCACGCTAATAGCCAAGGGTTAGAAGCTATGTGCTCTACGGAAAGCAGTAATATTGGCGCACAAAAGGCCATCACACGCGCTGGGTTATCATCAAAGCATCGTATCTTGCAGTTTAATTTTAGCGAATTAAAGGAAACTGATTAGCCTTGATTCGGATTAACAAACATCAAGACTAAGTTCTAACAATAGATACTGATAAAAACTGTCACCTCCAACGATATCCACATATAGTTGGAGGTGACAGTCATCTGAAATAGAAGGTCTAATGATCAATTGGTTACAGTCTCCAAAATCCCCTGTAGTTGCTCAGTTCATTGATTGCTACTGGCTGATTGAAAAGACGCCCGACGCTCAAACTCATCAATTTCCGATACTCAATCCCGATCCATCAGCACACCTGATCTTATCGCCAAGCGAGCAAGCGTATCACTACACTATTGAGCAAAAAATCGATCAAGACGTTGGTTGCCATCTACTGCTGCCACACCATAAAGCCATCGAATTGGATCACTCGAAGCCCTTTGTTCACTTGGGCATTAAATTCCATGTCGGAGCCTTGTATTCATTGGTTATCCCAGATAGTCCTCACCCTAGCTTGGACAGGGTTAGTCCAGTCAATCTCGCAGGTTTGCTAAACAATCCAAACGCCGATGCAACGCTACTGATCAAGCTCGCTCAAACCCATGTTGAGGCCTGCTGTCAGCAGTTAGATGATTTGCTACTTCCTTGGCTATCGACAGCTAAAACGGATAGGCACAGCGAACTGACACGTAAGGTGTTGGGTGTGCTTGGTTCGACACCGATTGCAGAGCTTGGCGACAAGCTGTTTTGCTCGCAAAGAACATTGGAAAGAAGCTTCAACAAGGTAACAGGGCTGACATTAAAACAGTGCCAATCGATGAACAAGCTCGAAGCAATGCTGGAATACTTGTATAAGCGAAATTTGGATGACATCGACTGGATGGACGTCGCCTTTCAATTTGGGTTTAGCGACCAACCGCACCTGATTCGTTACCTAAAGAAAACCATCGGTCTAACACCCAATACTTACGCTAAACAAGGCGGTTTAACTATTGATGTTTATGGTGGAGTGAGATCGGACTAACCCACCCTTTACCCATCAAGCACTCTCTGTCTTTTGTGTCCCATTAGTAGCAAGTTTTATTGAGTTTAGATTTGCGACTAAATATACTGGGGACATCATCAGACGGGGGACAAAAATGAATAATAAAAACAAACATATAGTTTTAATTCATGGTCTATATATGCCTGCGTTGATCATGCAATATCTGGATAGAAACTTCAAAAAACGCGGCTTTACAACGCACAAATTTGCCTACAACTCGCTGCGTTTCCCTTCGGCCGCCAAACGCCTCAATCGCTTCGTGAATGCTCGCTTTAATGAATACGATGAAGTCTACTTCTTTGGTCACTCACTGGGTGGCTTGCTGATTCGCCACTACTTTAAGTTCTACCAACCCGACTTTGCAGACACCTGCATTATTACCGCAGGCACTCCGCACAATGGGGCAACCATCGCCAAAACGCTTTCGAATCATGGTCTTGGATTTATATTTGGTTCGAGCAAAATGATCTTAAGTGATGGCTTGGGTGACTACGATATTGATGTGCCGATTGGCGTGATTACAGGCACTTACGACGCCGGAGTTGGACGTATTGTACTGGGAAAAAATCCGGGGGATGGCACGGTAACACTCGAAGACGCAAACCTGAGAGGGGCAACGGATACTTACGCTCTCAAACTCAACCACACGGCGCTTGTCTACTCCAAGGAAGTCGTGGCACTGTCGGCTCAATTCATCGAACACAGAGCTTTTAAAGACGCTTCATAGCTTTTGCGTTAGCTGTTTTCCGTTAACTTTTGTGCGCGTTAGCTCGTGTATCTAGCTCTGGTTCTCTTATTACTGTTTTCTTACTTCTGGTAGACGGATACAAAGATAGATAAAAACAAAAATACCACTCTGCGATAAGAGTGGTATTCAAAGATTCATTGCTAAAGTGAGTGCTTGTTATACTTTCTATACTTGTTACAGACGATTCACTCGCGTTGGTAGAAACACCTCACCCAACATGCATCGCACCGAACCACCACCAATGTCTTCAATCGTTTTCACGTTAAATGGCAGCAACTTTCCGTGTGTCGAAAGCTGAGCTAATTGAGCTGGAGAAAATGCATCGTAAGCCGACTGAGACATCGCGATTACCTTATCGCCATTCACGGTTTCCAATTGCAGAATATTGCCGCAGAATCGGTTCATCTGATCGATTGAGATTGAGATAACTTGCTTGTCTTTCGCAAGAGATTTCACCACAAAGCGGCGTTCAAACTCAGGAATCACTTCATCACAGATCACGCAGAAGTTATCGCCAATCGCCATCATCACATTGGTGTGGTAAATCGGCTGACCAGACGGTAATGCCGTTTGGAACGAAACCACGCGAGAATAACCAATACGCTTCGCATAATCTTCTAATACTTCACGGTCGCAACGTTGAGAAAGCGCCGCATAAATCGTCTTATTGATGTGATCGATAACCATCACACCGGTGCTCTCTAGATAAGAACCTTGAGCAACGTACGACTCCATAGACTCACTGTGGTTAACAATGCGACCAGACGCTTCCAACACTTCAATAAGAGCAGTAGGCTTAACTTCATGCTGACGGTTTTCACAGGCCATAGGGAAAGTGAATAAACTTCCATCACTACAAGTACTGAACCAGTTGTTTGGGAACACTGCGTCAGGGGTTTCGACACCCAATTCTGGGTAATCAAACTCTACAACTTGCACACCTTCTTTACGCAACGAAGCCACCATAGCCTTAAATTCGGCCATCGTTTCCAGCTTCACCTCAGCTTCGGTCAGATTGACTCTGTGCTGAAACTCGTTATCACGTGCTGTTTCTTCGTTAAATCGAAACTCTTTTGGCGGAACCATAACAACGCAATTGGCGTTTTGAACATTAGTAATATGAAGTGATTTTTTGTGTAGGTTTAACATCTCAACCGTCCCTATCTTTTATTTACCTCAGAATTGTAAACAACTTGTTACGACAAGATTCACTGAAAATAATAATGATTTGAATATTTATCCCAAACAATCACTGCAGATCTTAGATTAATCGGTAATTTTTACTGCGAGATAACAGCACATCAGAAAGAACCAACTGTATGCATATTCGTTAAGTCGCTTTATGGATAAATATTCCGATTTCATTTTCTCGCTCACCACGAGTTTTGGTTACAATTCAATCCATTTAACGTTAGGATTATCACCGTTGCATAACCATCAATTACGTTTGAAATAAGCTTAACTTTTCCTGTCTAATTCAATCTAAAATAAGCGTCATGAAAGACACTCTTTGGATCTTTCCTTCGTCACTTAAACTAAGTAATTAACTTTAAAACTAAGCATTAACGTTGAAACTAAGCATTTAACGTTAAAACCAAGTGATTAAAGCTAAGTAATTAAAGCTAAGCGCTTAAACCAAGTACTTAGATAAGAGCTAGAACAACACCCATCGAATGACTCAATGCTTATAAGAACCCATGGGCGCTTATATAATTTCAAACTAAGACGGTAAAATTTCAAATCAAGACTATAAAAACAAAGCTGCACCAACGATGCAGTCGCTTATAGATGCACTAGTTTATAAAGGGAAATCTATGTACAAGAAATTTGAAGGCTTTACTGAAGCCTTTCCAAAGGGAGAGCCGATACAACCTCCTACTGGAATACTGGCATTCTGCCGCCATTACACTCGAGGTTTCGAAAAGCCGTTGATCTTGCTCGGGTTGATGAGCATGACCATCGCGATCATCGAAGTCGCGCTGTTCGGCTACATGGGACAACTGGTTGACTGGCTATCAACAAGCAACCCAGACACCTTCTTAGCAGACAACCAATCAACACTGATGGGGCTCGGCGTTCTACTGTTGGTCGTGATGCCAATCTTGATCAGCGTCTACTCGCTATTGCTTCACCAAACTTTGCTAGGCAACTACCCAATGTCGATTCGTTGGTTAGCCCACCGCTACCTTTTGAAGCAAAGCTTGTCGTTCTATCAAGATGACTTTGCCGGACGTGTCGCCACCAAGGTGATGCAAACCTCACTCGCAGTACGTGAAACCGTGACCAAAATGGTCGATGTGTTCGTCTATGTGACGGTCTACTTTACGGCGATGTTATTCATACTCGCAGAATCAGATTGGCGCTTGATGGCTCCGATGCTGGTTTGGTTGTTCATTTACGTCAGCATTCAGCTGCACTTCGTACCGAAACTCAAAGATGTGTCTTCTGAGCAAGCCGATGCTCGCTCGTTGATGACGGGTCGTATTGTGGATAGCTACACCAACATCGCAACGGTCAAACTGTTCTCACACAGCAAAAGAGAAACAGAATACGCCGAAGAAGGCATGGAAGGCTTCTTAGATACCGTCCATCGCCAAATGCGCTTAGTGACCGGCTTCAACATCTGCGTTGAGTTCGCTAACTACTTGTTGGTGTTCAGTATTGCCGGTATCTCTATCTACTTATGGCTAGACAACGCAATCACTGTTGGTGCAATTGCAATAGCGGTCAGCTTGGCTTTGCGTATCAACGGTATGTCGAAATGGATCATGTGGGAAATTGGTGGCTTGTTTGAAAACCTAGGCACCGTGATTGATGGCATTAAAACGCTGTCTAAGCCCATCGCTATTGAAGACAAAAAAGACGCTAAGCCTTTGGATGTGCCACAAGGTGGCATCAACTTCGATAACGTGAGCTTTAACTACGGCGAGAATAAGGGTGTGATTAACAACCTAAACCTCAACATCAAACCGGGTGAAAAAGTCGGCTTGGTTGGCCGTTCAGGTGCAGGTAAATCAACCTTAGTTAACTTGCTACTGCGTTTCCACGATGTAGAAAGCGGCCGCATCCTGATTGATGACCAAGTGATCTCAGATGTCACGCAAGACTCACTGCGCAGCAACATCGGCATGGTGACTCAAGACACCTCACTGCTTCATCGTTCAATCAAAGAGAACATCCTTTACGGTCGACCTGACGCGACAGATGAAGAAGTGTATGCCGCAACCCAACAAGCGCACGCGCACGAGTTCATTGAAACGCTCACCGACCCGTTTGGTAACATTGGTTACGATGCTCAAGTTGGTGAGAGAGGCGTTAAGCTTTCGGGTGGTCAGCGTCAACGTGTTGCTATCTCACGCGTACTTCTGAAGAATGCACCGCTGTTGGTTCTGGATGAAGCAACATCAGCACTTGATTCTGAAGTAGAAGCCGCAATTCAAGAGAGCTTGATTGAGCTCATGGAAGGCAAGACCGTGATTGCAATTGCACACCGTTTATCAACGATTGCAGCAATGGATCGCTTAATCGTACTCGACCAAGGCAATATCGTCGAAGAAGGCACTCACCAAGAGCTGATTACACAAAATGGCATCTATGCTCAATTGTGGAATCACCAGACCGGAGGCTTCATTGCCGATAATCTTGACCAAGCGTCGAGTGCTTAATTTATGTGCTACTTTAAAAGTGCGGCGTAATTCACACCAATTTGTTAATTAATGGTAAATTACACGTGGCAGAATGTTATGTCGTAATTATATAATGACATTAACACCAAAGACGCCTCGCTTGCGCGTTCTGGAATAAGGCTAGACTTCGGGGGGAGGCTAGCCTTTTTTATATCTGTTATTCTTCGCCCCTTTCTCATCTATTTTCGTCTGCCCCATAAACTTCATCGATCCTTTTGTTTTTTTCTTGGCGTTTTTTTCTTAAAATGCGCGCAGTATTCTTTCTAGAGATCAACCATGAACAAAAGTGTCTTAACTAACGTAATCGCGTTAGCACTGCTTGCTGGCGGCTATGCGACAGCAAACCAATACTTACTTTATGCAGGCCTATTCGCCTTTTCTGGTGCCATCACCAACTGGCTTGCGATTCACATGTTGTTCGAAAAAGTACCCGGCTTATACGGTTCTGGCGTTATTCCAGCTCGTTTTGAAGAGTTCAAGGCGGCTATTAAACAACTGATGATGGAACAATTCTTTACCGAAGGTAATATCGACCGCTTCCTAAGCAGCGAGATGAGCGGTAAGTCGCTCAACCTAGAACCCGTGATTAAGAAGATCGACTTCAACCCTGCATTCGATTCACTAGTGCATGTTATCGAGAACTCACAATTTGGTGGCATGTTAGCGATGGTTGGCGGCACTGAAGCACTAGAGCCAATGAAAGCGCCATTCGTGGAGAAGATGCAAGAGTCTGTGATTGAAATCAGCAAGAGTGATTCTGTAAAAAATGCCATCAAGGATGAACTTGAATCGCCTGCAATGATGGATGAAATCAAAGAGAATATTGAAGCGATCATCGATCAGCGCTTGAATGAACTGACACCAAAGCTGGTTAAAGAGATGGTTCAAGCCATGATCAAGAAGCACCTTGGTTGGCTAGTGGTTTGGGGCGGTGTGTTTGGCGGTGTGATTGGCTTAATCTCTGCGGCAATTACGCTGTAAGCGGTTTATCTGTTCTCACTCTAACTGCTCTAACTTAATCTGATTGACCTTTTCTCGGGCACTCAATAAAAAATGGAAGCTCACGAGCTTCCATTTTTTATATCTAAATCACCTTGGTAAGGCGAAAGCAGGCCACTATTTTAGGGTGGCCAACAACTCAGGGTTAACACCAAAGCCTTTCTTGTGCTCTTCAATCACCACTTCGCTGCGAGTCTGAATCACGCCCGGCAGTGTGCCCAGCTTGGTTGCCATAAACGCTTGGTATGCCTTCATGTCTTTCACTCGAACCTTGATCATGGTGTCAAAATCACCCGACAGCGAATAACACTCTTCCACCTCAGGCATCATTTCAACCGCTTGGGCGAATTTATCGAAAATCGAAAAGCTGGTCTGGTCTAGACGAATATGGATAAAGACCTGGACATCGAGTCCCAGCTTTTCTGAACAGAGCTCGGCATGATAGCCCGTTATGTAGCCTTCTTTCTCCAATCGCTTCAACCTATCAGAACAAGGGGACGTCGTTAGGTTGACCTGCTTTGCCAACTCAACAACGGGCAAACGTCCTTTCATATGCAGAATTCTTAGTATCTCTTTATCGATACGATCGAGTTGATGCTGAGACATAACATTCCTTAAACATTCTAAATTCCGCTCAGTATATTCCATACCACGAACAATCGAAGAAAACCTCGCTCACACATTTAAAAAACTAAATATGCCTTTAGTATTCACATCAAATATAAATCAATATGGAACGATAAGACCCCTTATAAATCAATCTTTGACTATTAACAAATTATTATAGAAATGACCCAGATAACAAATAAGTTGAGCCAGAAACGAAAGAAAGGATATAGGCCAAAGTGAATAATGGGATTATCAAAGAGAAAGGATAACTCTATTATGAAGACACAAGAACTCGCGTACAAACCATACGGTATTGGCTCATGGACACACGTAACGGTATCAAAAGATGTTGCTGAAGCACTCGCAAGTGAATACTCGAACTATGGATGGGAAGTGAAGATTGATGGCAACGCCATTGACACAAAACTTGCACTCAAAGCCGCATAGAAACGAAAAAACCTCCATAAAGGAGGTTTTTTTTATCTAGGTAGGTAAGCACTTACTATAAGTTAAGCCATTCCAACTTGGGGAACTGTACTTCCTGTTTCACAACGACAATTACACGTTCGACAGAAGTGCTGAGTTTCCATATCGTAATACAGGTTTCCACTAAATAGCTTTGACGTCCATTGCATCATACGGCCAGAGGTTGTCTCGGGCTCAGATTCACAACGTTTCATTATAGACTTATGTAGTGTTGTTTTTTTACATCCTTTGCAATAGAGATCAGGCATACCTTTGTCCTATAGGTCTTTAGTGGTTACTGACAATTGACACATCATGTCGAATTTGGTTGCACTATTCACCGAGCTAATCACAAAAGTGAGCGCCAAGTTCAAAAAATAGCCATTTTTCTCTTTCGTTTTTTGACATCAAACGCCATCAAGATCTTTCTTCTTCCATTTACCCTCCCTCGTTCATGCGGTTTCGATTTACATTGTAAAACCCCATAGCGACAGTACTTCCCCCGTCTTAGTCATCAAATTGGTCGATAAAAAAACGGCACTTTCTCTGCGAAAGTACCGCTTAAGCAAACCATGTTTGGTTAAATTTAGCTCACAATTTAAAAGCCAAATTTACCATTGTCATTTTTCCACTCTGAACGAGCAGGAATGGTTTCAATGGTATCCCAGTGCTCTACGATTTTTCCGTTATCAACACGGAATAGATCATAAAAAGCAACGTGATTATTCATGAACTGGCCTTCGCTGATCGACAACACAAAGTTACCTTGGCCTAAAATCTTATGGTTGGCGGTATAAACCATTGGCATACCCGCTTCTGCTAGCGCACCCAAAGCTTCACCCAAACCGCTTAGACCATCGGCTACTCCTGGGTTGTGCTGTAAGTAAGCACTGTCTTCATTATCGATATAGTTATTAATCTTTGCCATATCACCGCCGATCAGAATGTCTTTAACGAAACCACTGACCAACTGCTTATTTTTGTCCGTTTGATCGAGATCTACGACTTTAGTCGTGCCATCTAATTGAGTTCGTCCACTTGCGTTTGGCTTGGCAATTTCTTGCAGGTTGTCCCAATGCTCAACTATCTGTCCATCTTCAAAGCGGAACACATCAAAGCCGACTTTCGGGCCAAAGAAGTTATATTCGGTATGAGCAACAACATAGTCGCCATCTTGAAATGAGCGCGTCACTTGTGCTTTCGCAGAGCCTTCAGGCAGCATTTGTAGCACTTCACCAAAGCCCGCTAAGCCATCGCCAACGGCTAGGTTATGTTGAATGTACTTTTCAGGGTTAATGTAGCTCACCGCTTTTGCGTCGCCCGTTTCAATGCTCGAAATAACCGCTACCGCTTTTTCTTGAATTGACAGCTCTTGGGCAGTCGCGGTGGTTGCGAAAGTAGAAGCGCTAAATACGCTTGCCGCTAGTAATGTAGATTTAGTTATTGTTTTCATTTTTAAAGTCCTCTCGTTGGCTTGGAAACTATATTAATCAACGAGAGAGGCTCACGGCAGAGTGGATTTAGGCAGAAAAATGGTAGATATCGAACCTTACGTTATCAATGCTCACTTAGTCGCTATTCTGAGAGTGACGGCTTGGAATACTTCTTTTGAAACTCGCTCGGCGTCATTTGAGTATGATTTTTAAAGTACTTAACGAAATTACTGGCGTCTTCAAAACCAAAATCCGACGCCATTTTTTGAGACGTAATATTGGTCACCACCAGCTGACGCTTCATTTCTAAAACGGTAAAAGAATCGATGATCTGCTTGGCAGTTAACCCCGTTGCGACTTTGCACGCTTGGTTCAACGTCTTGTAGGTGGTGTTAATTTGATTGGCGTACCAGTTTGCATCACGCACGCGCAGGTAGTTGTTTTGAAGAAGCTCGAAGTAACGAGCAAACTTGATATTCTGCTGCAAGCTCAAGGCATCCTGCTTCACTTCAGGTCGAAGACGATGAAGAATCAGCGCCAATGCCGAGAACAGATACATCACGATCAAGGGATCAGATTCGGATTGATTCAGTTCCATCGTAATTTGTTGAATGAGACTTTGCGTCCGCTCTTGGTGGGATTCGTCTAGTGATAACAGTGCCGAATGTGCCTTGTTCAAATGAGTAGGCGTGTAGTTCGGCAACTTCATGTTAGCGTGAACGCTGTCTAAGAACGCTTGAGTAAACAAAACCGCAGTGCCTTGTGGCTTATTACTAAAATCAAAGGCGTGCACCTGCTCTCTTTGAATGAACAACACGCTCCCTTGGCTAAAAGGGTAGTCCTCAAAGTCGACCATGTGTGTGCCTGAGCCTTGCTCGATAAACAGAATCAGGAAGAAGCTGACACGATGTGGCAGTTGAGGGTCGTGACTAATATTGCTTTCTGAATAGAGCCGAGACAAGGGCACCAACTCCAGCTCAGCCTGCGCCGTTTTTTCATGGTTAAAGCCAATATTCGGGATTACTTGAGGCACTACTACCTTCCTATTCATTTACTCAACAGCTCTTAGCAAGAGTAATGTATCCCAGTGGGAACTGAAATGTTCCGAGCCTAGAAGTATGACTTAGCCAGCGTCACCAACAAGGTAAACATGCTCAATACACTCAACTTGCCAGATGCAAAAAGGTCGAAAGGTCAAAGCATTGGGGTATAGTCAAAAAAATAGAGCCACCGAAGTGACTCTATTGCTTTTATTTTTCAATTTCTTTTTACAATTGCTTTTTAGCTAATGTTCTTTGCTAATTCACACCTGTTTTACAATGTAAATTAGTCTAGCTCAACTAGGTTCTTCTCGAACTCAGCGTGTTGCTTCTTAACTTCGTCTTCAGGCTCGCCAGTAATTAGGCTCACGATAACGATAGAAAGAGTCGATAGGATGATTCCCGGTACGATTTCGTACACATCGAACCAACCGCCCGTGAACTGCTTCCAAAGAACAATCGTAACACCACCAACCACGATACCCGCTAGAGCGCCGTTACGGTTCATACGAGGCCAGTAAAGGCTCAATACGATAGCTGGACCAAACGCAGCACCGAAACCAGCCCATGCGTAAGATACAAGGCCAAGAACTGAACTGTCCGGCGTCATCGCTAGCACAAGAGCAATCAGAGAAATTAGGATAACCGCGAAACGGCCAACACGAACAATCTCTTCTGACGTTGCATCTTTCTTCAGAATTTGCTTGTACAAGTCTTCTGCCATTGCAGATGAAGAAACAAGAAGCTGTGAATCAGCAGTACTCATGATTGCCGCTAGGATTGCAGCAAGTAGGATACCGGCGATTACTGGGTGGAACATTGCGTTAACAAGAAGCATGAAGATCTTCTCGCCATCGTCTAATTTAGGCGCGCCAGAGTTAGTCACGTAGATTAGACCAACAAGACCGACTAGCATTGCACCAACCATAGACAATGCAGTCCAGATAACCGCAATGCGGCGTGCTGTCACAAGATCTTTGTTTGAACGAGTTGCTTTAAAACGAGCCAAGATGTGTGGTTGACCGAAGTAACCCAAGCCCCATGCCGCTAGCGAGATGATCGCAATAGCAGACAGTGGTTCACCTTTCGCATCATTCCATAGCGTTAGAAGCTCTGGGTTGATGTTGTGCAAGTCGCTAGATAGCTGACCAAGGCCACCGTTCATTGCCGCGATTGGTACAATCAATAGCGCAGCAGACATTAGCAGGCCTTGAACTAAGTCAGTCCAAGATACCGCTAGGAAGCCACCAAACAGGGTGTACGAAACCACACATACCGTGCCGATGATTACCGCAGTTGTGTAATCTAGGCCGAATACCGTTTCAAACAATTTACCACCTGCTACCAAGCCTGAACTTGTGTAGAAAAGGAAGAATAAAAGGATAAAGAAAGCAGAAATTGTTTGGATCAGCTTAGAATTATCGTTGAAGCGACGAGATAGGAACTCAGGCAGCGTCAGTGATTCAGTCGTAATGCTGTAAGTACGTAGACGTTTTGCACTGATTAACCAGTTTGCCCAAGTACCAACAAGTAGGCCACCAGCAAGCCAAAATGCTTCAAAGCCAGCAGCATAAGCGTAACCAGGCAGGCCAAGTAGCAACCAACCACTCATGTCTGATGCACCAGCAGATAGTGCAGCAGGCCATGGACCTAACGAACGACCACCTAGGAAGTAGTCAGTTGAGTTAGATGTACGTTTGTAAGCAATAACACCGATCGCTAGCATCATAATTAGATACGCAATGAACGTCGTCGTTATTGCAAAACTGTTTTCTATCATTTGATAGTCCTCATTTGTAGAAAGCCTTCCATGCCTAATTCAATGCAAGGTACTCACCGTAAAGGCAAGCAAGTGCATTGAGTTAGGTATTGAGGCTCCAAAGCACTCAGGGAGTAAACCAAAAATGGGAAAACCCAAAAATGGAGAAAACCCAAAAATGGAGAAAACCAAAAGTCTTTAGAGCCAATTTTACTGAAGGTTAGTGAGCTTCGCTTCCAAGTTCGAGCAAGGTCGCGTTACCGCCCACGGCTGTTATATTTATAGTTCGCGTACGCTCGGTAATGAAGCGCAGCGATAGGTGTGGATCATTGGCAACATTCATTGTCGCCAGATCCGTTTCAGCTACTAAACCGACGATTGCACCGTCACGCTTAGCAAGCTGTAAATTGATAGCTTGTGCCGTTTGTGAATTACCTACGTAACCCGCGCTTCGCACATCGCAAGACAACAACTGTTGAGCAGCGTCGTACGAGGCAACCTGCACCAAGTTGGTTGGTAGATTCGCTTGTTTCGCGGCATCTGCAATTAAGGTGTTGAACTGCACGTCATCACTGCACAATTGAACGCTGTTACCTGCCAATAGTGCTGCAGTAATCATCGCTGTTGCGGTTTGCAGTGCCGGCACTTTCTCTTCGCAATCATCAACAATCACCAAAGCTACACCGCGGCCAGCGGCATACAGCTCATTGGTTTCGCCCGTAGGACCCGCCATTAGATGATGCTCAGAAAGCAGCGCAGACGCTTGCTCTAAATGATAAGTTGCCACTGCAGCCAAAGGCACAGATTGACTTTCGATCTCTGATTTCAGCGCAAGTACCTGAGCACTCTTGTAATCAAAGTCGGTAAGATTCCATTGTTCCCACGCTAGCAAAGCATCAGAAAAACCTGTCACTTGATGAACCATGATACTGCTCCTTATGCCTTGTCTTGTGATTGAGAGAAATGAACATCTGTAAAACGGTATAGGTAGTGAGGACCACCCGCTTTAGGGCCAGTACCTGACAAGCCTTGACCACCAAATGGTTGAACCCCAACAACGGCGCCCACTTGGTCGCGGTTGATGTAGCAGTTACCCACACGAATGTGTTTCTCGATCCAACGGTAAGTTGTTTCGTTACGACTGTGGATACCCATGGTTAGGCCAAAGCCCGTTTGGTTAATTTGATCGACCACTTGCGCCAACTCACTCGCTTTGAAGCGAACAATGTGCAGCACAGGGCCAAACTGTTCTTCTTTCAAGCAGCTGATGTCATCAATTTCAAACGCACTTGGTGGAACAAAGTCACCATGTTCACAATCAGAACCTAGAGAAAGTTGAGCCACCTTCTTCTGGGTATTGGTCATGTTTTCTAAATGCGCCATTAGCTTCTGTTTCGCGTTTTGGTCGATAACAGGGCCAACATCCGTTTTATGAAGATGTGGGATACCCACACTCAATTCGTCCATTGCACCGTGAATCAATGCAACCACGCGGTCTGCGATGTCTTCTTGAATGTAAAGCACACGCAGCGCAGAACAACGTTGACCTGCTGAAGCGAATGCAGAACGAATAACATCACGAACTACCTGTTCAGGCAGTGCGGTACTGTCGACGATCATCGCATTCTGACCACCGGTTTCCGCAATAAACGGAACAGGCTTAGCGTTACGACTTGCCAATGACACGTTGATACGTTGTGCTGTTGGTGTTGAACCCGTAAAAGCAACGCCCGCAATCGCATCATGGCTGGTTAGTGCACTGCCGATCTCAGCACCGCGACCCGGTAGTAATTGAATGGTGCCAGCAGGGAAACCCGCTTCATTCATCAGTTCAACCGCGCGAGCTGCAATCAAGCTTGTTTGCTCGGCAGGCTTAGCCACAACCGTGTTACCCGCAACCAAAGCTGCTGTAATTTGGCCAAGGAAGATGGCTAGAGGGAAGTTCCAAGGGCTAATACAAACGAACACACCACGACCTTGTCGTGAAGCGATTCGTGTTTGGCCATCAAAACCTTTTAGTTCGAAACCTTGTAGGTTATCCGCTTGTTTTGCGTAGTAACGACAGAAGTCGACCGCTTCACGCACTTCATCAACGCTGTCGTGAATCGTCTTACCTGCTTCTTGATGACAAATTGCCACCAGCTCAGCAAGGTTGTCTTCCATCAGGTCAGCCAGCTTATCAAGCGCTGCCGCTTTGGTTTCAACTGAAGTTGCGTTCCAATCAGCAAATGCTGCATCTGCGCCAGTGATCGCTACGGAAACATGATCAAGGTTAGCGAAAGCCACCTGACCTACATTAATACGACGATCATAAGGTGCAGTCACTTGCTCAACATTCTGATCAGCCTTGATCATGCTTTCGGCAAGAGATTCACCGTTGATCACAGGGCCCGCTGTCCATTGGTTGTTTAAGAAGCCTTTTACTTGCTCTTCAAACTGATGCGCTTCACTTTCAATATCGATGTTCACACCGTAAGAGTTTTTACGCTCAGGGAATACCGCTGGAGGCAGAGGAATCTTAGTGTTGTGCAGCGTATCGAATGCAAGAAGCATATCGACAGGGTGTTGGGTCAGCTCTGCCACAGGGCAACGAGCATCAACTAAACGGTGTACAAACGAGCTGTTTGCGCCGTTCTCTAGCAAGCGACGTACTAGGTATGGCAGTAAATCTTTATGGCTGCCAACCGGTGCGTAGATACGTACCGACTGTTGGTAAGCTTCCATCGCATGGTTGTACAGAGAATCACCCATGCCGTGTAAGCGTTGGAATTCAAAGTCTTTATGCTCGGTCATTACGGCAATAGCTGAAACCGTATGAGCATTGTGGCTCGCAAACTGCGGGAAGATATTGCCGCGAACACTTGGGCTCAATAGGTAACGCGCACAAGCAAGGTAAGCTACGTCTGTCGCTTCTTTACGAGTGTAAACTGGGTAATCAGTGAAACCAGCCTGCTGTGACCATTTGATTTCGCTGTCCCAGTAAGCACCTTTAACTAAGCGAAGCGGGATTAAATCACCCTGCTCTTTCGCTAGGCGGTTTAGCCATACTAGAACCGGAAGTGCACGCTTTGAGTATGCTTGAATAACCAAACCAAATTTACCCCAACCTTTTACAAGGTCAGTGCGGTACAGTTTTTCGAATAATTTAAGAGAAAGCTCTAAGCGATCCGCTTCTTCCGCATCAATCGTAATTGCAACATCGAGCTCTACTGCTCGGCGCAATAACTGCTCTAGCGTGTCGCAAAGTTCAGTCAGTACGCGGTCTTCGTTCGCCACTTCATAACGTGGGTGAAGCGCAGAAAGCTTGATAGATACCGATGGCGCAGGGCTCGATTTTGAAGAGACATACGTGTCTCGACCTACGGCTTCAATCGCCATTAGGTAATCTTTGAAGTATTTGTTTGCGTCTGCCGTGGTCAGTGCTGCTTCACCTAACATGTCGTATGAGTAGGTAAAACCTTTGTCACGCATAGACTTACCGTTCTTTTGCGCTTCAGCAATGCTACGGCCAAGAACGAATTGGTGACCCATCACCTTCATCGCTTGGTGCATCGCTTTACGAATCACCGGCTCAGAAAGCTTGTTCACTAAGCGATTAACGGCTTGACCCGCACTCTGCTCGTTAGATGAAAGTCCAACCACCTTGCCTGTTAGCATTAGGCCCCAAGTGGATGCGTTAACAAACACTGAGTCAGAATTCTTTAGATGAGATTTCCAATCCGCAACGCTGAGTTTGTCGCGAATCAGTGCATCAGCGGTTGCTGAATCAGGAATACGCATCAAGGCTTCCGCCAGACACATCAGCAAGATGCCCTCTTGAGTATCTAGACTGTATTCAAGCAACAGTGCATCGATCATCTGGATAGAAGTCTTATCCGCACGGATAGCTTCGATCAATGATGTCGTTTTGTCTGTGATTTGCTGCTTTTCAGACTCAGAAGGGGTAGCTAGCGGCAGAAGTTGCTCTAGCCATTGGGTTTCATCCACCATATATAATGGTGAGATAAGCGTCCAAAGATCAGCAAGCGACTGCTCGTTGAATTCTGGCTTTAACACATCAGTAGCTGTAAACATGCGTTTTCCTTAATCTCACACCCGAAAAGAGTTCGGGATCTCTACAATGGCTGCAGTGTATTTAGAGTATATAAGGATTACTTGTCAAAAACTCCGAGTTTTTTGCTAAAAACTCGCTTTATTAACAAAACAAACACAAGGTCACATATGAAACTTTAATATAATATGCCGTTTTGTTTTTTTATTTAACAGAAATTTGCTTTTTGTATTGAGATGGTGACATGCCTTGAAGGCGAGAAAAGGTGTGAGTAAAGGAGGATTGACCGGAAAAACCAGCAAGTTCTGCAACCTGTCCAAGGCTTAAATTACCTTGTTCGATAAGGCGTCGAGAGCGGTCGATACGCTTTCCTAAAACATATTGGTGAGGGGTAATGCCCATTTGATCTTTAAATAGCATGTGGAATTGGCTTTCGCCCAAGAACACACTGCCTGCAAGCTGCGCGACTGAGATCTTATTAGCCAAGTGTTGTTCGATGTAGCGATCCAACGACTCAAGATCGAAACGCGAATCTTTAATCGAGGTTTCAAATGCCGAGATGTGTCTTTGCATCAACGCAATCACCGTGTCATTACAAGCTCGACTCAACAATAGATCATCAGGACTGGCCTGCATCTCTTGCACCAACATATGGATAAGCTTTTGAATTTGCGCATCTAATTGGAAGTAGACGTTCGAGGATTCTAGCTGGTTAATCTTCTCTAGCATCAGAGGGTCATCATCGGTTGGCATAGGCATGTTGAGTACGAGAATATCCGACTGACCAACCACTCCACCGAAAGCATGATCAGAGCGAGCCGTGACTACACAGCCTTGCCCTGGACCGACAAGATTACCTTTACCGCTCACTTCAAATTCCGCCTGACCTTTTAAACCAATGACTACCTGCGAATAATGGTGATCGTGACAATCCATATGCGAAGGCAAAGTAATGATCTCCGCAGGGCGAGGGCCAGTAAGGCTTAGCGGGGACAAGTCAAAGTTCGGAAAGGGTAACGGTTTAGGCATAACATCAAAATACTCAGGTCGACATAGTAAGAATAATACTCTGAAATCTGCATAAGATGAATTTGTAAATGATCATGAGAGTCATTTCCTCGCCTTAAACAAAAGATCATTATCGAGATCGTCTTGATCATGCCTCCGGAAAGATGATCAAGAGTGTATAAACTACGGGCATTGTAAAACCAATCGTTCCGGTGAGTTTAGGGGCTTCACAAGCAATCACACCGACAAGCAAACCATGCCACCAATAAATACTTTGTCGCCCCAACATAATGAATAAATTTTCTTATATAGCTCAAATAATTGGCGATAAACCTGCAAAAAGTGTATCCGAAGTACCGAAACTTGGCTTTTGAGTAGATTGGATAGCAATAAAACGGTATAAAGGCGGGTACTGTGTTAATTGCTAATAACTAGTGACTCACAACTAGGAAGTAGACACTTTATTAACGAGCCAATTTTCAATCTACAAGTTGCAGGGACCTATGACTAACTTTCGAATTTCAGCGCTTTTACTCGCGCTATCCCCACTTTGGGTATCTGCATCGGTATCCGCTGAAGAACTGAATCAAGTCGATCCCGTTTCAGCTATCGATGCAAAGCTAACAGAGAAAAACTCAGATATTGAGCGTATTTCAGCAACCAAAGTATCGGCGACTGAAAACCTAAAACAACTTCAAAATAAGAACAGCAAGTTGTTACGCGAAGGTGAAGAACTTAAGGCAAAACGTAACAGAGCCAAGTCTGTACTCGACAAACAGTACAGTCGCTTGCTTGAAGATCCAGAAACGGATTTGGTCTCTTTCCAGAAAAGTTACCAAGACGCTTGGGCTGCGGTTAAAGAGAATCAATCGTCTCAGCTAGATAACGAACAAGCGATGAACGAGAGCGAAATTCACCTTTCTCAAATCAAGCAAAAGCAAGCTCGCCTGAATAATGAGCTGGCAAACTTGAGAGAGTCGAAAGTTGAAGCTCGCGTTAAACGTATTGCATCAGAACTTCGCGAAAGTGCCGTTCTTGAAACCAGCTACACCACCACATGTTCATCAACGATGACATTGGGTGAATGTACTGCTCAAGGTAAACACCTGACCAATCAAAAAGCGGTGAAAACGTTCAAGAGCCAATTACTTGAGCAGCTCACGGAAAGTTCATTAGCAAAACAGAACTTGCAAGGTGTTCAACTGAACATCCATGTTCAAGACAGCCAAGCGATCAAGAGTGGCTTTTCTGGTAACAACTCTTACTTCATGCAGATGCAGGCTCAGCTTCAAGCAAAACCTGAGGCGGTTGCAGCGTGTAACTTATTGAACGTTTCAACGCGCTACTGTTTAACGGGCAGTGACGCAGCAGTCGTTAAGAAGAGTGACAAACAGTGGGCTAACGTGACGGTACGTTCTGATCAGTACAATGACTCAGTGACCATCAACGGCATTAAGTATGGCAGCACCCCTCTTGAGGTTGCGCTACCAAGTGGTCGTCACCAAGTAACCATTTCAAAACAAGGTTACGAGTCTTACAACCGCGCAGTTACCATCAACGGTAGCGACACTATTTGGGTTAAGCTTCTTCCTAGCAAGGAAAGCTAAGTCCAGTATGAATAGCTCAGCGCTCTAATTAAGATAGCCGTGCCTATTTCACAAAGCTGAATGAATACTCGCCATTTTGTTGGTAGTTATAATCTGTATGATCGTTATAAACAGTATGATCGTTATAAACTGACGGTCGTTATAACCTTGTTTGATCGTTATAAACAGTAGCTGCAGACGAAATGGCGTTTTCGTTTAGAATATTCGATTAACCTAAATTACGATTGAAGTAGCCCATCATGCGCCAAGGTCTTCCTACTCTACTATTTGCACTTGCTCCCTGCCTAATGACTCCTGCTGTTTTCGCTGAGGCGACACCACCAGCGATCACGTCTTCTGTCAGCGACATTGAAAGCTCACTTTTCGAAAAGCATGCCGACTTAACGGCTGTTGAGAAGAAACTAGCTGACAAACAAAATGAAGTCGACAATCAAGCGCAGCAAACGGCACGTCTAGCCAAGTTATCAGCTCAAGCAGAGCTAACACTCGCAGAAGCGAAAGCCAGCCTAGAGCAAGATTACACGCGCATGATTGATGAGCCCGATTTCGATATCTCGCCGGCTCAAAACCGCTTCCAAGGCGCTTGGAAAACAGTAAAAGAAGGCAAGCTTGCGATTTCAGATTCAGAGCAGAAGCAGCAAGGCTTGATGATGGAGCTTGAGGCTATCCAAGCAGAGAAAACGGCGGCAGAAGCTTCAATCGCTAATCTGAACCAAAATAAGCTAAGAGCAAGAGCTGAGCGACTCAGAAACGAGATCACTCAGACGGAAGAGCAAACCGTTAGCTTTACGAACCGTTGCAGCAGCGATATGACACTGGCGCAATGTTCAGACCAAACGGTGACCTTGGCACTTCAAAAAGCGGTAAAACAATTCCAGCACAGCCTGGTGGACAACGCGACCGAATCGAAAACAGTGAAAGAGCACCTTGCGTCTGCTTCATTGAATATTCACGTTCTGCAACACAAAGTGAAATCCTCGGGCTTCTCTGAAGATAACCGTTACCGAGCGGTGATTGCGGCGAACCTAGAAACTCGTCCAGATAAGAACACACCTTGTCGTCTACTTGGTATTCAGTCATCAAACTGTTTCACTCAAAGCGAGCAACAAGCCAACGACCAGCAAAAAGAAGTCGCTTGGGTTAACTTGGTGGTTCGTTCAAATCAATACAACGACAAGGTTTCTATCAACGGCGTGAACTATGGCAGCACACCCGTTGAAGTGATGTTACCAACAGGCCAGCACATGGTCACGATTGAGAAAGAGGGTTACCTTTCTTTCCACCAAGAGCTGAAGATAGCCCGCGATCACAACCTACGAGCCGTATTACAGGCCAAGCAGAACTCATTGAATGTCGGTACCAAGTTTGCAGACCCGATGGGAAACAACATTCAGAGCCCTGAAATGATTGTTGTCGGCTCAGGTCGCTACCTACTCGGTGAAAACAACGCACAACAAGTGACGATCAAACAGCCGTTTGCATTAGCCGCAACACCTACCCGCGTTCAAGACTTTAGAACATTTGTTGACAGCACTGGCTACCAAACAGACGCAGAGCTAATGAACACCTGCGATACGTTCGTCAATGCAGAGATCACAACCGTTTCAGACCATGATTGGCAGAGCCCTGGTTTTAAACAAGCAGATAACTCACCCGTTGTATGTGTCAGCCAAAATGATGCAAAAGCGTATACTCGTTGGTTATCTCAAAACACCGGTTTCACTTACCGTTTACCTACACCACAAGAGTGGGAAGCTGCAGCAAGAGCAGGTCAAGACACCAACTTCTGGTGGGGTAACGAGTTCCGCTCAGGTAAGGCCAACACTGGCTGGGCGGGTACGCCTTGGTCAAACGTTAGCACATCTCCAGTTAAATCATTCCTGCCAACACCAACAGGCTTCTACGACATGGTGGGTAACGTATGGGAATGGACAACCATTCAGAAAGGTTTAGCGAAAGGTGGCGCGTGGAGCTTCTCTCCAGAAGAGGCAAAAGTGTTTAACGAACTGTACGTACCGCCTTCAACGGCAGCGAACTATCTAGGATTCAGAGTCGTGCGAGAGCTGTAGGCTTTCAATCACTGACTCAGCATCTCAAATATTTACTCTAAGTTCTCAATTATCACATTGAGCAGCATTTATAGGGGAATTCCCCCCTTATGCATAAGCATTCCTAGGAGTAGATTCGTCGATAGAGTAGTAAGTCACTCTGGGTATCAAATTGATGCCTCAGTTTAATTTACCTGACCCTCGTAAATTAAGCTGAAAATCTTCTACATGTCGACAAGGCATATCTTGTCTTTAGCCAGCCCCTCTTCAGGCTGGCTTTTTTTTGCCTGTTTATCACCCTTTCTGCCCACCTATTCTCCGTGATTGAAGCAGTTAGTCAACAATCTGTTTAACTGTCATTCACCCCCCTATTTTTCGAGCAGAGTACAAACTCTAATTGCCATTGCAGCGCTATAAGAAACTGATATTATTGCTATACCTCTGCTTACGAGATAAAACCTTGCCAGATCCATTCAACTCCATACATCGTTCTTTATTTGAACAACTTCCAGGTTGCTGGGGCTGCAAAGATACTGATTCGGTCTTCGTGTACGCAAACCTTGCCTACAACAAACTGATTGGCTTAAAACCCGATGAGACTTGTACTGGTTTGACCGACTTCGACATGCCCAGTCAAACCATTGAGTGCGCGCAAGATTTCAGAGCTCAAGACAAACATGTGATGGATACACGCAGTACCCTTAAAATCCTCGATATTCACCCCTATCCAGACGGACGCTGGCACGCCCATATCTTTACCAAAACCCCTTGGCTTGATGATAACGACAATGTCCAAGGCACTATCTTCTATGGGCAAGAGCTCACTGATACTGCGATCTTAGAAGTCGGCCACTGGGTTTGTCAGGCAACAGGAGCGAAAGGTAATCAAGCATCACTTGCGGGATCAGAGCCGCGCGTGTCTAAGCTGCAAAAGCGGCTGACTTCGCGAGAATCAGAGGTGTTGTTCTTACTGCTTTTCGGCAAGAAGCCTCAATACATTGCGTCTACGTTAGACATTTCAATCAAAACGGTCGAAGGTCATGTCGCGAGATTGAAACAGAAGTTCGATGCGCGCAGCAAAAGCCAATTAATTGAGTATGCACTGGACTCGGGCTTAGGCTCCGTGATCCCAGAAACTCTGCTCAATAAACAGATCTCCGTTGTGCTGCACAGTGATAAATGAGTTGAATGACCAACTCGTCGATGAATCTGGGAATGCACAGATAAAAAAATACCGCTGCTTGATGTTTCTAATCACTAAGTCAGCGGTATTTTTGTATGTTCTATTCGGTGTAGACCACTTAAGATCCGTAAGCCTAAGGCGCTAGGCGATCAATATCCCAGCTGTTGTCTTGGCGTGAGAACAAGAAACGGTCATGCAAGCGGTGTTCACCACCCTGCCAAAACTCAATGCTATCCACGCGAACTCGGAAGCCACCCCAGAAAGAAGGCACCGGAATCTCTCCTTTAGCAAACTTCTGTTTAAGCTCTAGATACTTGCCTTCTAAAATGCCACGAGCTGAGATACGGCTACTCTGCTTACTTGCAATCGCTGCCAATTGGCTCTCTTTTGGACGTGACGAGAAATACTTCATGTTTTCCATTGCTGTCAGCTTTTCAGCGGTGCCAGTAATGTGAACTTGTCGTTCTAGAGGATGCCAAGGGAAATGCAGGCTTATCTTACTGCTGTGCTCAAGTTGGTGCGCTTTACGGCTACCTAAGTTGGTGTAAAAAACGAAACCGTCTTTATCAACATTCTTTAGCAAAACAATTCGTTGGAATGGCTGACCATTTTCATCAACCGTGGCAACTGTCATGGCAGTAGGGTCAGTCATCTTAGCTTCGATGGCTTGCTCTAACCATAGATTGAATTGCTCAATAGGGTCTGCGGCCAAGTCTTTACGTCTCAATCCACCCTTAGCGTATTCACGACGAATATCTGTCAGTTCCATTTGGTTGCTCCTTTCAATTTTTTGTGATTTTGCGCTGTAATCCTTTGAAACACAAGTCTAAGCCATGGTTTTGTCTCACAGAAGGTGTTCGGTGTTAACAAGATCTCGGTACTCAATCAATCATATTGATAATCTTTATACAAACCGATTACACGCTGAGATCCAAGTGACCAAGATACTGCCTAACCTAATGACGCCCTTTGTTTTATTCTCATTGTTACTGGGAGCTTCAGGGCTGACTGCAACCCACTTTATGGCAGTACAATTCCAAGAAAAAATCGTTACTCAGCAACTCAATGAAGCGGCTAATAAAGCCAATCTACAAATCGATTCTGAACTGGATAAGTTCAAACAGATCCCGGATTTACTCAGCCATGACCCGCGTCTGCTCTCTTATTTTGACTCATCACCACAAACAGACAAAATTTCCGCCACTCAACTCAATCAATTACTGTTTGAATGGTCAAACCAAAGCCAAGCTGACACCATCTATATTCATGACCCGAGCGGCACTGTAGTCGCTTCCAGTAATTACCAAAAGCCTCGTACTTTTGTGGGTGAGAACTTCTCGTTTCGTCCCTACTTTGCTTCAGCCATTCAAGGCAACAATACACAATATGTCGCGCTAGGCGCTCGCTCGAATGTACGCGGTTATTTTTTATCTTCACCACTGTATGTTGAGAATGACATTGTTGGTGTTATCACCGTAAAGGTGAGTTTAGAGAACCTCGAAAACATCCTAACCAGCGACGACTATGAAATCGTGGTACTCGACTCTAACCAAGTAGTCTTTCTATCGAGCCAAGCTCCATGGCTTTACCATTCATTGTTGCCATTAACCCAGCAACAACAAACGGATATCGCACTTCAACGCCAATACGGTCAAAGCGAAATTTCGATCATCGAAGCCTTCCGTTCTTCAAGCTCTCAGTCAGAAGCTAGCAACGTCAATCAATCTAAGAACCTTCAATCCAATGAAATCCGAAAAGAGCTCACCGCTAACCAGCTATTCAAGCTTAGTGCTTTTAATCTTTACCCTGCAACGGTCAGCAACAACCAGTACCAAGTCGTCGCCCTAAAAGAGACCAGAGCGGAGCTTATTAAAGTTTTGCAGATCGATGTCATCTTCGTGGTGATTTACAGCTTGGTGGTGCTCATCGCTTGGTCGTGGCGCCAGACTTATCTCGCGAAAGTGGCGTTGACCCGACTCAACCAAAACCTTGAGCAAACCGTTGATAAACGCACTCACTACTTGAAGCAATCCAATCAACAGCTGCAACAAACCCTTTTTCAATACCAAGAGTCGCAGTCGAAGTTGAAACAGACAGAACAAGAGCTGACACAAACCGCAAAATTAGCGGTACTCGGTGAGCTGTCAGCCAGCATTAACCACGAAATCAACCAACCACTTGCAGCGCTGCGAACATACAGTGAGAACAGCTTAAAGCTGCTTGAAATGGAACGGACTGACTTGGTCAAAAGCAATCTCGATAAAATGATTGCTTTGAATACCTCAATTACCGACATCATCGCGCGTCTTAAAGTCTTCACTCGTAAGGTCACCAAGCAAGAACATCACGTCGCAAACCTGCATCAATCGATCAACAACGCGACCAGTATTCTTAGTGCGCTAATGATCAAACAAGGCATCACGCTAAGGTTAAGCACAGTGCCAGACGACATTAACATTGCGATTCACCCAACCGAGCTCGAACAAGTGCTGGTTAACCTGATTCACAACGCGACTCAAGCGCTTCAACAACAAGTTCTTGAACAGAAAGTCTTGCAGGAGCAACAAAACCTGGAAAACGTAGACCAACAGGCTAGCCCTCAGATAGGCATCGAATGGCAACTGCATCATGACTCTTGTCAGGTGATCATTTGGGATAACGGAATTGGCATGCAGGACGACAAATTAGAAAAGTTGTTCGACCCGTTCTTTACCACTAAACCGGAAGGCTTAGGGCTAGGGCTCTCAATATCGAAACGGATTATTGAGGCGTATCACGGCACGATCAGCGCGAACCGATTAGAGCCTTCAGGCATGGTATTCTCGCTAAACATCCCGTTATATAACGATAAGGGCTGACGTGCGGTTGTTATTGTTGATTAGAAAACGAATGTTACATACTGCTCATCTGACATACAGCAAATCACATACTGTTAAGGACTCGACTTTTGCACTCTATGCCTAAACTCTATTTTGTCGACGATGAACCCGCAATCCGAGACTCCGTAGAACAAGCCATGCTCATTGAAGGCATCGATATCGTCTGCTTTCCTAATGCTATTGAGGCATTAAAGAAAATAGATACCGCGCAAGCTGGAATTGTCATCACCGATATTCACATGCCAGTGATGGATGGCATTCAATTGACACAAAAGTTGCTGAGCCAAAATCCTCATTTTCAGATCATCGTCCTTACTGGGCATGGTGACGTGCAAACCGCGGTGTCGGCAATGAAAGCCGGCGCTTACGATTTTCTGGAAAAGCCATTTGTGGTCGATGGCCTACTCACCGCGGTAAAAAAAGCCGCAGATAAACTCGCACTGGTTGAAGAGAACAACTTATTGCGTAAAGAGTTGGCGATGCAGAATCAGGTGGGACCAAAACTGATTGGTCAATCGCCATCCATGCAGGCATTACGCCGAGAACTGATCACTTTAGATACCCAAACTCACCCTCTTCTACTGTTTGTCGGCGATCTGGGGACAGGTAAAAGGGTCACGGCGCAGTACACGCACGATCTACACAGCCATCAATCCGCAGAGCTTTGCCCTGTCGCTGCGTTCAATTTACCACGCAATGACCAAGTTACGTTTGATCAGTTTGTCGTGCAATTATTCAGAAAATATCAGGGTGGAACACTTTATATCCATGAAACAGAAGCATTAACTTCACAACAGTGGCGCTGGTTAGCGGCTCTAAAACCCACTCTACTTCGTGAAAACTCATGCAAGACCAATGCAACTTGTATCATTATCGCAACCACAATAGTTCCAACTACAATTGTAGGTGAGTTCCGCCGATTTGATTTGTTAACCTTGGCGCAACGAACCGAAGATATTGGCTCCTTGTTTAAGCATTTTGCTCGTGGTGCGGCAAGTCGATATCAGCTGCCGCCACCCGTCATTACAGAAAAAGAGATTCAACGACTCATTGCGACTCATTGGACGGAAAACATTCGTCAGCTTCGCCAACATGCCGAACTCAGAGTGCTGACTCAAATTAAGCAGCCGTCGCTCGACGGTGATACTGGTGAGCAAAGTGACGCGGATGAACGTGACGTGAGCATTGAGGAGCAGCAACAGTCGTTAAACCAACGTACTGATAGCTTTGAACAAATTATCTTAATTGAGGCACTGCATCGCCATCAAGGACGTTTAAAAGAAGTGCAACAAGAGCTGCAAGTGTCGCGAAAGACACTGTATGACAAGCTGAGAAAGCACCAATTGGATAAAACAGATTTCAAGAACCGATAAGTCTTAAAAAATATATAAATTCAAAGATTTAAAGGAGCAAAATCTTAACATTTATCAAAAGTAAGAATACACTCAATAGGCTTGCACTTTTATTTAGCAAACAAGGACTGTCATGAGCCAGAAGAATTACAGCAAATTGAACGAAACCGAACTTGAGTATGTCGATGATAAAACAGCGGCACTACTACTCAATACGCCCACCAGTGCGCGTATTATGTTATGGGTGATCGTTCTGTTTTTTATTGCTGCTATTGGGTGGTCCGCTTGGGCTGAGATCGATAAAGTCACCGTTGGCCAAGGCAAAGTCATTCCCTCTTCCCAAATCCAAGTAGTGCAAAACCTTGAAGGCGGCCTCGTAAAAGAGATATTAGTAAGGGAAGGTCAACGCGTTCAAAAAGGTCAACAGCTGCTGTTGATCGATGACACTCGATTCCGTTCTGACTTCCGAGAGCGCGAACAACAAGTGGCAAACTTAACTGCCAGCGTGTTGATGCTTTCAGCTTCCTTTAACAGCGTGGTCATCAACGAAGAGTTCTCCGTCGAAAACTGGAAACAAAGTGTGGTACTCGACTACGGCAAACTCGCCTTCCCACCAAAGCTATACGAACTTCAACCTAAACTGGTTAATCGCCAAAAAGCCGAATATCGTCAAGACCTGAACAACCTAAGAAACCAACTTTCCGTTTTTGATCAACAAGTTGAACAAAAGCAACAAGACCTTGTTGAAATAAAATCGCGCGTCAATAACTTAAGACAAAGTTACAAATTTGCCCGCCAAGAATTAGACATAACAAAACCGCTTGCCGATGAAGGCGTTGTGCCAAGAATTGAACTCCTCAAGCTTCAAAGACAAGTGAATGACACTCGTCGAGAAATGACCTCGAGCGAACTCAAAATCCCTCTCCTTCGTTCCGCAATCAAAGAATCTATGTTAAGCCGTATTGATGCAGCATTGAGCTTCCGCTCGGAACAACAAGAAAAACTGAACCAAGCACAAGACAAGCTCTCTGCAATGACCGAATCTTCGGTTGGCCTTGAAGACAGAGTAAACCGTACCATCGTGGTCTCTCCCGTAACGGGCACAGTCAAAACACTCGGTATTAATACCGTGGGCGGTGTTATTCAGCCGGGTATGGACATTGTTGAGATTGTACCGACTGAAGACTCGCTATTGGTTGAAGCTAAAATCGCTCCGCAAGATATCGCATTCCTACGCCCAGAACTGACCGCCATTGTTAAATTTAGTGCCTATGACTTCACAAAATATGGCGGTTTAGAAGGTGTGCTAGAACACATCAGCGCCGATACCACTCAAGATGAAGAAGGCAATAGCTTCTACATCGTGCGTGTACGTACCGATAAATACAGCTTTGGACACAACGAAGAGTTGCCGATCATTCCTGGTATGACAGCCTCTGTCGATATCATCACGGGCAAGAGAACCGTACTTGAATACATGTTGAAGCCACTATTAAGCGCTCAAAACAACGCATTAAAAGAGTAAGGACGTTTGATGCTTGATAGCGCCTTTCAATACACACTGAACAGACAAGAGCAGAGGCTATGAAATCTCGGATTTCGTTATTGTTGCTGGTCCTCACCTCTTTTACCTCAGTGGCGCTCAACAAGAGCGACCAAAGGTGGATAGACGCGGTTACTGCAACCTACGGGGAAAGAGCCGGAAAACGAGTGGCAACATGGCGCTCCAATATGACGTCGTACGAAGGGCTAAGTGAAACGGAAAAGCTTGATTCGGTAAACCGGTTCTTCAACCAAATGTACTTTGTCGATGACAACATACTGTGGGGAAAGAATGACTACTGGGCGACACCACTGGAGTTTTTAGGCAGTAACGCGGGTGATTGCGAAGACTTCACTATCGCAAAATACTTCTCTTTACTTGAACTCGGCGTCCCAGATAAAAAATTACGATTGGTGTACGTAAAAGCACTTGAGTTAAACCAATTCCATATGGTGTTGGCGTACTACTCAACACCCAGTGCAGAACCACTAATTTTGGATAACTTAAACCCTGAAATAAAACGCGGTTCTAAACGCGGAGACCTGCGACCGATATACAGCTTCAATGGTAAAAACCTTTGGTTAATTAAGTCGGCAGCAGGCAGCGGTAAGCTGGCAGGGAAATCTTCAAGATTGAGCTTATGGAACGACCTACGTTCTCGTGAGCGCTCTCTCAATTTAAACAAACCCATTATCAATTACGATGAGTAGGTACAATGACTTTATATAAACAGCTTGTGGTCGGGATGGTTGCGGTATTCATACTGCTGATGACGTCAGTTTTTATGATCGAATTCAATACCACCCGTGGATACTTAGAGGAGCAGCAACGCTCTGAGGTAAGTAATACCATTAATACTGTTGGACTGGCTCTCGCCCCTTACCTAGAAGAAAAGGACAAGGTGGCAGTGGAGTCTGTTATCAACGCCCTATTTGATGGCAGTTCTTATTCCGTCGTGCGATTGATTTTCCTAGACACCGGAGATGACATTCTCCGTTCATACCCTGTAAAGCCAACCGGCGTACCAGAGTGGTTTACCAACCTAAATCTATTTGAGCCTGTTCATGACCGCCGCGTGATTACCAGTGGCTGGATGCAACTGGCAGAAGTAGAGATCGTAAGTCACCCTGGTCCTGCCTACGATCAACTTTGGCAAGCGTTCATCCGCTTACTGGGCATCTTTGGCACGATCTTCTTGCTCGGTTTAGTGTCTATCTCTTGGATCCTTAAACGCGCATTACGCCCACTCTCGTTGATCATTACCAAGATGGATCAGATCGCGAAGAATCAGTTTGGTGAACCACTGGCCCGTCCGAAAACAAAAGACCTGACCTTAGTTGTCGACGGTATCAACCACATGTCGACCCAAGTTGAACTGGCCTTTAAAAACCAAGCGAAAGAAGCTCAAAAGCTGCGTGAAAGAGCGTATATCGATCCTGTATCTCAGCTAGGCAACCGCGCTTACTACATGTCTCAGTTAACTCAATGGTTAGAAGAGTCGAGTTTAGGTGGTTTAGCCGTACTAAAAGCCGAATTTATTAGTGAAGAGTACGACGAAAAAGGCTATCAAGAAGGTGATGCCTTGGTTCATCAACTGGCTGAACAGCTGCAAGCTTCAATCTCATCACCAGATATCACCATCGCCCGTATTTCTAGTGACGAATTCGGTTTCATCATGCCAAACATTGATGAAAGCGAACTTAAACTTGTTGCTGGCAGCATCGTAAACTGCATTCAAAACCTAGGTTCAGACCCAACAGGTACGGCGAATCCACACATCGCGCTAGGTGTTACATACAGCAACACGCGAAAAACCAGTACCGAAATCATGTCGTTGGTCGATAACGCGCTCTCAAGTGCGAAGGCGAACCGTGAACTGACTTACGGCTACGTAACGGCAGACGATCATGGTGCTGTGATGGGCAAACAACAATGGCGTATGTTGGTTGAAGAAGCGATCATCAACGACCTTGTCACCTTCCGTCTGCAAGCTGCAAACAATAGCTTTGGCAAAACGTATCACCAAGAAGTGTTCTCTGCGATTGAAAAAGAGGGAGTTCGTTACGGTGCAAACCAATATCTATACGCACTAGAACAGTTAGAAATGAGCCACATTCTCGACCAATACGTTATCGAGAAGATGATTGAGAAACTGAATGCGAAAGAAGTCACGAGGCCCGTTGCTATCAATATTTCGCCAAGCAGTATTTCTCAGCCAAGCTTCATCCGCTGGATTGGTAAAACTCTTGAACACAATGCCTCAATTGCTCATCTGTTACATTTTGAGATTCCAGAAAATTGTTTCATCAATGTTCCGCACTACACGGCGCTGCTGTGTAACACCATTCGTAACGCTGACTCCGTATTCGGGGTTGATAACTACGGACGTAATTTCCAATCATTGGATTACATCAACGAGTACCGCCCAAGCTATGTGAAGTTGGATTACTTGTTTACGCACAACCTTGATGATGAAAAACAGAAATTCACCTTAACGTCGATCTCTAGAACCGCTCACAACCTAGGCATAACTACCATTGCGTCTCGAATAGAAACTCAGACTCAGCTAGATATCCTGTCTGATAACTACGTAGAAGTGTTCCAAGGCTTCATTGTTGATAAATAGTTGTAAGGGTTATATCGCATGCAAGATCCACTATTAAACTCACTGATCTACGTTAGTCGGTATTACGGGTTAGCTAACTCGCCCGAAGCGTTGATCAATGGGCTACCACTATCCGATGGAAAGCTAACCCCTTTCCTATTCCCTCGTTCTGCTGAACGAGCAGGATTAGTGGCGAAAGAAAACCGTTCCGAGTTAGAAAGTATTCCTCACCTGATTCTGCCTGCTATTCTACTTCTCAAACAGGGCGAAGCATGTGTTCTAAATAGTATCGATTTAGAAAAACAAGAAGCAGAGATCATCACCGCAGAAAGCGGGATGGTGCCTATCGTCATTACAATCGATGAACTCAAAGAACAATTCATCGGCCGCTACTTCTTGGTAAAAAAACAATTCCGTTATGATGAACGTTCACCAGAGGTTCTAAAAACACGCAAAGGTCACTGGTTTTGGAGCACCATTTGGGAATCTAAAAACATCTATCGTGATGTGTTGATTGCATCCATTCTGATCAATATCTTCGCCATTGCCGCGCCAATGTTTACTCGTTTGGTGTACGACAAAGTAGTCCCCAACCTTGCCTTTGAAACCCTGTGGGTGTTGGCGAGTGGTATTTTCGTCGTCTTCCTTTTCGATCTGCTTCTCAAGTTAATGCGCAGTTACTTCATTGATGTCGCGGGGAAAAAATCCGATATCTTAATTTCCTCTAAACTGTTCAGTAAAGTTCTGGGGATTCGCATGGAAGCAAAGCCCGCCTCTGTTGGCGCTTTCGCGAAAAACCTGCAAGAATTTGAATCAATCCGTGAGTTCTTTACCTCAGCAACCATTGGCTCGTTAATCGACTTACCATTCGCGCTGATGTTCTTGGCGTTAATTTGGCTGATGGCCGGAAACCTTGTGTTTGTTCCTGTCGTCGGTGTGGTCATTTTGATCATCTATGCACTGTTAATCCAAGGGCCACTACGTCGTACGATTGAAGAAGGCTCTAGACTTGCTTCTCAGAAGTACGCGAACCTGATTGAGAGTTTGGCTGGGTTAGAGACCGTTAAATTATTCAGCGCGCAAAGTCAGTTCCAATTCCGTTGGGAAGAAGCGGTTGCGCACATGGCAAACTGGAATATCAAAAGTCGCCGTATCACCGACAGCATCCAAAACACGGCTGGCTTTGTTCAACAAAGTACCAATGTAGGTATGATCATTTTTGGTGTGTACCTCATCGCAGAAGGTGAACTCACCATGGGTGGCTTGATTGCCGCAACCATGTTGAGCGGCCGTGCAATTGGCCCTCTTGTTCAACTGTCTTTGCTTTCTACACGTTACAACCAAGCAAAGTCTTCGATGACCTTGATTGAACAAGTAATGTCGATGCCTGATGAACAGGAAGAAGGTAAGCGCTACATCCACCGTCCGATTATTCAGGGTCATATTGCGCTAGATAAAGTGACGTTCCACTACCCAGACTCGCCTGTCGCTTCTATCAGAGACCTAACCCTTAATATCAAACCCGGTGAAAAAGTGGCGATCATTGGCCGAATTGGTTCAGGCAAGACCACGCTAGAACGTTTGATTATGGGCCTATACAAGCCTACAGAAGGTCATGTGCGCATTGATGACACTGACATGGAACAACTGCATCATGTCGACGTACGACGCAATATAGGCTGTGTACCGCAAGACAGTAACCTGTTCTACGGCTCAGTAAGAGACAACATTACCTTAGGTCGCCCGTTGGTCGATGACCGTGATGTGATGGACGCAGCCAACCGTGCAGGCGTGACCGCTTTTACTCAGCAAGATCCAGCAGGCTTAGAACGCCAAGTGGGCGAAGGTGGCGCTTTGCTATCTGGTGGTCAACGTCAGTCGATTGCCATAGCGAGAGCCTTCTTAGGACGTCCACCCGTGCTTTTGATGGATGAACCGACCAGTGCGATGGATAATCGCTCAGAGATGCACATCAAACATCAACTCAACCAGTTATTGCCAAGCGAGACATTGATTCTTATCACCCACAAAACATCGATGTTGGATATTGTAGATAGAGTGATTGTGATGGAGAGAGGCAGCATTATTGCCGACGGCCCGAAAGCACAAGTTCTGTCAGACTTGAAGCAAGGCAAGGTAAGAGCAGCAAGTTAAAGCGCTCATGTGACTTAAAGAATCTAACTAAATCAATATCAGCAAAAGCAAAGGGGGAGCATCAGCTCCCCCTTTTTTACCTTACAAAGTAACAAAAGAGGAAAAAAGTAACCGAACATTTTCTTATTTTCTTGGACCTAAGTTGAGTAAAATACCAGGCTATCCACTAATTAAGGGCTTTTGGTGTCTAATCTCAACCTGCTTAGGTATTACCAGCGACTCATACCCACAGGAGTCGGCAGCGAAATAAAGACCACAGTAGAGGGAGTTGCTGATTTACTGTGTGCTTCTCCTCGACATGCTCGCAACCTTTTATCGCAAATGCAGGAGCTAGAGTGGTTGACCTGGCAGCCAAAAGCAGGTCGAAACAAACGCTCGACGCTGCTTTTAAACATTGAGTTAAACTCCCTAAAAGAGAACCTAGCGCTAGAGCAAATCCAACAAGGCAAGTATGAGAGAGCATTAGCGATTCTCGATGAAGATGAAGCGATGTTTGGCCGACTACTAAAAACAACCTCTGGGACTTCTGTTCAAGAAGGCCGAGTGAACATCCAGCTGACATACAAGCGAATGTTTGAGCGCATTGTCCCCCACCAATTGCACCGTTGTAGTGAGCGTTTCTTTTTGCGTCAGGTTTATTGCTGCTTGGTATCCAGTCATGACAAAGGCGTTGTGAGGCCTGAACTTGCTCATCATTGGCGTTATGATGAGGATAATTATCAATGGACGTTTTATCTTCGTCCAGGGCTCACATTCCACAACGGTGAACCAATTAACGCAGATACGATTGTGGGTCTCTTTGCTAAGCTCAGCGCACTTCATTATTATCAAAAAGAGCTAGCGCACGTCACCGATATTGCGGCGCCACATCCCTTAAAGATTGTATTTACATTGAACAAACCGGATCGTGGGTTCGCTGGGCTTATTTCAGGCGTCAAATACGGCATTCAGCCAGCGAACCAAGTGAATGTTGCAAACAACAATTCGGTGATTGGAAGTGGTCCATTCTCTGTGGTCGAGCACGATAAAAATAAACTAAAGTTGCAAGCGTTCGATGGCTACTATTCGTGTCGTGTGTTAGTCGATTTAGTCACGATTTGGATTGTAAATGATGAGAAAATGGAGAACCCATCGCTATCAAGTAATGCTCCTATCCAAGTATCTGAAACCACGAGCGGTATTGAGGTTTCAATACAAACACCTAATGCCTCTCACTCGAGTCAACACAGTCGAACTGAAGACGGCTGCTTATTCGCTCTATTCAACCAACATACGAAACATCCATTAACACGCGCTCAACGTCGTTACATTACGGAGTTAATTCACCCACAGCGACTGCTCGAACTATTTCGTAAAGAGAAAATGCATTATGGCAGCGTACTAGCCAACAACTTATTACCCATTTGGAGCCCCGTATTACGCCCGTTTGGTGAAGTCTGCGCGTTACCAAAAACCATCACCATCGCAGGTTACAACTACACAGCATTGCGTCGATGCGCTCGCGCTATTTCTTCTGTACTTACCGATCACGGCTGTAAGGTTGAAATAGTAATGTATTCCTATCGAGAGTTGAGTGAAAAAGCAGAGAACGGCACGCTCGATGAAACACTGATCTTAACGAATACCAATTTGGATGATAACCGTCATGCTTCAGCATTTTCTAATTTCTACAGCAATAACGTTTTGTACCACACTTTAGGAGAGGTAAATGCAAGATGGCTTGATGAACAATTGGAAAACGTACGAGCATTCACTCCACTTGAAGATTACCTAAGCGCACTAGAACCCATCGCTTCAACACTAATCAGTGAATATTGGATTGCTCCTATGTTCCATCACACTCAAACATTACGTTTTCACGGCGTCTTAGAAGATATATCGCTCACTAATTGGGGATGGCCAGATATTCGCTCTGTGTGGTCCTCTGATTAATGAAGAATATTGAATAGCCGTTGGTCTTTGTTTTATCTAATGAACATCAGGGGGCAATGTCATTCACAGATATCTCTCTTCTAACATGATGTCATATTGCGATGAAGATATTATTGATAACCGCTGAGTCGATGCCGTAAATAGGCACCAATTACAACGAGATATCTTCTTGTTCCATTTTGAATGAACATTGAATCTCGTATTGGTTGAACGAGAATACGCTGCCGCCGTGGGTTCGCTTGGTGGTGACTGTCTCATCACAAAATTGAATCGTCACTCGCGTATACACCTTTTCATGCGCCTCAACTGTGCACTCGGCAAGGTTGGTTTCAAACTCAGCTTCAAGCGTATCTAACTGTGATTTAGTATTTTCGATCGCAAGATTATTTTTTTCTCTTTGCTGCTCAATTTCTAGTGCTTGCTCTTCGCTGCGTTCCGCTTTTGGTCGCTTCTTAAATTCGAGCTCTTGGCGAATCACATCCATGGTCTGCTCTTGAGCATGCTTATAAGTTTCTTTCAGCTCGGCTATCTTTTGTCGGTAACCATCGTAACGTGCAAATCCGTATACCTTGGTTGCGGTATCTCCTTCTACGCCTAAAAAGACACACTCCACTTTCCCACCGACTCTAGCTTCGCCGCCACTGAGCGTACCGTGCTTCTTCAAACTGTCCATCACGATAAGGTTGTTACCACAACGAATATCATTACTCATGCTGTGCACACCCAGTCGAAGGTCGGTGGAGGTTTGGAGTTCGGCGTTCTGCGCGTAGCTTGCTGTGATAGAACCTTTGCTAAACACCTTGCAGCTTTTCGGCTCACCCTCTTTAGTCGTATGACCGATAATCCCCTTCGCGACTTTTATATCACCCTGTGCTTGGACTTCTGCCGATTCAATAAAGCCACCAACCGTGACACTTCCTGTCGCCTTGACGATCATCCCCGGTTCAATGTTGCCAGAGACAAAGACATTGCCTTTGAATTTAACGTGTCCGGTTGATACATCTACGTTGCTAACACACAAGGCGTCATCTACTTCTATAGTTCTATCTTTGATTATGGGTAATCCAGGAAATGAAGCGAGTAATAAATTGGGGTCGTCAGGGGAGATGTAGGTGCCCTTTCCAGGCTTAATTAAACTGTCTTGTCCAGGAAGCGGTGGGATAATTCGACCTTGAACTGTAAAGCCAGCGATGCCTTTGGTCGCGGGAGTACGCTTCATCAAGTGATCATTTTGACCAACAGTAATGGTTTGCCCCAAGTCTCGCATATCAATCTTGCCTTCGTCTTTACTGCGAGGCTTCAAGACTTGGCGAGTAATGTCTTCAACCAAGGCGGCAAACTTAGCATCTTTGCCCTTTATTGGCTGCGTCCCTTTCGCGACGGGTTGAGTAAACTTTTCACCGGGTTTAAGCTTGTTACTCATCATCAGCACTTTTCTGAGCGCTAACTTATTAATTCCCTTTGTTATGTGGGCTTGGGCTAAACAGTGAATGATGTCGCTCCCGCGCAGTGCGTGACCATGATGTGGTCCTGTCACCACCAGACTCGCGAGCATCTCGTCATCAGACAGTTCGACGGCAACGCTTGCGTTACGAACTTCGGCAATCAAGACTCCTTCGTAAGCTTCCCCTTTACCTTCTTTGGCAAGAGTGACGAAGCGCAACACCTCTTCTTCAAAAAGAAAATAGTTTGATGCGTCCAAAGCTTCCAAGGTTGGTGGCAACGTCGTGTTATCAAAGCTTGCTTCAACCACAAACCCCGACGGCAGACATGCCATCACTTGTTGCTTGTCTTCTGACAATGTAACAATGTTATCCCACATTCGAATTGAGTATCCCTAATGACTCAGTTGTTATTCAGTCTATATAATTCGTTCTGCGCTGAGTATCACATTATTAGAATAATCAGCGTCACATCACTTACTTTCGATTCTGCAAACATGACTCATAAATAAGACTTACACATTTTATGATCTACTTCGCCTTTACAAATACATAGGGAAATTTTTCAGAATATTTCGTGTGATTGAATGTCGATTCGATATTAGAGCAAGATAGTAAAGGCGAATAGCTTTAGATGATTAAAGGCTGTTGTGGAGAGGTGGAACAGAAGTGATGAAGCTGATAATCAGGGTAAAAACGGATTTCAATATGGAGCTTCAGTTTACAGTGTAAATCCAAGATTCTAATTTACACTGTAAATCTAATTTGTAACGGTCAGTCTATTTAAATGATGGCTTGTCTATTTACACTGTAAATTTGCTAGCAAAACATCGACGTCTTTACGAAACTGAATCTCTGCTTGTTTGCGACCAACAAGATTAGACTGTTCAACACAAGTCCCCCACTCTTTCTGCTGAACGACCTTTGCGATGAGTAAGTCAGAAATACCTATATTTCGATCGTTACCAAGTAGAATCAAGTTCAGTACGCTGAAGCTAATCGCATCGTAACTGTTGCCACCGTTCACGTAATTTCTAACTAACTGAGTTTCAAACTCGCTAACGGTATTGACACTCTTTGGCAGCAGTACGCGCACCATTTCGGTTTCAAGTGAAACTAAAGAACCTGAAACAAGAAAGCAGTAGCTACGCTCGAAGTGACTTAGAGCTTGGTTAATCCAGCTTTGGGAGTTTGAGGTAAGCGCCTTAACCATCAGTACCGAGTGGCAGCCACTTGCCTGATCGCGCTGGTGGCCAATATGGACAGGTACAAAATCGTTATCGCGCCAGAATGAAATCAACTCACTAGTCGCACCGAAGCTTGTCGCCAGATAATCCGCTTGGCTGGTTTGCTCTGATAACTTAGCCAACATCCAACCGCCAATGCCCAAACCTTGATGAGGCGTTGAAACTGCAATGCGCATCACTCGAAGGCAGCGACTGGTCGCCGCTTCTGTACAGCCAAGTTGGTTTGCCAGTAACACAGGTGCAAGGTGTCCTTGAGGCCTGCGTTTTCCAATTTGAATCTGAGCAGTCAAATCTTTATCTAAGCCACCCTCTTCAATGACCAACATAGAACCTAAGCATTCATCTTGCTTCCAGGCGGCGTACAAACGGATTGCTGAATTGTTGAGAAACTGCATTAAGTCATTAGGCGAGGTCTGATAGTGCGCATCCACGAGAAGAGAAAAACATTGTTGTAGCTGCTCAGGATTAGCCAAGCATTCTGCTTTTGATAACTCGACCAAGTTTAATTGGTTGATTGCGTTAGCAGAAAAGCCATCGATTTCATCAACAGCCGATTCAGTGAGTGATGCGTCATTACCAAGTAGGAAGCAATCAAACAACCAAGCTTCTAGTGGGTCGTTGTTGTTCCAACGAATCGGTTGTTCAAGCTTAAAGCCTTTCCAACCAGGGCGGTGTACAGAAAGCCAAGATTCAAACTTAATCCCAAACCCTCGTCCACTACCCTCGTAACCGTGCACCGTGGTTGAAAAAACCATACGATGATAAATGCCGACCATGGACTTGAGCATAGGAATTGGAATAGCAGCCGCTTCATCAACCAATAGCAGGTCGCAATCAGGCTTAGATTTAAGTAAGTCATCCGGAGCTACGAATCTTAAACTTCCCCCTTGATGGCGAATGTGTGTAGCGTTAACCACTTCGATGACTTCGAGTCGCTGTATTGCATGGGAAAAAACAGGCTCGATTGCTTTCACTGAAGGCGCAGTCACAATAATATCTAATCCATAACGTTCAACCAGAAGCTGTGCTGCGGCAATCCCCAACGTCGAACTTTTACCACGGCCCCTATCTGCGGTGAGAACCAAAGGACGTTTGCGATGCCCAGACAACACCTTTTTGACCAACTCGACTGCCACGTTTTGCTGTTTAAATCTATCCAATCCGATTTCAGCGTTTTGTTTTGGGGGGAATGCGTTACTTGCTTGAGTAACATCGCCAGCTTCATTAGCTTGCGAAACAGAAATGAGTTTATCGAAATGCCCCTTTAACCAACGTTGGCCAAAGCAAGAACTCCTACCCTCTTCAGCTTCATTGACGTTTGGCGGCAACACCAACAACAAACCGCCACCCACTAACGACCCCAGTGCTGCACTGAAACCATTCGCGTCAAACTGCTCTCTAAAATCACAAACAAGAATCTGGCATTCACGCCCCAGAAGTTTCTGCCCCTTCTTGACCGGTGCATGCGTCACATCGTCGAATGGGACACCGCCAATCTGAAAAATGGATTTAACGTTCTTATCTTGAAGGAAAGTTGAAATAGCCGTGTTTTGCCAGTCGACATCGCCGTTAAAAACCACGCCGTAACGGTGATCATTATGTTGAGCAACATCAGAAAGTGTATGCAGAAAAGTGTTGGTTGGGTTTGTCATAGTTAGCGTCCAGATTCATCTAGACACAGTTTATCACAGCCAAATAAAAAGCCGCATAATGCGGCTTTAGAGTCGTAATGGAAAGTTGTCGACTTAGTCGAGCTTGGATTGAACGAAGGCCAAAATCTCTTCCATTGTCGCGTCATCCACTTTCTTAAGGTTCAACGCCAAGTTTGAACCCTTACGGCTGTATGAAGCGCGGCCCTTAATAAGCTCAACTTTTGGAGAAGCTTTCTTCGCTGGCGCAGGTGCCAATTCAAGAATCCAACCTTCCAAAGTTTCAGTAACGTCTTTAGTTAAACGCGTAACACCTTGTGCTTCGCTACGCTGCCATACAAAACCTTCAGAAGCATCACACTTAGTCAGTAATGTTTGCTGTTGTTCGCCAGTCAGGCCACCAAATTGTTTGTGTAGCTTAACAATGGTTGGGCGACCAAGATCGCTCACATTTGGGTAAGCTTGTAGCAGTTCAAGAGGCAAAGCCGCCGCTTTCAACGCGCCACTCACCAAAGCTTCACTGCACTGGAACATTTTCGCTAGTGCTTTCTGGTCTTCAGCTTCGCCTTTATCTAGCTTCGCTTGCATCTCTTTACCCTTCTCGTAAAGAGAAAGCGGTTTATGAGCGTTAGCGACATCAGATAGGAACTTAGCGTGTTCGCCGTTGATGTTTTCAGCAACATAGATAAGGAACTCTTTGTCAGCCAAAATACACGACATACGACGACGGCTACCATCGAGAACTTCAATCTTACCGTCTTTGTTTTTACGACCAACCGCTGGGTATTGCTGGCCACGTTCTTTCAATGTTGTAAGAACATCAGAAAGCGCGTGCTCGTTTAAGAAAGATTGCTCACGAGCATTTTCTTCGAAAACAACCGTTTGAGTTGCTACGTCAGCCGCCGGGATTCGAACTAGTTCAAATGAAACCAATTCTTCGCCTGCAACAGAAAGCTCGATCACTTGAGCCTGTTCTTTAGCCGCTGTTTGAGCTTCTTGTGGCGTAGCTACGCGACGTTTGTTTGCTTTACCAAATAGCTTTGCATTTAAGTCAGATGTTTTAATTGCCATTCTTGTTATCCCTGATTAAGTGAAGGCCAGTTGCTATGTAATACACGCTCTAATTCTAGAGCACTTTTTTGTACTGCGTCTTGAGCGACAGCCAGAGTTTTCTTACCACCCTCAAAGTCGCTCACCGTTAGATCGAAAACCGTGCTGTAAGTATCTGCACAGGTTTCAAAAGCGCGGCTTCTTGGAATAGTGGCCATCATTACTTGGTCATTCAACAGGTAGTTCATCTCAGTTAATACTGATACCTGCTTCTTGTTGTCGTCTTCAAACATGGTTGGCATTAGACGAACAAATTCGAGCCCTTTCCAGTCGTCCGGGAACATCTCGTACACGGTTGGTAAGTGCTGGAAGAAGTTAACCGTTGAAGCCCAATCCAAACGCTTGGCAGCACATGGAATCAGAAGAGCGTTCGATGCGTACATTGCGTTCCACACTAGAGGGTCTACGTGCGGGCCGGTATCAATCATAATCACATCAAAATCATCAGCAATTTTGTCGATAAGCTTCTCTTTTAAAAGACGAACAATATCAAGTGACTGATCTTGAGATAGGCTTTGCCACGCTTCAGCGTTAAACATCGCGTCTTCTGGGAACGCCGAAATCGTCTTTAGATTCGGATACTGTGTTGGTAATAGTACGTTCTTACGCAAGAATTCAAGGTCAACATCTTGGCCTTCAGGCACATTGTCCAACATGATATCAACAGCAGAATAGATACTGTCGTGCTCTGCACCACTAATTTGTGGGTTTAAGAACAGACGCAAAGAACCTTGTGGATCCAAGTCAATCAAGCAGATACGGTAGCGCTTATCTAAGTTCAAAGACAGACAAGCCGCTAGGTGAACCGCAGTCATTGATTTACCCGTACCGCCCTTTTGGTTCTGCACGTTAATAACCCATGGCTTATTGTCTAGATGCTGCTTACGTTGGTGGAACTTCGGCACTTCAGCTGCGTCCATCAGCATGTGAGCTTCAGTCAATGAAATCGAGTAATGATTGGCGTTGTTCTTTGTAAACTGATGACCATCCGCTTCAAGCTTGTTGATAGCCTCATCCAATTTTCGACGAGTTAAGCCTGAACGCGTCTCCATCATAGCTTTAGACATTGGAGGGAAATGTTCATCACTTCGCTCTTCCAGAATAATCTCAATTCGGTCAGCCTGAACTTGTTGAGTTTGTTCGGCCAGCTGATAGAGCTTATCAATCGTTTGTTCTCTTTTCATTGCCAGTTTCCGTAATGATTAACCTAGAACAAATTGTACAGCGATTAACAACAAACACAACAAAAACATGAACATACATTTATGAGTAAAATCACATAAAATAGACTGTATTTTTACAGTTTGATGAAAAATAGGCTTAGATGAACACAAAAACGTCTATTTTTATCACCGCTAACAGTGCTATTTCCGGCTTACATTTAAAATGTTACATCGTCACTTATTTACAATGTAAATGTAATTCCAACAAATAAACTTCGGAACGATTGAAATACAACCATAGATTACGGTTGGTGTGATTTGCATTCGAATTTGTCAGATTTTCAATAAAAAATAACCAAACAGACTAAATAGACAAAAAATTCAAAGTCGAAGTAAAAATCGAGTGTAATAAAACAAAAGAGAATTGGAACCTATCCGGAAGAATGATCATGGAGCACATCAACAGTTAGATAATTGACAGGGCCAAATTATGAAGCATGATCAAGGCCTAAACTCACCAATATTGATCGGAGTAAGTGCATGTTAGAAATGATCAACTCACGGAAAAATGATCAAGTAAATATCGTTCCGGAAGCATATAAATATAGAGCTAACTTACGGACAAATGCTTTTGCAATGGGGATTCAAGCTCTATAAGGCCTTATTGCTTGGAAATTCAATCGACACGGATTACAAATACAGAAACATGACAATTTCATGATCATGCTTCCTGATTTATGATGTATCGAGCTAAAAACCCCCAACCAGTGATTATGGAACCAATACCGATTGAATTTTGAACGCCAAAGGGGAAAAACGATGTAAAAGGGGCATTACTTGATCATTGTTCCGATGAATTGGCTGTCAAAAATATCCACATAGGTGACTTAGAAGCCGCTTAATACAACTTGATCAATTACGGACTGTGGATAAGCTGTATAAGCATAATGATCATGCTTTCGAACCGATAATGATCATGCTTACAATGACTTAATGATCATCGTTCTGAGGTTCTGTGATCATGCTTTCTTTAATTTAATGATCATCGTTTCGAGTTCTTTATGATCATGCTTTCCAATCGGATTTTTTTTAACACTTATAATTCATGCACTTAAAAGCAAACTCACAGCCAGATCATTAGATCACTTAATCATTTAAGATCATATTAATCAAAAAGATCAGTTATTTAAAAGCCAATAAATTCTCTTTATTTATGATCATTCTTTCTTTATCATTCAGGAACTATAGTGAAATTACGGCTAGTGTGATACGGATCAAAAATGAAACCAGAAGAGAAATTGTTAATTAAGGCACGAAGCCACAAAGATGGTCATTTATTTGAGGTATCTGAAACAGCCGTTGAATGGATAGAACAATATCAACACTTCAAAGGGGTCACCAAAAGCATCGTTGAGCTTCTTAACCTAATTTCACTACGTGGGTTTAGCAGCAAAGATGGATACGTCTCCACCACCGAGATTATTGAATCAACTGATGGTCAAGTGACTCGCGCCGCCTTGCAACAAAGGCTGAGAGCCGCTGTAAGTATTGGTCTGTTCAAACAAATCCCAGTTCGTTTTGAAGAAGGCCTCGCGGGTAAAACCATGTTGCATCGCTTTGTGAACCCAAACCAATTGATATCGGTACTGGGTGCCACCAGTTTAGTGACAGAAAGCGTCAAGCAAAATGAAAAGCAGAAGCGTTCTAAAGCACTAGCTCAAACCAAAGTAAACAAGCGCTTACTGAATGAACATGGACTGAATACACCACCGACGATGAAAGACGAAGCGGATCAATTCATTGTTTCTCCAACCAATTGGGCGGGGATTATTGATCAAGCGTTGGCGCCACCTAGAACACGTAAGAGTTACCAGAAATCTATGGTTTCGATCTCTGGCACTCGAGCGGTGATCGAGACACGATCTTCTAAAAACATCATGACGGTTGACGATCTGATGACGCTGTTCGCGTTATTCACGCTTACTGTTCAATATCATGATCACCACCAAGATGATTATCATCTCGACGCGAAACACACACCGAACAAAACCCCACTCTACATCACTGATATTTTGTCTTTGCGTGGCAAGAAAGACAGCGGTCCTGCACGCGATTCGATCCGTGACAGTATTGATCGTATCGAATTTACGGATTTCCAACTGCACGAGCTCACGGGCCGTTGGCTTAGCGAGAACATGCCAGAAGGCTTCAAGAGTGATCGTTTCCGATTCTTAGCTAGAACCATTACGGCATCAGAAGAAGCGCCTACAGAGGGCTCTGATGGCGAAATTCGCATTAAACCGAACCTGTATATCCTTGTCTGGGAACCTTCGTTCTACGAAGAGCTGCTGACGCGTGATTATTTCTTCCTATTTCCGCCAGAAATCCTGAAACAACATACCTTGGTCTTCCAAATGTATTCGTACTTTAGAAGCCGTATGGCACGTCGCCACTCAGATTGTATGTTACTGAGCGAGCTGAACCAGAAGTTGGCTCGTAATATCGATTGGCGTCGCTTCTCGATGGATTTGATCCGCGAACTCAGAAAATTGGGCGAAGTAGGGGATCAAGAAGATACCTTCCTGGTGAATCTTTGGGGTTATCACTTGACGATCACGGCGTTGATCGAAAAAGGAAAAACCACCGATTATCAGGTTGATATCAAATGTAATGTCGAAGAGGTGTTGCGTTATTCAAGAGCGCGTACCACCAACGCCGGTAAGCGTAATATGGCACCGACGTTACCGAACCCGCTGCGTAACGAGATGGTGTCTAAGCAGAAGCTGGAAGAGCTGTCTGAGATTATCGATGGTGAGTTTGAACCAATTCAGCGCAAAGCTCCGTCGCCAAGAGGCAAATTGGGACGTCGAGTTAAGCAGCGTAAACACTCTGTTGAGATCAACGCTGATGAGATCATGATTACTCTCTCTAAATATACCTCCACAGAGGCTCTAGAACGCAGTATAACGGCTTTATCTGCTATGACCGGGCATTCACATGCCTCAATCAAAGAAGAGTGCTCAGAGCTCATTGAGAAGCTTGATTGGTTGAGAGTCGGGGAGGATGTTATCCCATACGAAACACTGAGTCGCTTAATTGAGCTGTACAACGACCGTGACAGCACCAGCAATCGACACCTGTCCATTGAACGTTTGATTTCTGGTTTGGCTGTGCGTCGTAAAGTGTGTAAACAAGTTCACGAAGGTCATTTGGACGAGAATGTGTTTCTAGCGCTCGATGAAATGGCGATTGGCCATTAATCATGAGGGCGTGTTGATCTTTCGAGCTGATTTTTGCAGTAGAAATACCCATTACCAAGAAGCCCGAATTTACGGTCGATGAATGGATAGTTTGAACACATTAGGTGCTGATTAAAATCGCACCTAACGCTGACAAAGTTCTGACAATGTAACGCATCCAGTTGATTATTATTTATCCCGAATAGACAACCTTTGTCCTTTCTTATGATTAATAGATTGGCTCATATTTTGTTACATCATACTGAATAGATTTTTGCGAGTTCCTAAGGGACTCGCTTTTTTTTGCCTGAAATTCAGTCAATCATTAAAATTCAATAGCTTACATAATTAAACGCCGAAGCATGATCAAGGCCAGATCATGTTTTCTACGGATCTAGCTCTGATGAGATTTTGATTTGATGTTTGATCGAGAAGGGCTTGATCAGTGGAGATGGCTTTGAATGCTGCCTTGATCATAGTTTCGGGGATGGGTTGCCATAAAGCGTACATGCGATTCGATCAATTTCTCTGATTCTGCTTTCCAACGTGGTTCTTGCTGTTGGTTCGTAAACTCCAAAGCCAATACACACAAGTGTTGTAGCCGCTGCGTACACCACTCTTGCAAGTCAGGCTCTGATTTTGGGTCGCATGACACGGCCCGCAGCTTGCTATAGGCAAACATCAGGTATTGATAGGCCTTTTCTTGATTGTGCGAACCACCAGCCTCGTTTGAGAGCGATGATACGCTTGATGCTGCAAACTTTGTCGATGTCGTCAGCGTTCCGTCTTTATATCGATAAAACGTAAAGATTCTCAGGCATCCGTCTAGCCAACATGCGATGCCTTTGCTCTGCTCATCCGTGATCATTGGCCCCCAGAGTGCATCTGGAGGCGTTAAGATCAAAGGTTCTAACCGGTCCACTTGATCATGCTTTCGGTCTTTGTACCAATCTCCGATCCGCTCTAACCAAGTGTCTAGTTCATTCATGCAACGTTATCCCACTGTTTTACAAAGTGATTATCAGCAACTTGCTTGATTTCATGCTGTATTTCACAGCTCTGCTCTCGAATTCGATCTGCGTTTATTGAATAGTTTGGCTCATTTTTGACGAGTTCGCCAAATGGCAGATCGGGATCGGGAACGGCAGAGATCAACAGTTTAGTGTACGGATGTTGTGGATTGGTTAAGATCGACTGTGTTGATCCCCATTCGACGATCTGCCCTTTGTACATCACCGCCGTTTCTTCTGCTATGTAGTGTGCCGTGGCGAGATCATGGGTTATGTACAAAAAGCCAATCCCCAACTCTTTCTTCATTTTTTGCATCAGGTTTAACACGCCAAGTCGTATTGAAACATCCAACATCGAGGTAGGTTCATCGGCAAGGATAACCTCTGCACCGACTGCGAGCGCTCTTGCTAGATTAACCCGCTGTCTTTGGCCACCACTGAGCTCATGAGGGTATTTGGCTAGAGTTTCAATGGGTAACTCCACCAGCGTTAATAACTCTTTGAGACGCTCTGTGAGAGCCTGTTTCGTGGCAACTTGCTTATGGATTTTAAGCGGGCGCGTTAAGTGGTGCTCAATGGTGTGAGTTGGATTAAGTGAGCCAAATGGGTCTTGAAATATCATTTGTACACGGCTGCGGTAATCCAAGATATCTTTGCGGCTTTTTAGGGTAGAGATGTCTCTGCCATTGAACAGTATCTCTCCCTCTGTCGGTGGGTAAACCTTGGTCATCAATCGGGCGCAGGTGCTTTTCCCGCAGCCTGATTCTCCAACCAGCGCCAATGTTTTACCGGCATGCAAATCAAAACTCACCCCATGTAGGGCTCTAAAGATCGCTTCTTTGCCAAATCCACCGCCGACGGTGAACTCTTTAACGAGGTTTTTCACTTGAAAAATAGGTTGTGACATGGAGCTCTCCTAGCACGTAGTCGCGTGCGCATGTTCGTGAATGTTAGGGAAAGAACTCCATAGCTTTTGGGTGTAGGAGTGCTGAGGGTTGTTACGAATCTCATAGGCTTGGTTGATTTCAACGATCTGGCCGTGGCGCATGATGGCAATGCGGTCACATAGTTGGCTCATTAGTGCCAGGTCATGGGTGATGAACAATATCGAAAACCCAAACTCTTCTCTGAGTTGGTGTATTTGCTGCAGAATTTCGCGTTGTACAACCACATCAAGCGCCGTTGTCGGCTCGTCCATGATGATCAATTTGGGATTGAGGGCGAGCGCGATGGCGATGACTAAGCGTTGACGCATCCCTCCGCTGAACTGATGCGGATATTCGGTGAGGCGGTTACGAGGAATGTTTACAAGGTCGAGGAGCTTCTCTGCGCGGTCTTTAGCTTGTTCGTTGGTCATCCCTTTGTGATGACGTAAAACATCAGCGAACTGCTCTTCAATGGTCAGTACGGGATTGAGTGAGTTCATCGCACTTTGGAACACCATGGCGATTTCGCTCCAACGCAAGGTGTTCAAGTGGTCGTCAGATAAACCGAGCAGATCTTGCCCGTTGAACAGTATCTTCCCTCCAGAGATGAAAGCAGGCGGCTTGTGTAAACGGTTAATGGCAAACGCGATGGTACTTTTTCCGCACCCTGATTCGCCAGCCAAACCAAAAATCTCGCCTTGGCCTATGCTAAAGCTTACGGATTTTACGGCATTAAAATCACCGTCATCGGTGATGTAATCGACACATAGATTCTTCACTTCGAGAAGTGGTTTATCTGAATTTTCCCTAGACATGATAAATACTCATTTATGATATTGATAACTATTATCATTAACATGAAGTGAATTTAGTGAAAGCGATGAGCACAAAAAGAATGAAGTGCCTCGAAATTTATCTTGGGTTATTTCACGAAATTTCAGTGGGAAACAAGAAATGAGAACGGGGAAAATGAGAGGTGGATCAAACCACATTTCTTATGGGGAATCTTGTAAATGTAATTGCAGAAAATGGCTTTGGCAAAGTTTAAATGAGGCATTTATTAATTAGCTTTGTGAAGCGTCGGAATCATCACATTTCAGTACAGAATGTCTTAACAAGTGAAATAGCATTTGCTACAGATTACCTGTCCATTACATGGTGCTTTTCGGAGGAAAACATGTCCATTAATTCTATCAACCATGATGAAATGACAAATATTGCAAACAAGTGGGATGCTGAAGAAGAAGTATCTTTCAAGCCAGAAAAGAAAATGAAGTCCGCTGAAGCTCGTCGTCGTATTGAAGCTCTAAGAGAAATTAGAGAAAGCGGTTTTAGTCTGGAAGAAGCGAGGGAACTAGGTCTTATTCACTAATGACCCCTATTGCATTTAAGAGGGTGGCGCACCGCCACCCTTTGATTTATATAACTTTTTAAAGGGCTATGAGTTTTTTATAAGTAAACCATGCTCCTTGTCTCCCACCATTTAAATCCATCGTCCCGCCTTTACATTGCTTGTTCCCGACTAAAAACATGCTCATGGCATACTCTTGAACTAAGTTGTTTGACAGTAATATGCGACGCCACTAATTTTAAAGTTAAAGCAAAAATATGCGATGTCGTTGGTAAGGAGAAGGCTATGTCTAATTCTGTGGCTCAAGCTAAAGAAGTGCTGTTTTACGAACCCGAAGACCCGAACGGATACCTGTCAAATTTTGCCGCTTGCCCTATCAAGGTGGGTGATCAAGTTTGGGCAACCAGCGAACATTATTATCAAGCGATGAAGTTTGCCTCCGAAGCGCTACGCAATACCATTTTGGAAACCAGTACCCCTGCCGAAGCGTTCTCTTTAAGTCGTGATTATGAAGACCAAGTTCGAGAAGATTGGTATGACATTCGTGTTGAAGTGATGCAGTTCATTGTGACTGAGAAGTTCAGACAGAACCCACAGTTTGCGCTGTTTCTTACCAATACCGGAGATTCGGTGATCAAAGAGCATTCTCATAAAGACCATTTTTGGGGCGATGGTGGTGATGGAACTGGTGAGAACCGCTTAGGTGAAATTTTGATGGCGGTGCGACAACAGCTTCGTAATCAACAACTGCATTTGATTGCTTCGCACTAACCTATCGAGTACAAGTTCAAAGATAGTTTCCCTAAACGTTAAATTTTAAAGGCCGCTCTGCAATTTAGTACTAAGCTAGACTAAGCAGAGCGGCCTTTTCGTTGCAAGTCGAGCTAAGGTGACTAAGAGTAGAAAAGTGCTCTACAACGTCAACTAGGCGCTATTACAGATAAACGAAGAATCTATAAGTACCCTTGCACGATGTCATCGAGCTGACCATCGTCTTTCATTTGGTCGAGACGTTGGTTGATGAAGCTTTGCAGCTTAGGATCCATCTCAGGGTCAAACGCCAAATGGATAGGGTAGTTATTGATCACTGAACCAAACTCTTGCATCTGATAATCATCAATACTTAACTTTTGCTCGTTTAGGTTGTATTTGATTCTCGATTCCATCTCAACAAAAACGGTATCACCAGGCGTTCGGTTTAATACACGAAAAGCCGCGCTGTAATCTTTAACTCGAATCTCGTTGAGCTTACCTTGTTTGATGTAAGGCTCTAGGTTTGGATATTCGAATCCCACCAGCAAGACCACCGCTTTTCCGTCTAAATCGTCGATAGTATTGAACTCAAATGGTTCCTTACCGCTACTCAGTAACACGTGTTTTACATTGTAAATCGGATCTTTAGACAGGTTTACAGATTGGATATTTCCCCAACTAGGACTGCCGTAAGTTACCCAGTTTGGATTCTCTCTCGCGTCGAGCTTGTCAATCATGCGGTTGAAAGGGTAGGTGTGGTAATCGACCTCGTATTGGCTGTCATCAAATACGGCCTCAACAATATCCGAAACCATTCCTCTGTGAGATGACCCGTCAGTTTCGATCTGAAAAGGTTGCGCTTGGCTCGCAATAATGTAGTAGTGAACAGGTTCGCTTGCAAAAGCATAACTGCTTGAAAACAAACTGACTATGGATGCAAATATAAGATGTTTTTTCATAACCTTCCCTAGTTATTTGATGAATGACTACTATTATACTAGTTGAGTAATTGTAGTTTGCTAGGATAACAATAATGGTAATTTGTGTATGGTGACAAAAGGAAAACGCTATATTGGACTCTCCCGACAGTTGATCGGGACTATCATAGCAATCAGCACCCTATTCACAGTTATAGTGACAGGTCTAGGGTTGTATGTGGAGTACCAAAGTCGAGTTTCTTTTATCAGTTCTCAGATCGAACAGGTTAAGGCTGGCTACCTTTCGGGTTTAACGTCCAGTTTGTGGGTTGAAGATCGAGAGCAACTGTTTGTGCAAGCCGAAGGTATCTCCCGCCTACCCTCGGTTAGTTACCTTCTTATCGAAAGTCCCGATGAAAAAATTCTAGAATTAGGTCAAAAGACCGCAGGTCAGTCTTATTCCCAGTCTTGGGAAATGGTGCACCAGATGGGGGGGACAGATTTCCCATTAGCGACGCTCACGGTGCAATCTGATTTGAGCATGATCCTCAACGACTTTGAAGAACGAGTTCTACTATTGCTCGCCTTCGAAGCCGTTAAAATCTTCTTATTGTCTCTGGTTTGTTTAACGATTGTCTATCGCCTCGTGGTCAAACGCTTAATGACTATGTCTTCCCAGATCAACCAGCAACAGGTCGAAGACAACAAACCACGCTTCATAACGCCAACCGATTCTACTTACAGAGACGAGATCTCGACACTAGAGAGTAGCTATAACCAGTCGGTTGAACGTATTCGTCAACAATACCAAGAACTGGAAAAAGCCAAAGATGTCGCTGAGGTTGCCAACCGCAACAAGAGTGAATTCCTTGCCAACATGAGTCACGAGATCCGGACTCCAATGAATGGCATCATCGGGTTATCGTCTCTACTTTCTGAAATGGATATGCCGAAAGAGCAAAAAGAGTACATCAACATGCTCAATACCTCTTCGCTTACGCTGCTCGACCTTATCAATGACATCTTGGATTATTCGAAGATAGAAGCGGGGCGACTAGAACTGCAACAAGAACCGATGAAAATGATGGGTATTGCTGCCGATGTTGAATCGACGTTTAGAGTTAAAGCCGAGCAGAAAGGGCTCAGATTCCAACTGGCGATTGATCCTAAGATCCCAACTATGGTGATTGGCGATGGCACCCAGCTAAGACAAGTACTGAATAACTTGGTCGGTAACGCCATCAAATTTACCGAGCATGGTCATGTCACACTCTCACTTCGCTTGGAAGAAGTCATAGAACCAAAACAAAAGCTCAGAGTGAAATTTGAGGTGACTGACAGCGGTATAGGTATTGCAGAAGACAAACAGAAATCGGTGTTCGATAAGTTTCAACAAGCCGACGGCAGTACCACGCGTATTTACGGAGGCACAGGGCTTGGTTTAACGATATGCGAGAAGATCGTGACATTGATGGGCAGCAAGCTTGAGCTAACCAGTGTCGTAGGCAAGGGGAGTACATTCTACTTTACCGCTGACTTTGACCCGAGCCTGGACGTTGACGAAAGCAATATCGATTTTAATAAAGTTTCGGTGCTTCTGGTTGATGATAGTCAGCTGAATATGCGTATTACCTCAACACAGCTTCAATCATTCGGCGTTAAGTCTGAGTGTTGTGAAACCGCCACCCAAGCGTTAGAGCTTGTTTCAGAGTCTGTGGCTAAGTCATCACCCTATGATCTAGTGCTGATAGACAAAGTGATGCCATCCGTTGATGGCTTTCAACTGGCGAGAAGCTTAGTTGAACGCTTTGGTAGCGAGTGTCCTAAATTAGTGATGATCTCCGCTGACCCTAGAAAGCAAGATGAGGCTCGCGCTAAACAAGTGGGTTTTGTTGCCTACATAGCTCGTCCTTATCAAGATAACCAACTTAAATGGACGTTGAGTGAAGTCCTCGCGAGAGCAGCGGATACCTCAAACTTTACTTATCCAAACAGAGGTGAGGTCGCGTTCAAAGACAATGAACCTGTACCATTAACTAAACCTGCGAGTTCTGCTGAAGCTACACCAACTGTCTCTGTTAAAACCAGAAAAGTAGATAAGCAAGATCCAATTCAAGCAGAGTCAAAACCTGTCGCGGTTGCTGGAGAATTTAGTGGTACGGTATTGGTCGTTGAAGACTCGCGAGTAAACCAGCAAGTTGCCAAGATGATGCTCAAGAAACTTGGCTTTGAGGTTGATATTGCCGATAACGGTGAGATTGGTGTCGAGAAATTCCAGGCCAACGAATACGAGATGATTTTTATGGATTGCCAGATGCCAGTTCTTGATGGCTTCGAAGCCACTAAACAGATCCGAGCGTTAGAAGAGGGCTCTTCACAACATATTCCAATCGTCGCACTCACGGCCAACGTTGTGCAGCGAGACAAGCATTTGTGTTTTGATGTGGGTATGGATGAGTTCTTACCAAAACCGGTTAATCAAGGAAAGCTGAGAGAGATAGTTGCCAGTTTTTTATCTAAAGAAACCGATTCGACCAAAGAAGAAGATGAGCAAAAGATTGTTTAGTTAGTGCCTCATTAAACGTAACCGTTGAAAATAAAAACTCCGACTGAATCAGTCGGAGTTTTTGTATGTGCTCGCTTTTTTTCCTAAGCCTAGGCAAATGGTTACGTGACGCTAACCAATACTATCAATATGAATCACCACAGAATCGGGTCGCCAGTATTCCAACTCGCAATCCATTAGTTCACCGTCCTGTTTGTAGTTCACCCGGCAGATCTTTAGAACGGGCTGGCCCTCTGCCAAATTCAATGCCTTGGCGACATGCGCAGGGGCAGAGGTGGGTATCACATCAAAGCGCGATCGTTTGGTCTCGTAGCCGTATTTTTCTCGGTAGATGCCTGTCAGCGACATAGTGAGGTTTTCTGACAACACCTTTTCAAATAGAGGCGCTTTCAAGACGTTTTCAACGAACAGCACTGCTCTGCCATCAATAAAACGCAAGCGCTCAATCACGTGTATTGGCGTTATCTGTTCTATTTCTAATGCTTTGGCGTAATCGCCCGCGGCCATCTCTGTGCGGGTGCTCAGCAGCCTTGTTTCTGCAATACGATGTTGTTCGCGAATCATTTGATGAAAGTGAGAACGAGACAATGGGTTATAGCGAATTCGTTCGGGTGACACATACCAGCCTCGACGCTCTTCTCTGTATATCAGACCTTCGGTTTCTAATGACACCAATGCATCTTTGAGCGTGATTCGTGTGGTGGAAAACAGCTCGCTAAGGTTTCTTTCGGATGGCAGTTTTTGCCCTTCAATGAAGATACCTGATTGAAGCTGCTCTCGAATACTCGCCTTAATTCTTCCTAACTGTGTCCCTGATTGCCCGGTGCCCAATGTTCTCATTACTGATCTAGTCCATAAGTTCGTGTGCTTAATAAGGTAAACCATGGAGTTAACAGGAATGTGACAGTAAACAATGGCTTACTGTCATATGAGTGAAATATAACTGCCACGTAAATGCACTCGAACTGTCAAATAACTTACGGTAAACCGTCACATTCCGGCTATAGCATACAAAACGAACTTACTGACCTAGTCCAGAAGGATAGAGACAATGAAAACTTTGCTTAGCCGTTCAACTGTATCGCCAAGAAAATTGATGGGTTCACCTACAAAGCTAATAGGCACAACCGCTAAATTGATTGGTGTAACAGGACTTACGGCAACACTTTCAATGCCAGCGATGGCGAAGGATGCTGATCTTGAGTCACTGATTGAAGCCGCTCAAAAAGAGGGTGCAGTTTACAGTGTGGGTATGCCAGACAGTTGGGCAAACTGGAAAGGCACATGGACTGATCTGAAAGCAAACTACGGTTTGAAGCATCAGGATACCGATATGAGCTCGGCTCAAGAGATCTCGAAATTTGAAGCAGAGAAGAAAAACGCAACCGCTGATATTGGTGATGTGGGTTTTGCATTTGCACGTGTGGCAGTGAAGAAAAACGTCACTCAGCCATACAAACCAACCACTTGGAATGACATTCCAGACTGGGCAAAAGACAAAGATGGTCACTGGGCTCTGGCTTACACTGGCACCATCTCTTTCATTTCCAACAACAACCTTGTTGAAGATGCGCCGAAAACTTGGAGTGACTTACTAGAAGGTGACTACAAAGTCACAGTCGGTGACGTAGGCGTAGCAGCGCAAGCAAACAACGCGATTTTAGCGGCTGCATTTGCTAACGGTGGTGACGAGTCAAACCTAAAACCGGCGATTAAATTCTTTGGTGAGCTAGCGAAGCAAGGCCGTCTGTCTTACACCGACCCAAGCATCGCGAATCTTGAAAAAGGCGAAGTGGAAGTGGCAATCATGTGGGATTTCAACGCACTGAATTACCGCGACAAGATTGACCGTGAGCGCTTTACCGTCAGCATTCCACAAGATGGTTCAGTGATCTCTGGTTACACCACCATCATCAACAAATACGCGAAAAACCCGAACGCGGCGAAGTTGGCTCGTGAATACATCTTCAGCGACCAAGGCCAAATCAACCTAGCAGAAGGTTACGCACGCCCTATCCGTAGCAGCGTTACGTTACCTAAATCAGTACAAGACAAGCTGATCTCGAACGAGCAATACAGCAACGTTCACCCAGTGACTGACTTCTCAGCATGGGAAAAATCAGCACGTCGCCTACCACGCCAATGGCAAGAAAGCGTATTGATTCACCAGCAATAACCCCGCTTAACAACACGCCACCTGTAACAGGTGGCTTATAGAAACAAGCAATAGAGATTAGACCATGAGCAATAAGGTTATCCTTGTTGTTCTAGATGGACTGAACTATCAGGTAGCCCGTGATTGCATGGGCTACCTGAACGGTCTTCTAGAACTAAGTGATATGCAGACAAAACAGGGCGATTCGCACAATGAACAGAGCGATTCGTACAATAAAAAGAGTACTTCGCAGAGCACGCAAAAAAATAAGCTGCGCGCCACGCTTTACCCTGTGCAGTGCGAACTGCCGTCTATGTCACGTCCACTGTATGAGTGCATCCTGACCGGTGTTCGCCCTGTCGAGAGTGGCATCGTCAACAACCAAATCGTGCGTTTGTCGAATCACGAGTCGATCTTTAGCTTGGCGAAGTCGCAGAACAAAGTGACGGCAGCTGCGGCTTACCATTGGGTGAGCGAGTTATATAACCGAGCGCCATTTGATGCAGTACGCGACCGTTTCACCAATGATGAAAGCATGAACATCCAACATGGTTGTTTCTACCACTGGGATCACTACCCAGACGAAGCCTTGTTCTTGGATGCAGAGCATCTGCGCGTCACTCATCAACCTGATTTCTTATTGATTCACCCAATGAACATTGACGACATGGGACACAAGCATGGGCTGGATTCTCGCCAGTACCGTAATAGTGCTCGTGGCGCGGATATCTACCTATCGAACTACCTTGAGAAATGGGTAAATGATGGTTATCAAGTGATCATCACCAGTGACCATGGCATGAACAATGACTTGTCTCATGGTGGCATTCTGCCTGAAGAGCGTGAAGTGCCTTTCTTTGTGATTGGCGATAAGTTTACACACCAAGAATGTTCAGTGAAACAGACCGACATCTGCGGCAACGTCTGTCAGCTACTCAACCTTGAACACGATAAATCTTACACTCAGGAATTGTTGGCCCTATGAGCAGTTCTGTAATCACGCAGACCGATGGCTCTGCGCTTAAACCCAAAACCAAATCTTTGTTTCAACGCTTCAAGCCCGCTTTGTGGCTTGCGCCTTTCGCGCTGTTTTTCTATCTGTTCCAACTGGCACCGATGGTTTGGGTGCTGATCAACAGCTTCTTCTATGACGACGAACTCTCTCTCGAAAACTATTCTGAAATATTCGATTCTGCCTTCATGATGCAGGCCTTCGGTAACAGTTTATGGCTGTCGATTTGGTCGAGCATTATTGGTTTAGCGATCGCGACTCTGCTCGTTTCTTCACTGCGCCGCGTTGATTCTAAAATCCGCGATGCGGTGATCGCGTTTACCAATATGAGCAGCAACTTTTCTGGTGTGCCTTTGTCGTTCGCATTCATCATCATCTTGGGCACCAATGGTGCGATTACCTTATTGCTCAAGCAGTATGGATTGCTGGGTGATTTCGACCTTTACGGCAAGTGGGGCTTGCTGGCGATCTACATCTACTTCCAGATCCCATTGGCGGTGTTGTTGCTCTATCCAGCGTTTGATGCTCTGAGTGACGACTGGCAAGCCGCTTCGGCACTGCTTGGCGCGAAAACTTGGCAGTACTGGACCAAAATCGCGCTGCCTGTGCTATCGCCTGCCTTGTTTGGCACCTTCATCATCTTGATTGCTAATGCGATTGGCGCCTATGCGAGTGTGTATGCGTTGACCTCGGGCAACTACAACGTGATTACGATTCGAATCGCGAGCTTGGTATCAGGCGACTTGTTCTTAGAACCCAACCTAGCCGCCGCAATTTCTGTGATTCTGATGGCGATGCTGGCCTTCATCACTGTGATTAACCAATGGCTGATCAGCAAAAGCTACGCAGGGAAGAGAAAGTAATGAACACCGTCAATACTCGCTTTCATAAAACGGTTGTCTATTCGATTGTCGGCATCATGATGATCCCGATCTTAGCGACCTTTATCTACTCGATCTCTTCTCGATGGGGCGCAACGATCCTGCCGGATGGCTTCACGTTAGATTGGTACATCAACCTGCTGACCGATCCTCGCTTCTTACAAGCCTTTGGCCGCTCACTGTTTATCTGTGTGGCTGCGCTGTCACTGAGTGTGGTGTTGGTTCTACCTGCGATTTTTGTGGTGTTTTACTATTTCCCGAAGCTCGACAAAGTAATGAATATCCTAATCTTATTGCCATTCGCTGTACCGCCAGTAGTGTCATCGGTTGGTTTACTTCAATTGTATGCAGACAGTGAAATCTCACTGATAGGCACGCCGTGGATTTTGATTGGCACCTACTTCACCATCGCGTTGCCATTCATGTATCGCGCGATTGCCAACAGCTTTGAAGCGATTAACTTGCATGACTTGATGGACGCAGCACACCTGCTCGGCGCAAGCACCACCAAGGCGTTCTTATTGATTATTCTGCCAAACCTTAAGAAAGGCTTAATGGCGTCGCTGTTCTTATCGTTTTCGTTCCTATTGGGCGAGTTCGTGTTCGCCAACATCTTGGTAGGAACACGCTACGAGACACTGCAAATCTACCTATACAACATGCGTCAAACCAGTGGTCACTTCACGTCAGCCCTTGTGATGACGTACTTCCTGTTTATTTTCTTACTGACTTGGTTGGCAAGTCGTTTCAGCCAGGGAACCAAATAATGAGCTATGTAAATGCGAAAAACCTCACCAAGAGCTTTGGTGACAATACAGTGTTTGAAGACATTCAATTTTCAATTGAGAAGGGTGAATTTATTACTCTGCTTGGCCCAAGTGGTTGTGGTAAATCAACTCTACTGCGCAGCTTGGCTGGCCTGAATCCTGTCGATGGTGGCGAGATCTGGGTCAACGGCGAAGAGATCACCCACCAAGTGCCGCAACAGCGTGGTATCGGCATGGTGTTTCAATCTTATGCCCTGTTCCCGAACATGACGGTTGAAGGAAATATTGCGTTTGGCCTGAAAATGAAAAAGCTTGCTGCTGACGAGATTAAGCGTGAAGTCGCGAAAGTGATTGGGCTGGTGGACTTAACGGGCAAAGAGAAGTTCTACCCGCATCAGTTATCGGGCGGTCAACGCCAGCGTGTGGCCTTGGCAAGAGCTTTGGTGGTCAAGCCGCGTATTTTGTTATTAGATGAGCCGCTTTCGGCGTTGGATGCGAAGATCCGAAAGCACCTACGCCAACAGATCCGAGATATTCAAAAAGAGATGAACCTGACCACGATCTTCGTGACCCACGATCAAGAAGAAGCGATGATCATGTCTGACCGTATTTTCTTGATGAACAAAGGCGAGATCGTACAAGCGGGGACACCCGAAGAGATCTACACTCAACCAGCCAATGAATTTGTGGCTGGGTTCATGGGGCACTACAATTTGGTGCAAGCGAACAAGGCTAAGCAGTTGTTCGATATTGAAACCGAGTGGAAGGTGGCGATTCGACCTGAATCTATCTACGTTAAAGAGCAAGGCCGACAGTATGGCGAACACATCTCTGCGCCGAAAACGGGTACCATTCGCAACCATCAGCTCTTGGGCAACGTGATTCGCTACCAAGTCGACGTTGATGAGTGTGAACTGACGGTCGACTTGCTTAACCGCTCCTCTGAGCGACTGTTGGCAAACGGCAGCCAACTTGAACTCCTGTTTAACCTTAACGAAATTCAACCTGTGAGAGCCTAAGATGTTCAAACCTTTGTATGTATTTGATATGGACGAAACGCTGATCAATGCCGATGCAGCGATGCTTTGGAATGAGTTCTTGGTTGAAAAGGGCATTGCTACTGCGCCTAACTTTATCGAAGAAGATAAGCGCTTAATGGGCCTGTATTCGGAAGGCAAACTGAACATGGAAGATTACCTAGCATTCTCCATGCTGCCTTTAGCCGACATGCCAACAGAGCAAGTTACAGCATTGGTCGAAGAGTGTGTTGAACAGCATATTTTGCCTAAGCAGTTTAAGCAGTCTAAACCCTTGATTGAGCAGCTAGATCGCGACAACATCGATATGTTGATCATCTCTGCTAGCGTGACTTTCTTAGTAGAAGCCGTGGGTCGTAAGGTGGGTATCGAGAATGCACTCGGTATCGATTTAGTAGAAAGCCAAGGTCGTTTTACGTCTGAAATCTTAGGTGTGCCAAGTTACCGAGAAGGTAAAGTGACTCGCTTAAAAGAGTGGTTAGATAAACAAGAAACCAATTACTCAGACATCCACTTTTATACGGATTCAATCAATGACTTACCTTTGTGTGAACACGCTGATTTTGCCTATCTGGTGAATCCGTGTCCGCGTTTAAAAGCAATAGCCGATCAACCGAATTGGTCGATTCTCGACTGGGATTAACGCTGATCCCATCTTTGAATTATGTTCGCTTTAGAACGAAAAAAGCCGCTGATGAAAGCGGCTTTTTGATTCGTATTATTCTATTTCTAGTTTGTAACCTATCCCGTAAATGGATTTGATGTAGTCACATTTTTCATTTATCGAGACCATTTTTTTGCGTAAGTTTTTAATATGGCTATCGATAGTGCGATCACTGACCACTCTTCTATCGTCGTAGATTTTATCAATCAATTGATCGCGACTATAAATGCGGCCAACATTTTGATAGAGAAGGTGTAAAAGCCGAAACTCAGCTGGCGTTAAACTTAGCTTAATACCACATAGGACGGCGGTCATACTCAATTCATCAATATCAATGGCGTTCGTTGTTGACGTGGCTTGGGGCTTGTTGGAACGGCGCAAAATATTTTTCACCCTCACAACCACTTCTCTCGGGCTGTACGGCTTACATATATAATCATCTGCACCCAGTTCAAGCCCAACGAGTCGATCAATCTCTTCGACCTTGGCTGTCGCCATAACCACTGGGATGTCACTGAACGTTCTCAGCTCTCGATAAATATCCAACCCGTCTCGATTGGGTAGCATGAGGTCGAGAATAATGAGTTTAGGCGATGCTTGCTTTACCCAGTCAATGACAAGGTTACCATCGATAATATGATGACTTTCAAGGCCAGAGTGCTCTAAGTACTCACACAGTACACTTGCTAATGCAGGCTCATCTTCGACGACTAAAATCACGATTTTATTTCCTTTGGTAACGCTATGATGATTCGTAGTCCACCCAATTCTGAGTGGTCGGCAGTAATGTGTCCTTGGTGCGCTTCAACGATATTTTTACAGATAGATAAGCCAAGCCCAGAACCGCCACTTGATCGACTGCGCGATTTATCAACGCGGTAAAGCCTCTCAAACAAACGCGGAAGTGATGCATCAGGTACACCTGGATCACTGTCTTCAACGTTGATAATAATACTATCACTAATGTCGGTAACATCTATCGATACATGCCCATTATCGCTAGTGTATCGTGCGCTATTTTCCAACAGATTCACAAACAGTTGTGTCAGTAATCTCTCATCACACGAGGTAAACAGTGGGGCTGAATGGTCATAGTGCTTTGTTAATGTGATGTTTTTTTGTTCTAAACGGATCGAGTTTTGAACGATCACAGAATCAATCAGTTTATGTATATCAACGTTGTTTTTAACATTGAGGTTAAATCCGATGTCATACAGGGAGAGTTGGTGAAGATCCTCAACGAGTTGACCCAACGTGATGATTTGTTGATGTAACGAGTCGATGTATTTTGGTTCAGGTGATCGAATACCGTCTTGTAGCGCCTCTAGTTCACTTCTAAGCACGGTGATAGGCGTTCTAAGTTCATGTGAAATATCTGATAACCACTGTTCTCTAAGTGTTTTCTGTTTTCTTAGTGTCTCGACAACACCGTTGAATATTCCGATGAGATCAGACAATTCATCATTGCCGCTTTTTTTAATGTAGAAATCGAGATCGCCATTTTCGATAGATTTGGCACCTTTCGACAAAGCACGCAATGGTTTCAAAAATCGCCTAACAAGAAACAAAGAGATAAGGAATGAAAGTAACACGGTAATCGATGCGATAGTGCTTACATGCGTCGTTTGTTGTTTGAAAAAGCTTTCTGCTAAAGGCCCTGATATTTCATCCATCTGGACGATAGAGATATACCCAATAACTTGATCATCCAGTGTTATTTCGACTAGCGCTTGATGCTGACCATCTTCAAGGTGATGTAGGTTTTCAGGCGGTCCAATTATGGCTCGCCCGTCTTGATCTAAAATGTTGAGTCGTTGCCAAATAGGTTGAAGGCCTGGCGCTTCCGGCTCTCTTAATGGTGGTGGCGATGGGTGTCTGTCACGAGGATGTGGTCGTGAGGGGCCGCCAATGCTACTGGCGATTAAATGTGGTTCACGCTCTAGCCGCCTCCATTTTTCGGAAGGTGAGTAATATTGCTTTAAGTTATTGGCGAGTTCTTGAGCTAGGGCAATCTCATTATTATTTGTGAAATCTTGGAGCCCTCTTTGAAAACTGGAGTTAATAAAATAGGTCAGTACAAAGAGCATGGTCACGCACACCATTAGTATTGAAACAAACAGTTTGGTGAAAATTGATATGCGCACGTTCTCTCCAGAAATTAAAGTGAATTAAGACGATAGAGTGAGTTAAGACAATAAAATGAGATAAACCAATATTAGCCCTCGATCGTGTGGGAAATATGGACATTGATTTCTTTATTCATCTTAGGCCATGTATAAGCACTCTTTTGTTAGAAACGAATAGCGAGCTGACAGGGGGCTATACCCCATCAGCTCGCATTGAATTATCACTATTTTAGGATAACCCTCTAACAATTATTGACGTCTTGGTGGTGGTGGCGGAACTTCCTCTTCCGATAGACCACCGCTTCCATCTGCGTCTAGTTTATCAAAGTCATCGGCGAGTGGACCTCTGAGCTCTTCTAATTGTAATTCGCCATCACCGTTTGCATCCATTTCTTCAAAGCTTGGCATTTCTCTTGGGCCTTCACGGCTTTCAGCACACGCTTGAAGCGCGAATGTCGATGTCAGTAAAAGTAATGCCGTCGTGATTTTGTTCATCATTTAATTCCTATTCGTAACCAAATATAAGTGTAATTCTTTGACGCAAATAGGTTAGCGATCAAATTAGCAGAGAAAATGGATAAATCTAGGAGATGAAAGTTAGCGCTTAACTTTATAAGAGCATCAGATCATTAGCCCATCAAGTCAGGTTGTTTAAACCTCCATTGTTTCTACATAGTTTCCACATTTTCTATTTTTATCCTAGTCAACTATTGAACTCATGAATTTAATGCCTTTAGCAATAAAGGCAGAAAGCTATCGTTGGTATTGAAATGGATTATTTTTTAGGAGCCGTAGAATGAAGGCAATGGTAAAAAAATCAGTCGTTGTCTCTTCTACGTTGTTGGTTGCTTCTTATAGTAACGCTGCGCTTTATAGGGTGGTTTTAGAGGAGTCACCAGTAGAAACGGAATCGGTGTATGGAGTCGCAGTTGAACCAGAGCTTGGTGCAACGGATTGCTTTAGTACCAGTTGTGGTGACACCGACTACGCATTCGCAGGGGAAGCTCAAAATGCAGAACCAGGTTTTTCCTTTAAAGAGGAGGTCCCCTTTGGTATCGATAACACGTTCTACTATTTGGATTATGACGATATCTATAGCTACTGCACGAGCGAACTTGGCTACGCGACTTGTGAAGCTTGGAGTTCTTTATTGTGGTATGGCGATGATGATGCGGGCATTGGAGGCTTGAAAAATGAGCGTGATGCGTATTACGGGCTGAGCTATCAGACGAATTCCACGGCTTTTTATGACTCTTACTCATTAAGTGAGATCCCCGATGTCGGTAGTAACTCACCTGATGTGAGCAGTTATAGTTATTCTTTTGTTGATGGAACAGAGGAGAAGGTCATCACTAAAGTTGACGAGAATGGTTTTGTTCTTGGTAACACCAGCAGTGGTTACTACAGTTATAACAACCAATATATTCAGTTGTATAGGCAGCGTGGTTACTACGATACAGGCACTGAATTTACGGTTCTCCAACCTGAAGCCGATACCAGCATTACGATCAGCGATGCTGACGGCGAAGCGAATATAATATCCCAAATGGGAAGAACGATGGCTTTTGACTCTTTCAGTTATGGAGGGGAAAGCTATGTGGTCGGAAGCGCGTCCGTTGCGACTTTTTATTACAGTGATGGATACAAAGATTATGACTCTCCGTACACATCCGACAGTGATGCTGAGGATCTAGATAATTGTATCGATGAAGATATTGAGCCTGCTTTATATCCAGAGTGTCAGAACTTTGCTTTTGCTAATCGAGCTTTTGTCTGGAATATAACCGATGCGAATGGTCCCAATGATGATGGAAACCGTTTTGCAGTATCCGATTGGGAAACCAGTTCGACCTATTACTCTTACAACGATGATGAAGCTTCAGCACAAGCGAGTGTGAGGGCTGCAACGATTTCGTCTAGAGGGACATATAGCTCTTATCCTGTTTTAGTTGGTTACAATACGGAACTAGATGATTCAGATAACTTTCTTATGCAGGCTGCTGTGTTTAGGCCAAGCAGTACGTCAAATTTCAGCGTTTCGGAAAATGCTTGGACGACTACATTTATCGCTAATGCGACGGTAGAAGTGAGTGATTCATACATTCACAGTAATTCTGTCGCAACAGACATTAATGAAAACATGATGGTTATTGGTTATGCAAAACGAGATGGTGATTATCCGTCGGATCGTGTGTCTGATAATCGTATGTTCGTCGCTGATGCGAATGACACAACGCCAACAGCCACATTCTTCGCAAGTTTAGGTGAAGATATTTTCTTTGACAGTGCAGAGGGAAAAGCAAGTGAGATCAACAGCTACAATGAAATCGTTGGCTATGTTGACGCCGAAACTCACGCTGAAGTAGACGGCCATGAAAGAAGGCATCGCGGCTTCATTTTCCCTTATAACGACACTGGTACCGATGCTGATAGACGTGCAAGATATAATGATCAAGCTTGGTGGTTAGACGACCTAACTAACGGTGGTGACGACAGTGATGCCAACAACCACTTTAGAATATTGGACGCAACCGATATTAATGACGCGGGTGTTATCTCAGGGACGGCAATACAATGTTTTGCGAGTGAAAGTAGCTCCTCTTCTATGGCTTATGATTCAACCGCACACTTTGCTTATTGTAATGATGGAGTAGGTGACGAGAGGGTGGTGGCTGTAAAACTTATCCCGATATCTGGAGCAACAAGTGAAGACATTGCTGAAAGAAGTGATGATAGCGCTGAAGATGTTGAACGTAGTGGTGCCGGTACCGGGCTATTGGTGCTTATCAGTTTAATGTCTGTGCTTTCAGTTCGCTTGAAAAAGTCTCGTTCTGTGATTGCCTAAATTGATGACGTGCTCACGAGAGAAACAACCTCTATTTGACCATCCACCATTAAAGTAATGGGTTAGGTTTGATACTTCGTCCCATAAGAATACCGCTGGGATATGAAGCTTTTTAAAAGAGCATCACCTGTTTTGTGATGCTCTTTTTACGTTCAACATACACTTATCTCTTTCTGCTTTAGCCAAAAAATCACTTGTAACAATTAAGTAACATCTCTTGCTTTGCTGTAAATCAAACCATCACTCTTCAATCCCTTGATAGCACTCACTTTCCTGTTGTAAGGGTTTGTGTGTAACAATTATTTTACAATTTGACGGGTTTTTAGCGTTATTGCCCATTTCCTTCGATGCATTCCAATCTTTCCGCTTGTGGGCCAAATTTAATTAAGGACAAAAATCACGTAATACAAAACCAATAGGTACAAGGAGAAAGTTCATGGTGGATACATACAACCCGCTTGGCACGGATGGATTCGAGTTTGTTGAATACACGGCCGTTGACCACAAGGGGATTGAGCAACTTAAAGCACTGTTTGTGTCACTTGGTTTTGCTGAGGTCGCCAAGCATCGCTCAAAAGAGGCTTGGCTGTATCGACAAGGTGACATCAACTTCATCGTTAATGAACAACCGCACAGCCAAGCGGAAGCGTTCGCTAAAGTGCATGGGCCATCGGTCTGTGGCATGGCTTTTCGTGTCAACGAAGCGACAGCTGCAATGGAACAAGCGTTTAAGGGCGGTGGTGAAGAGTACAAAACAGAAATAGGGCCGATGGAACTGAGCATTCCTGCCATTTACGGTATCGGTGAAAGCCTGCTCTATTTTGTGGATCGTTATGGCAAGCAGAGCATCTATGACGTCGATTTCCGATTCTATGACGATGCGGAGCAGCGCATGGCCGAAGCCAATGTTGGCTTGTATGAAATCGACCATCTCACGCACAACGTGAAACAAGGCAATATGGATGTATGGTCTGGGTTCTATGAGCGTCTTGGCAACTTCCGTGAGATTCGCTACTTCGACATTGAAGGCAAGCTGACAGGCCTTGTAAGCCGCGCCATGACCTCACCGTGTGGCAAAATCCGTATCCCTGTCAATGAGTCTTCCGACGACAAATCACAAATTGAAGAGTTCATTCGTGAATACAACGGCGAAGGTATCCAACACATCGCACTCGCCACCGATGATATCTACAAAACCGTGAAGACTCTGCGTGATCGCGGCATGGACTTTATGCCAACTCCTGACACCTACTATGAGAAAGTTGACGATCGTGTGAAAGGCCACGGGGAAGACACTGATTTGCTGCGCGACCTGCGTGTTCTGATTGATGGCGCACCGACCAAAGACGGCATCTTGCTGCAAATTTTCACGCAGACCGTAATCGGGCCTGTGTTCTTTGAAATCATTCAGCGTAAAGGCAATGAAGGCTTTGGCGAAGGTAACTTCAAGGCGCTGTTTGAATCGATTGAAGAGGACCAGATTCGTCGAGGAGTATTAGACGATGCATAAATGGATCTCGTTTCCTCATCGGGAGGGGGTGTGCTCTAAACAAGCGCATGCCGACTTCCCCGAAGAGGCAATTTATGAGCGAGAGGCGGGCCGAAGTGGATTCTTCGGCCCTGCCGCTCATTTTCATCACCAACATGCCCCAACAGGTTGGTCGGAGTGGGAGGGCGATCTGCGCCCTCGCGCTTTTGATTTTACGCTGGTGGAAAAAGCCAGCCAGATAACCCCTTGGGCGGTGCCTCATCTTTTGCACAATGCGGACTGCAAAATTCGTGTGTGGCGCATGGATGAGAAGATGGATTTCTTAGTGCGTAATTCCGACGGTGATGAGCTGCTGTTCATTCATCAAGGCAGCGCCGATCTCTATTGTGACTATGGTCATCTAGCGGTGAGTGAAGGGGATTACGTGATGATCCCGCGCTCGACCAACTGGCGCTTAGAGCCAAGTGAGCCGATGTTCATCTTGATGATTGAGAACACCGACGCGGCTTACTCCCTGCCAGAGAAAGGTATGGTCGGTAATCACGCGGTGTTTGATCCGGCGGTGCTCGACATACCTTCAATCAACGATCAATTCCGCGCTCAGTACTCAGAAAATCAAACTCAGGTTCAGGTGAAACGCCACGACAAAGTCAGTGTGATCACCTATCCGTTCAATCCATTGGATGTAATTGGCTGGCATGGCGACTTAGCGGTGGTGAAAGTGAATTGGCGCGATATCAGACCGCTGATGTCACATCGTTACCACTTGCCACCGTCTGCACACACCACCTTTGTTGGCGCAGGCTTTGTGGTGTGCACTTTTGTGCCGCGCCCGATTGAGAGCGACCCAGGTGCATTGAAAGTGCCGTTCTACCACAACAATGACGACTATGACGAAGTACTCTTCTATCACGCTGGTGACTTTTTTAGCCGCGACAACATTGAAGCGGGCATGGTGACCTTCCATCCGGCTGGTTTTACGCATGGGCCTCATCCAAAGGCCTTCAAGGCTGGGCAAGCGCACAAGAAGAAGTTTACCGATGAAGTGGCGGTGATGATCGATACTCGCCATGCGCTGCAGTTCTCTGAGGAACTCGATAGCGTTGAAAACAAAGAATATGTCTACAGTTGGCAAGACTCTGGTTTGAAAGAAATGGCTGACGATAAGAAATAAGGGACAAGGATGAAATTAGCAACCAAGAAAAATGGCACTCGCGATGGTCTATTGATGGTCGTGAGTAAAGATCTCAAACAGTGCGTCGCTGCCACCGAAATCTTCCACGCGATGCACCTTGCACCCACCATGCAGGTAGCTTTGGATAACTGGGACAGCGTTGTTTCTCAGTTAGAAGAGTTATACACCTCGTTAAACAACGGGCATGTGACTGGCAGTGAAGTGTTTGCATCTCAGTATTGTGAATCACCTCTGCCACGCGCATATCAATGGGCGGATGGCAGCGCTTATGTAAACCACGTTGAACTGGTGCGTAAGGCTCGAGGTGCTGAAATGCCAGAAAGCTTCTGGGTTGATCCATTAATGTATCAAGGCGGTTCAGATGCGTTTATCGGCCCTCGTGACAACATAGAATTTGCCAGCGACGAATGGGGCATCGATTTCGAGGGTGAGGTTGCGATTGTCACCGGTGATGTGCCTATGGGCGCTAGCGCTAAACAGGCGCACGATTCGATTCGCTTGCTGATGCTGGTGAACGATGTGTCTTTGCGTGGTTTGATTCCGGCGGAGCTCGCGAAAGGCTTTGGTTTCTTCCAATCTAAGCCTTCTTCAGCGTTTTCTCCGGTCGCAGTCACACCTGACGAGCTTGGCGAACAGTGGAAAGGCAGCAAGGTACATTTACCGCTGATATCGACCTACAACGACCAGCCTTTTGGTTGTCCGAATGCCGGTATAGATATGACTTTCAATTTTGCAGAGTTGGTTGTGCATGCAGCTAAAACTCGACCATTATCGGCGGGTGCGATCATAGGTTCAGGCACGGTTTCTAATAAACAAGGCACTGACCATGGCACCTCGATTTCTGAAGGTGGTGTGGGATATTCATGCATAGCTGAAGTTCGTATGATTGAGACCATCCGTGATGGTAAACCGTCGACTCAATTCATGTCGTTTGGTGACTCGATCAAGCTTGAGATGTTTGATGCAGCAGGTCATTCTATTTTTGGCGCGATAGACCAAAAAGTGAGCCAGTATCGAGCGCTATAATCCACATAATAGGATTTCTGTATGAGCGAGAGCATCGTGAACAAGAACATTATACTTTACGGTTACTGGCGCTCTTCGGCTGCCTATCGGGTGCGTATTGGGTTGAACCTAAAACAGCTCAACTATGAGTCTAAATCGGTGCATTTGGTGCGTAATGGCGGCGAGCAACATGACCCACAATATCGCGATCTCAATGCCAGTGAACTAGTGCCTGTGCTGGTGGATGGTGACGTTCAACTCACTCAGTCACTGGTTATTCTTCAATATCTTGATGAGCACTATTTTTGTGAGAGCAGCCCAGACACCTCGCTCATTCCAGAGCAAGTGCCGCTGCGTTATCAAGCGTTGGCAATGGCTCAGGATATTGCGATGGAAATTCATCCTCTCAATAACCTACGCGTGTTGCAGTATTTGGAGCGAGAATTGTCGTGCGAGCAAGAGGCTAAAATGGATTGGCTTCATCATTGGATGAGCCAAGGGTTTTCAGCGTTAGAAGAGAAGCTGGCCAAACACCGAAAAACACACGGTGATTCGGTGTGTAGCCTCACAGATTCGCCTTGTATCGTAGACATTTGCTTAGTGCCGCAGGTGTATAACGCGCTGCGCTTTGGCGTTGATATGTCGCCGTTTCCGCTGATTAACTCAATTGTCGAAGCGTGTAATCAGTTGCCCGCTTTTATTGATGCGATGCCAGAGAACCAAGCGGATGCGAATGCACCGATGTGAACGTATTGAATTGTTTTTTAATGAACTGGAAACATTATTTGGATGAAGTCTCGTTATAATTACGCTTTGGTATATTTAAAGATATTATGTATTCATTATTTTCAGGTTTAATTTCCAATTCTATGAATATTTATCTCATCTAGCATTAAACGGGCCGAATAAAACAAGCCTCATTATAATTAAATAAGAGGCTTGTAATATAATTTATATTAGTGGTATTTATCACTCGATAATATTAGTAATAAACAATACCTTCGCCTTTCGTTATCAGAGTGCCAGCTTCATTGGTAATTATTTTATCTAAATCAAATAATGAACCAATCGCCGCATTACCCAAGCCAGCTTCAACGAATTTACAAACGGCATCAATTTTTGGTCCCATAGAACCGGCAGGGAATGAAAACTCGGCTAAACCAGCAGGCGTTGCTTGCTTCATTTCCGCTTGGTCTTCTTTACCATAGTTACGGAAAATCGAACCATCGGTTAAGATAATAAATAAGTCGGCATGGATTTTTTCAGCCAGTAGTTCGGCCGTAAGATCTTTATCAATGACGCACTCTACGCCAGTACTCTTACCTTGCTCAATACTCACGGGAACACCGCCGCCGCCACAAGCGATAACAAGGTTTTCTGTATCTAGAAGAGTTTCAATTTGCTGAATTTCAACAATGCTTTTTGGCATAGGAGAAGGCACAACGCGTCGGTAGTACTCGCCATCAGCTTTAAACTGCATTGTGCTTTGAGCCATTAACTCTTTAGCTCGTTGCTCTGTATATACAGGGCCAACAAATTTAGTCGGGTTAGCAAACGCAGGGTCTTTTTTGCATACTTCAGTTTGCGTGACTAGCGTCGCTACGTCTAATTCAGGGTCAATGTTTCTGAGCTCTTGTTGTAACATGTAGCCCACCATGCCACAGGTTTGAGAGCCGAGTACATCCATTGGGTATGGTGTCGTCTCTGGCGAATATTCGCTATAAGCCGCGTTTTGTTCCATCAACAAACCTACTTGTGGGCCATTACCATGAACGATAACAATCTCATGCTCGCGTGCTATCGCAGCAATACTCGCCGCTGATTTGATTATATTTTCACGTTGGTTCTCAGCCGTTAATGCTTGGCCTCTTGCTAAAAGAGCGTTACCGCCTAAAGCTAATACTATGCGCATGATAATGTCTCCGATCATTTAATAATGATTTTATTTTACGTAGGGATTAACCGCTTGTTTCTAATTAAATTCAAGCTTATTAATAACAATGACTAGGTTTTTAATTACTCTTAAGTAATTAACATGCCGAGATAGTATGGGAAAATAACCGTCCTAAATGTGATAGCTATCAAATTATTATTTCACTAGAAATGGAGCTGTGGAAACGGGAGTTATTGCAATTCGATTAAATATCCATAAGCTTGGATACAATCCAGTGGTGGACTCTTTTTTTGTATAAATGATTCGTCTTTAGTGAATATTATCTCTGGCTATAAAATGATTAATTTTCAAATTTTGTTTTAAATATGACGTTCAGATCTCATTAAGAACTTTAGAAACGGTATGGGGCAAAACTGAGGTGGGGGTTCACGAGCTTAAAGAGTGGTTTCGATTCGGTTTTTATCGGCCAATCAAGGGCTGCTTAAAGTGTTCAGTGTTTAATGCTTCTCGCGTTGCTTGCTTCACTCAGTCATCGGTTTTCAATCGGCTGCCTTTACTCTAGATGTTATCTGACAGCCAAGTGATAATTGGAGATAGTTAGCCACTTTCTAAGGCTTAACGCTAAAGCGAAACGGCGCGCTTTATCTCTTCTAAAACCTCGGCGTTAGCGATTGCTCCGAGGTTTTCTACATCTTTGCCATTCACGACCTGTTTCACTGCTAGCTCCACAAGCTTGCCCGACCGTGTTTTTGGTACGTCGCTGATCGCAAATATCTGGCTTGGTACATGCCTCGGCGAACAAGAGGATTTGAGTTTGCTTTTGATGGCTGTCAGTAACTCAACATCTAGATCTACACCTTGTTGTAGTTGAACAAACAGCCATATCTGTTCGTTACGGTCGATGTCTTTACCGACTGCGATAGAATCAACTATGCCGTCAATGGTGTTCACTTGCTGGTAGATCTCGGCAGTACCAATTCGCACACCACCAGGGTTCAGTGTGGTGTCGCCTCGCCCATAGAACAGGTAGCCGCCATGTTCGCTCTGCGCGACTTCATCTCCGTGATGCCACACATTATCGAACTTATCCCAATAGGTGCTGTGATAGCGTTCTCCGGTATCATTCCAAAAGCCGGCAGGGAAGTTGGGTAAGGAGTTGGTGCATACTAGCTCGCCTCGTTCGTGATTGACCTTGTGGCCCGACGAATTGAACACCTTGATGTCGACGCCGAGCCCGGCTTGTTGGCACTCACCGCGATACACTGGCGAAATAGGGTTACCTAAAACAAAGCAGCCACAAATATCCGTGCCGCCAGAAATGGACGCTAAATGCAGGTCTTGTTTGATGTGTTTGTAGACGTAATCGAACTGCTCTGGGTAGAGTACAGAACCCGTCGAGCACAGTGCTCTTAATTTAGGAAGGTTGTGACTGTCGATAGGCGAGAGCTCTGCCTTCTCAATCGCTTCTAGATACTTGGCTGAAGTGCCAAATGTCGATACATCAGCTCGCTGCGCTAAATCCCACAGAACGTTAGGTTGCGGATAAACTGGGCTGCCATCAAAGATCACCAAACAGGCACCGCTGGCGAGTGCAGAGACGTGCCAGTTCCACATCATCCAACCACAAGTGGTGTAATAGAACACGCGATCGTTGGGCTTTATATCGCAATGAAGTTGATGCTCTTTTAGGTGATTGATGATGGTGCCGCCAACAGAATGCACAATGCACTTTGGCTTGCCCGTTGTGCCGGAAGAGTAGAGTACAAACAGAGGTTCATTGAAGTTCACACGAGTGAATCGAAGAGGTTTTGGCTGATAGTGATTAATGATGCTGTGCCAGCTTTGGGTTAACACATTGTGTTCAACGTTGTTCTTCTCTAAATGACTCTTCTCTAAATCGCTCTTATCTAAATCATTGTTCGGTTTCAAGTAACTGATCTGACACACCTGTTTTAATTCGTTTAAGTGCTCGATGATTTCACGGTTCTTGTCCGCCATATCGAACGTCTTGCCATTGAAGGTGTAGCCGTCACAAGTGAACAGCACCTTGGGCTTCACTTGGCCAAATCGTTCAATCACACTCTCAACGCCAAAGTCGGGAGAGGTCGATGTCCAAATCGCACCTAAGCTGGTGGTCGCCAACATCGCTATCACGGTTTGCGGTAGATAAGGCGTATAAGCAGCAACCATATCACCTTGCTTCACTCCGCTATCAACAAGCCATTGTTGAACGCTAGATACTTCCTCACACAAGGTTTGCCATGTGTAGCTTTGCTGTTCGCCGCGCTCATTCTCAAACCAAATCGCAAGCTCGTTTGGCAACGTTTTGGCTGAATGCAGCAAGTTTTCGGCGTAGTTAACTTGAGCATTCGGAAACCACACCGCATCGCGATTTGATTTCGGCTGCTGCCAGCGGCTCCCACCTTGAATTTTGATGTGCTCGCCTTGTGCTTTATTAATACAGTCTTGCGAGCCGACCATTCCACAAAACTGCCAGACGTTTTGCCAAAACGACTCGGGATGTTCCACAGACCATTGATGAAGCTCCGCGTAGTTTTTCAATTCCCGATCGAGTATGCCCTGCTGATTAAGGCTATCCATGAATCGGGTCACGTTGGCTTGTGCTATACGCTGCTCACTAGGTTGCCAAATTGGCTTATTGCTTTCGTGCATTCCTTTACCTTTAACAAAAAGTTAACGATTTCAGTCTGGTATTTAGGTTTTACAAAGTCAAAAGATCAGCAAAATAAGGGGTTGTCGGAATTGTGTAAATAAAATGTTACACGATTGCCTGTTTCGAAAAATCGTGCAAATTGGCGGATATAAGGAGTCGAGATAGGCTTAAAGGGAGACATTCGAAAGGAGGTGTGTAATGACTCAATATCATTCTAAGCCCGTGAGCCAAGAGGGATGGGTTGAGTGGAGCCTCGAAGAAGACGCCATTTGGCACGACTTAGTGAAAAGGCAACTGGACGTCATTAATGACCGCGCATGCGATGCCTATTTGCACGGCCTGACCTTGCTGGATCTGCCATTAGACAGAGTTCCCCAGCTTCCAGAGATAAACAAAGTGCTAATGGAAACAACAGGTTGGCAGGTACAGCCTGTGCCAGCGTTGATCGATTTCGACCGTTTCTTTGATTTGCTCGCCAACAAGAAATTCCCAGTTGCGACATTTCTGAGAACACGAGATGAGTTCGATTACTTACAAGAACCTGATTTCTTTCATGAAATTTTCGGCCATTGTGCCATGCTCACCAATACCGATTTTGCGACATTCACTGAGCATTACGGAAAACTAGGCCAAGCAGCCACACCTAAACAGCGCGCGTATCTTGCCCGTTTGTATTGGTTTACGGTCGAGTTCGGTTTAGTAAAAGAAGGCGATAGGCTGAAAATCTATGGCGGTGGCATCCTTTCGTCTCCGGCGGAAACCATGTATGCGTTGGGAGGGGATTTGGCCGTTCGTGAGCGGTTCGATCTGCAAACGGTTTTAAGAACCCCTTATCGCATCGACATCATACAACCGAAATATTACGTGATTGATGAGCTGTCTGAGCTCTTCAAAATCAGTCAGGAAAACCTATTGCAGCAAGTTGATCTCGCGATAGACGAGGGATTACTACCACCACTTTTTGAACCTAAGGAACCAACACATGTTGAATGAACAAAAATGCGAAGCCTGCAGTATCGATGCAATTTCTCTTAATAAAGATGACCAACAATCTTTACTGTTGGAGTTGTCTGATTGGCAGATCATCGAAAGAGACGGCATCCCACAACTTGAGAAGGTGTTTAAGTTTAAGAACTACAAACAAGCATGGGCATTCAGCAACAAAGTGTCAGAGTTAGCAGAAGAAGAATTCCATCACCCTTCGATCTTATTGGAATGGGGCAAAGTCACCGTCACCTGGTGGAGCCACTCAATCAAAGGCCTGCACAAGAATGACTTTATCTGCGCCTCACGCTGCGATGTGTTTGCGGTGAGTGAGTAGCCTTTTTGGGTATAGATGAGGCTTTTTTCCGACCTCTGTGATGTGATTATCTTATTATTCGGCTCATAAGGTGAGTCGAATAAGCGCTTAAACGGCTCATGGTATGAGTTGAATAAGCGATACTTTCGTATCATTGGGCGTAACTTCTCCCAAAGTTGCTTGACCTGCATCAGCGACTTGCTGCTTTCTCGTCCTACAACCCCCACTATTGCTCATAGTATTGGTTTTATGAGGCTGCTCTATGATATATTTCTCGGCCAAGCGTATTACAGACGAAGGCTAATAATGTCTATCAACCTTTCACTCCTTCCACCCAGTGAGAAAAATAAAATCGAACTGGATAAGCAGGCATCGTTTCTTGTATGGAAACTGAAGCAAGCGAAATGTGGCCCTGAAGCCATTGTTGAAGAAGCAATGAAGCTAGGTGATCCAGAAGAAAAGGCTTGGTTTGATCAGTCTGTTGAAAAATACAAACGAGTAATGGGTGTCGCATAAACGCAGACAAACCTTACCCAGCAAAGCTGTTGAATTGAAATGACGCAGTAATTTGCTAGAATTTGCACCGTTAATTGAATCAGAGAGAAGATCCCGATGGGAAGAAGTTTTGAAGTGCGCAAGGCCTCAATGGCGAAAACTGCAGGCGCAAAAATTAAAGTTTATTCTAAATACGGTAAAGAGATTTACGTACTGGCTAAGAACGGTAGCTCTGACCCAGACATGAACTTACCTCTTAAGCACCTGATTGCTAAAGCGAAGAAAGACCAAGTACCCGCTCACGTTATCGACAAAGCGATCGATAAAGCGAACGGCGGCGGCGGTGAAGACTTCCAACCAGCTCGTTACGAAGGTTTTGGCCCTGGTGGCACAAGCGTAATCGTTGACTGTCTAACTGACAACGGTAACCGTACTTTCCAAGACGTTCGCCAATGTTTCGTTAAAACTGGCGCGAAAATCGGTGTTGAAGGTACTGTTTCTCACATGTTCGCTCACCAAGCTGTATTCCAGTTTGCTGGTGAAGATGACGAGATCATCCTAGAAACGCTAATGATGGAAGACGTAGACGTGACTGACGTTGAGCTAGAAGACGGTGTTATCACTGTATTCGCTCCAACGACTGAGTTCTTCAAAACGAAGACTGCATTACACACTGCGTTCCCTGAGCTAACGCTAGACGTTGAGGAAATCACTTTCGTTCCTCAAACAACTACGCCAGTAGCTGAAGAAGATTCTGAGAAGTTCCAGAAGTTCTTAGACATGCTTGACGACTGTGATGACGTTCAGCAGGTTTACCACAACGCTGAGCTGTAATATCAATCAATAATTGATAGCTTTGCTCTTGTGAGTAGAATGTAGAATACAAAAAACCGAGCCTAGTGCTCGGTTTTTTTATGGGCGTAATTCAGGCATTTATCTGTGAACATAGCTTTTTTATCGTAGCTCTTTGGTGGAAGAACCTAGGTCATAGCTCATGAACATTAGCCCTTGATCATCGTTCCGTGATCTCTGGTACGCAAAGCGTTCTCGGGCGACAAATCCATGCTGAGAGTTTTCTGATCAAAGGGAGCACGGTGAGGTTGAGCGTGATGGCACACGGCCAAGCAATCAAAAAGCTTTGAAGCCAGATTGGCGGCCATTCGTGGCTGAATCCCATTTTGTAGCCAGAAATTAACCCAGACATGATGGTCGCCATGGTCAGGGAGGATAAAATCGCGGTTACCCAAAATTGTTTGTTGTTCATACAGTGTTCTCCCGTGATTTTCTGTTGTTGATGAGATAAGGTTACATCTATCCATTAATGAGAAAAATAGGCACATATAGAAGTATGAATTCCATATTTGGAAACATTGATGATCTGTTCTTATTCTGTGCAGTGGTTGAAGAGGGCTCTTTGCTATCGGCCTCGAAACGGCTGCAACTGCCTGTGTCGACTATGTCGCGTCGATTAACCGCATTGGAAGAGCGCCTTAATATCCGACTTTTAGAAAAGAAAGGTCGTGAGCTGGTGGCCACCAAAGACGGTGAAGCGGCCTTTGCTGCACTGAGCAGTGGCATGGAGTCGATTCATCACGGCTTTAATAGCTTGTTGGAAGAGCGTGATGCTATCCAAGGCAAGATTAAGCTCGCAGTGCCTCATAACTTCTATAGTGGCTTTCTACGGTCGACAGTAGAGCAATTCCTCACTCAATATCCGAACGTTCAGCTCGACCTAACCCTGAGCCAGCAGCAGCTTATTCCTCAGACCGATCGTGACTTACTGATTACGTTTAAGATCTCGGATATGGAAGGCATGATTGCTCGGCCACTTTTCAAAGCCAAGCACGGATTTTTCGCAAGCCAAGAATATTTAGATTCGCGTGAGACAATTGAAAAACCGGACGACTTAGAGCATCAAGACTGGATTAACGTCGACGATGTGTTTGATATGCCGCTCTACAAGTCCGACCGCTTAGAACGGATGATCACGATTAAACCCAAGTTCATCGTCAACGATATTCATGCGGTGGCGGCCGCAGCGCAAAAAGGCTTGGGGCTTGCTTCATTGCCTTTTCGTCATGTATCCCCTGAGATGAATTTAATTCAAGTGCTCCCTGAGTATCATCGGGGTGATCGCCAAGCGTATTTAGTGTACAAAGAAAGAAAATATCAGCCAAAGGCTTTGACCCTGCTTATTGATGCATTGATTGAGAGTGTTCGATCTTTTCATAGCGATGACTTGGTCAAATAAAAGGAGAAAGAAATGAAAGTAAGTTTTATCGGGCTAGGCGTTATGGGCTTCCCAATGGCAGGCCACCTAGTCAAAGCCGGTTTTGAAGTAACGGTATTTAACCGCACTCACAGCAAAGCGCTAGACTGGGCTGATAAACACCAAGGTAAAGCGGCAGAATCTGTGGCTGAGTGTGTCGCAGAAGCTGACGTGGTATTGGTTTGTGTGGGCAACGATGACGACGTTCGCAGCATGACAACCAGCGAAACAGGCGCACTGGCAGCAATGAAGCCAAACGCGATTCTTGTCGACCACACCACAACGTCTGCAGTTCTGTCTGAAGAGCTTGAAATAGCAGCTAAGCAATCGGGTGTTCGCTTTATGGATGCACCAGTGTCTGGTGGCCAAGCAGGCGCAGAAAACGGCGTGTTAACCATCATGTGTGGTGGCGAACAAGCGCTATTCAACGACCTCCAACCTGTATTCGAAGCTTACGGAAAATCGTCAGTTCTGATGGGTAAAGTCGGCCAAGGCCAACGCGCAAAAATGGTCAATCAGATCTGTATTGCAGGCGTATTGAATGGCCTTTCTGAAGGCTTGGTGCTTGCTGAAAAATCAGGTTTGGATATCCCAACACTAGTTGATTGCCTTAAAAACGGCGCAGCTGGTTCATGGCAGATGGAAAACCGCGCAACCACAATGGCGCAAGACAAGTTCGATTTCGGCTTTGCCATTGATTGGATGATCAAAGACTTAGGTTTCTGCCTAGATGAAGCAGAGCGCCAAGGCATCCAACTTCCTTTGACGGAAAAGACCAACAACTCATACAAGGCACTGTCTGCCCAAGGACAAGGCCGCATGGATACATCAGTATTGATGAAAGCTGTGGTTGAAGAGACTAAGAAGTAGAAGAAACGAAGAAATAGTCGCAGCGAAGAAGCAGTAAAGGCTTTGCTTAGACATTTAGAAAATAGCCGCTGATTAGCGGCTATTTTTTTGCATAAGATAATTTAGCAATACAGAGAAAGTGTTTGTTCTGAAACTCACCATTGCACTAAATCTTTTTACGAATTTTATGTCACAGGGTGATATCGGATCATTTCCGTGACTGTAAAAGCTTTTCATCCCCGACACACTCATTTTTAATTTCACTTATCCACTACAAATTGTTGCCGACGTCTTCTGATGGGTGGAGTCCTTCGCTAGGGATTAGTTTGGTCTGTATTGTTGGTTAATAATTAACGCATAAACCAAAACACAGATTTACTTTTCATCCAATTAAGGCTTCAAATCATGACAAGACCATCAAAACTCTTTACCGGTATCGCTTCCGCTTTGGCATTGATCGCTAGCATTTCAGCGTGGGCTGATGAGCAAGACTTTAGTTCGATGCAAATGCAAGGTGTCGAAAAAGTCGACATTCAAGTTGATGTAGAAGGCGCTGCGCAACGTTTATCGAAAGCGGTTCAGTTTCAAACTATCTCTAACCAAGACCGCAGTGATTTTGATGAGCAAGCTTTTCGTGACTACCACCAATTTCTTGAAGAATCATACCCATTAGTGCACAAAACACTCAAGCGAGAAGAAGTCGGTGACCCACGCCCTTTCAGCTTAATTTACACTTGGGAAGGTAAAGATCCATCACTCGCTCCTGCTATTTTTATGGCGCACCAAGATGTGGTACCGATTGCAGAGGAGTCTCGTGATGAGTGGAAAGAAGACCCGTTTTCAGGCGCGATTAAAGACGGTTATATCTGGGGTCGTGGTTCATTAGATGACAAAAACCAACTTCAAGCACTGCTAGAAGCGACTGAGATGAAACTCAAAGAGGGTTTCCAACCTGAACGCACTATTTTGTTTGTATTTGGCCACGATGAAGAAGTCGGCGGACCTGAAGGCGCTAAACACGCCGCTGATATCATTGAGCAACGTTATGAAAAAATTGCTTTTGTTATGGATGAATCTGCTCCTCTTGTCCCTGGTATATTCCCTGGAATCCGCGAAAATACAGCATTGATTGGTATTGCTCAAAAAGGATTCGTTAGTCTAGAGATTGCCATCAATGGTGTTGGTGGACACTCATCACAACCGGGAGAAGAATCGAATATTGTCGCGTTAGCAAAAGCGGTTGAGAAAGTTGAAGCTGCGCAATTCCCTTACAAAATTCATGATGCGGTGCGTTACCAATACCGCTACATGGGACCTGAGCTTCCAGAAGCGCAGCAACCACTTTATAAAGCCGTTGCTTACGGTAATAACGACACCGTGACAGATTTAGAACAAAAATTCATTGAGGTGATGTCGGAAAACCAAGTGACTCGTGCCATGCTTCATACAACAACCGCCGTTACCATGTTTAATGCCGGTATCAAAGATAACGTATTGCCACCAGCAGCAACCGCCGTTGTAAACTTTAGACCGATGCCAGGCGATACACCTGAAGTGATCATTGAACATGTGAAAAAAGCGATTGGCGATGATCGCATGACCATACGTGATATATCAGCATCAACACCAGCAACGAATGTTGCGGATCCAAGTGGCCCTGGTTACGCGATGCTTGAAAAAACGATTCGTCAAACCTGGGGTAATGACCTGATTGTTTCACCGTTCTTTGTTATTGGAGGCTCAGACTCTAAACACTTCCAAGCACGTGATTTCGCACCTGATGTATATACAATGACGGCGATACAATTAGAAAGCGTAAAAGAATTCGAAGGCTTCCACGGTGTGAACGAGCGTATCTTAGTTGAAGAATACGGTCGCTCTATTGGGTTCTTCTACCAACTAATGGATAACCTCGAAAGTCTGTAATTCAAATATTATTGACTGATATAAAACGAGACGATGGCTAAGGTTTTCTTAGCCATTTTTTCATTAGCTATTGTTCTAATTAGAAAATGTTGAAATGAAAAATACATTATTGATGATTACGGCTTGTTGTTTTAGTTTGTTCACACAAGCGGCTGAAACCATATCTTGGGAATCGTTAAGACCTTTGCAGAATCAATACCAGGTTCTTTCTCCTGGGAATAAGGCGCTACTTTCTGAGATTTACGCCTATGAAGCCGTTCAAAAAACGCGTCAGTTAAGTCCAATGGAAAACGATGGGTACAATCAACGTGTGGTATTAGCTGAAAAGTTTGGCTTAAACGTACGTGAACTGCTTATACAAAGAACACAACAATCGAACGATATAGTTCCCGACCTTAGTATTAACGATATAAAACTGGCCGGTTTTTTAGTACCGCTCGAAATGGAAGGCTTAATAGGGACGCAGTTCATTTTAGTACCAACCGCAGGGGCTTGCATTCACACACCTCCACCACCAGTAAATCAAACGATTTTAGTCGAATTTCCTGAAGGCCATGAATTGCAAAGTTTATACATACCAGTATGGGTGATAGGGAACATTAAAACAGGGGCGGTTGATACGTCGATTACACTTTCTGATGGCAATCAAGATATTCAAACCGGATACGTCATTGACGCGTCGGATATTGAGCTTTATCAATAAACCTGATCAACGAATTAAGAAAATGATCAGGTTATTAACGGGGAACCTTTAGGTTAAATCTGATGGTTATGTGCCGTTTAACTCACTTCTCTTTACGCTTTACACATAACAGCCTACACCTCGCAAATATTAGAGTCACTCGGGGTCAGGAAACTAGTGAGAAAAGAACATTCATGCTTCTAACTTTCAACGTTTGATGGAGGCAATCCATCGTAGGCGATGAGGCGTTATTCCGTTTTCCTTGTAACGTGCCTGTATTAACAAAGACAACTGGCTCGCAGCTTTTGCATGCAGTTCGCACTACAGCACTATATATCAATAGGAAAACCAATATGAAAAGCTTAATCGCTATATCCATTGTAACGGCTCTATCTGCAGGCTCAGCGTTTGCTAATGAGAGCATTAATGAATCATCCACAAACGTTGATGTTTACAACACTCATGACTTTTTCTTGAAAAAAGGCAATCGCGTTAAACTTCAGTTTCCTATTGAACAGTCTAAGTTTGCTTGGCAGAATTTAAGCCGTTTCTATCCTACGGCTCAAATTGAACGTGATGGACCCGTCTATCAATTTCCATATCAAATTGACCAAAATATTGGCGAAATATCAGCGACTGTACACGGTGAGAATAAGACTCTAAACGAACACCTAGATTCTTATCCTGTCGATGCTTTTCTTGTTGTAAAGAGTGGAGAAGTTGTCTTTGAGCGTTACAACACGATGGGAAAAACAGACAAGCATAATTGGTTTTCAAACTCGAAAATTACAGTAGGTATTGAGCTGGCTAAATTGGTCAACGAGGGGCAAGTTAACCTGAGTGACCCTATTTCTAAATACATTCCTGAATTAAAGGGATCTGACTGGGATACAGTATCCGTTTCTGATACTGCAAATATGGCGACAGGCTTGAATGCAACAGAGCACGATGAGCCAGAAGCAGACTCACGTATAAACCCAGAACAACCTTGGTTTAAATGGGCGGTTTCCATTGGCGTGTTTGAAGGTGAAGGCAACCAAAGCCCACTCGAAGTTCTTGCTGAAATGAAACGAAGAGCGCCGGGCGGAAAAACATTCGAATACAATTCAATTAATACGTTTGTTCTAGCTCGACTTATTGAGAACGTTCGTAACTTACCCATGAATGAGATTGTCAGTCGTGATATGTGGCAGAAAATGGGGGCAAATAATGACGCTTATACTGTCGTTTCTCCACAAGGGGGATACCCTTTAATGTTTTTCTCAATGAATACCACAATTGAAGATATGACTAAATTCGGTATGTTACTTACTCCGTCAGCCACAAAGTTGGGTAATGGTGGTGTTAGCAAAGAAGTCATTACGTTAATTCAAGACTCTGGTAACCCAGAAGCTTACGGTGGTGGCTATGTGGGCAAGATGATGGAAAACTCTTTCTCCAACGACACAAACATCAAGAATGGTTATCAATTTGATGCAATCTTTGAGGATGGCGACTTATTCAAAGCAGGTGTTGGCGGTCAAGGTGTGTATATTTCACCAGACAAAGACCTAGTTATATCTTTCTTTTCAACCAGTAACGGTAAAAACCAAGAAGAAACTTATGCTCGTGAGATTGCGAAGTATTTTAGTCGCTAATTATGCAATCGGTGATTGCCACTTGGTGTGATTAATCATTGATAGATTTGATCATTGAATAGAGTTTTATCTTTTTGTAACGCCAGTCGCCTGACTGGCGTTTTTTGGTTTATTTAGTCTCGTTATTTATTTCTTGTGTGCTCGCGATTAAGTATCACGATATCTTTGGGTCATCTCAACACTGCTATCCATTATCGCTTGTGGTAACGCTTTTATGCGCTTTAGGCTCGTGGTTACACACACCGATGTCATGGCGTAAAGAAGTGCACGTTATATAGATACGATTGTTTGAGCTTCTTCCCGTTACTCATTGTATTCAGACGATACATTAGAGCTCCTTACCCTGTACTCATCGGCAATACATGTAGTGTTGAAGTAGAGAGTCAGTTCAAAGTAAGCCCGAACTGAATAGTAAATCGTGGCTATTTTAATAAAGAAGAGTGAGAGGGGGTAAGGAAAATAAAACTAAAAAAAGGCGAATCTCTCGATCCACCTTTTAACGTATTATGGCTATTGGTCGTTTTAGAAGAAGACTTTGTATTGGAACCAAACCACGGTGTCGTCAATGTCTAGTTTTTGATTGGTTGATTCCATGCTTCCATAAGTATTTTCAACCTTGACTTGTCCCCAGCGTGTTTTGTCTGCCGAAAAAGGAGTCGCTGCGAGTAGAGTGGTTTTAACGGTACTCGTTTCAATATCACCATCCATGTACGTAAATTCTGGGTAGGCTGCGAAATAAGTACCATCGGCGCCCGGCTTCCAGACCGCATAAGCAGCGGCCATACCACCTACGATACTATTGTCTGTAACACCAAAGGCACTTGTTGTGCTGTCTGAGTACTCACCGCCCATCACTGCCGCGCGGCCAAAAAAGGTCAGAGAGTCGATTGGAGTTCTAAAAATAGCGACACCACCTACAGCTGCAGTAGTAAAGCTTGCATTATCAATGATGTCTAATGACGCGGCTACACGAGGTGTAATGGCATTATTTATATTGAATACATGGAAATATTGAGCTCGGCTGTCTTTATATTTCCCCTCATTATCCATCGAACCTTCCAATGTGACCATAGACATCTGTCCGTTGTCATAAGTATATGATAGAGCTCCCGATAGCTTTAGATCACCTATGTTGTTGGTTGCCACATACATATTGGTACTGGCACGAGTCATATCGGACGGGTCAACTTTTTGGGTGTCATCAGCAAATGCTGAAATAGAAATGGTAGCAAGTAAAGCCGTAGACAAAGCGGTCATTTTGAGTCTGGTCATGAGACGTTCCCGAGTTATTTAAGTTAAGTGGCCGAAGCAATAACGCAACTTTACATAAGGTTTTTATACTCATTAACTCTCTAGCGATGGGCTCGATCCATCGCTGTCATCCAAACATTTGCGGTAAAGGGGGATTTCGGTTTTTTTGGTAAGAAATATTTTAATTCATCTGTTTAAAGTGTATTCGATGAGAGATTTTTAATTGATGTCAGAGCGTGGTGATAGGGATGTGTTGTTTGATAAGAGAAACAGGCTCTGTGTTGGTTAATGTAGACTCTGGTGGTAAAATTTATTAACGAATATGAGGACTCGCAGGACATGATATGAACTTTAGTCTTGAACAATTAAATACTTTCGTTGCGGTATATGAGCAGGAAGCTTTTAGCAAAGCGGCGATAAAATTAAATAAGCATCGAACAACGGTTGCACAAGTCATCACGAGTTTAGAAGACCAGTTAGCGATCACTTTATTCGATAGGTTGAGCCGCAGTGTAGAGCCCACTGAAGATGCAGTACTTCTTTATCATTACGCAAAGCAAATACTAGAGCAGGCTAAAACTCTTGATAGATTTGCATTAAGTCTTTCATTTGGCGGGCTGGAATCGGTGACGATAGCCTATGCGAGCTTTTTACCTCATCATGTTGTTTCTAAAATTCGTCGACAGCTCGATGAAGACTTTCCATCCATGCGTGTTAATTTTTTGGTCAGAACGAAACCAGAAATAAAAACAGGGATTGAAGATGGAAGCATTCACTTTGGTATTGTGAACATATACGAAAGCAAAGTGATTAATAGTATTGATTTTACTTTTTTGGGGAATATGCCTTTTGTTCCATTTGCTAATGCAGAAAGTGAACTATCGGCTAAGCCAGCAAACGAGACACTCTCAACGATGAAATCTTTACGACAGTTTGTTCTCAAATCTATGGTCGAAGATAAAATGACGGAGAAGGTTGTTGTTTCTTCAAAACATGAATATGTTGATCAATTAGCAGTCATTGTTAAGCTTGTCCAAGATGATTTTGGCTGGGCTCTTTTACCAAAATCGATAATTGACTCTGAATATGTGACTGAAAATTTGGTAGAGATAAAATGTGACGAGATCAAACAAGAAATAATGGTTCCCATATCTCTTTGGTGTCCACATTCAAAACAGATTGCTCTGGTAAAAAAATCGATCATCAAAGTCGCTGATTATTATATAAACAAATCAGCGTACTAAAAAACGGACACTTTATTGGGATGAGTTCATAAGGCTATAGAAGTATTTATCTTGATGAGCTATCTATTATGAACTCGTTTTAGGGCACTTTGATTTATAAAGTGCCACGAGTTAAAAATCGGTTTATCCAAGTTGTGGACAATAACGTGCCAGTTGTATCTGAGTAAAGCTGTTTCGAATCTGTTTTAAACGTTTGTATAGCAGATAGTGCGACGACTACTCATAACGGTACTCAGGGACTTGTAAGTATCCATTTTTATTTACCTTTTCCAATACCCAACGTAAGTGCCTAATGCACTGAATACGATCACTAATATGCATAGCTAATACAAACTCTAGTGTTTTATTATCATATGCTTGAACCAATTTTAAGAAAGCTACTTCTCCCTTGTGCTCACCGTGAAAAGCTTGCGCATTAAAATAAATTTGGATCATTTCAAGTGGTGAAATGTCGCTCCAACCTTTGAGCATTCCCTTTTCTTGCCACCCACTCTTTAAGTCTTTTAACGTTCTTCTATAGCCAACGTCAGTACTTAAAAGCCCTATCGCTTTATGGATCTTAAAAAAGTACGTTGGTTCGTCGTTTCCTACAAAAAAACGAAAGTCGACAAATAGCCCCTTTAATCGGTGTCGGCAAACGCTCATTCCAACGCCACTTATCTGCCCATTCTGAAAAGAAAAGCTTTGAGAACCACCGATGTCAAAGCCCTGCTTCTTTATATTTTCGTAATTTTCAATTAGCTCTTGAGCTCTATATTGAAAAAGTTCAAGTGAATCTTCCATTTCCCGTGAAATAGGAGTGCTAATTTGTATTTTTCTAAACTTCAAAGGTTACTCCTTATTTTGAGGTTGCTACCTGACGCCAAATAAAGGGGTGAAGAACGCTGACATCATACCTAAACCATTGTGCCATAAGCACAAAACTGGCTTGAAGTGAAAGCGGCTAGCGTTGTGAATCACTCTTAATTTCATTGTTAGCGCTATTTATTTAGCGCCCGCCTTTTTGCTTAAGGCTATCCTTAAATGATTGTGCAACGAGTGCTGATAGAGGGAATGTTTCCTCACCTTTCTTACCTACAATTTTGAGGCGCAGATCAGAATCAGTTAGTTCCTGCAGATTTCTAGTGGTCAGTTTGATAGCGAAATATTCATATATATTTCCCGCATTAGCTGTATCTCTATCAATGAGCGTTACTGGGTACTCGAAACCATTTTCATTGTAAACAGAGTCAATAAAATACCAATTTGGTGATTTCAACACGAAGTACAGCTGAATAAATTGCGGCGAATTGGCGTTTTCAGACTTGTAAAATGCACGATATCTATACGCAATGCCGTTAGAGCCACTTTCAAACCAACTCATATAGTAATCTGAAGTTAACCAACCCTCCCTCTCAAATTGGTCGAAGTCGTAGGTAACTTTAACAGCTTCAACATTTTCAGGAGTATTCGATATATCAAGGCGATTATAGTAAGCATGCTTAAGTGACTGGCAACCACCCAGCATAACCAACAAAACTGGTATTACTATTTTTCTCATTGTGTCTCCGATTTACTGCATAACGCTTTATAGATGGGTTTCTCCCGCGTTAGCATTTCGTCTATCTTTTTATCACTAATTGTGAGCCTCAAAGCATATCAAACTATTGTATGAATCGAGAGACAGTTTCTGGGTAAAGTGTCGAAAATTATTCGCAATAAAACGCTACTTAATGGATTAGAATAGTTTGGTCTCATGCGATGCTTTTCTGGTAACCGGTTCGTTGAGGCTAAGAAGCTTTGGGGCAGAAATCAGTCAGCTTCGATCAAGGCTTGAATTGGGAAATGTCAGATACGTTTTTTCCCACTCATTTTATCCTTTCCTACTCGTGCTTTTTGTTTGCAGCTCCCACCACTCACACCCTAACTCAACCATTCACTCCTCGTAATTACCATTCGTCGCATTGATAAAACTGCATGACAAATTCTAGTTAACCTTTCAACGTCAACATTTGAAAGGGATTAGAAATCATGACTACTTCACACTCATTAAATTCAGGCTCTACCACTTCTGTGCTTAAGCGTTCATTGCTGGTTGCACTTGTTTCATTCGCACCCACTTTGGCGCAGGCTAACCCAAGTTCAGACGTTCTTGATATCTACAATCAAGCCGCGCAAGGCAATGAAGATCTGGTTGAGGTGGCTTACGAACGCCTGAATGACACGTTACAACAAGATGGTGCTACGCCACTGACTTTAGTTTATTTAGGAAGCACAGAAACCCTGATGGGGCGTGATGCGTTCTTACCTTGGAACAAGATGAAGTATGTGGAGAAAGGCTTATCAACCATTGATAAATCACTGGTGCTGCTTAAAGACGAAGACCAACCGATTCATGAGCAACCTCGTGTTCAAGGGCTGCCAGATTCTTACCTAACTCGCGCAATGGCCGCCGTTACTTACACCTCTCTGCCAGACATGTTTAACCATTTCGATCGTGGTTATGACTTGTTCCTCTCGTTACTCGCGGAAGATGATTTCCAACAACAACACTTCGCTGCGACCTCATGGATTTACCGTTATGCCATTACCGCATCGATTCGTGCTGAAGACTTCGAGCAAGCACAGGTGTGGCTTGAAAAAATGGAAAGTACCGATGCCGGAAACATCGAGACCATGACAGCGAAGGCCCTAATAGCGAAAGCCAAGTAACAGTTGCCAAAGCCAAATAACAGCTGTGAAAGCTCAATTGCGGCTTGCGATAGCTTGAGAATGGATTGGTAATCAGAGGACAACGAAATGATTGAATTTAAAGATATCGGCAAAGCATATGTCACGGGCGGTCAACGTGTTGATGCATTAAACGGGGTCGATGGACATATCCAACGTGGTGAAATGGTGGCGTTATGTGGCCCGTCGGGTTCAGGGAAAAGCACACTTTTGAATATTTTGGGTTTGTTGGACATGAACTATCGAGGGCAGATCAACATTGATGGCCAGCCGTATCCGACAGAGCAAATCGCCGCTGCGCGTTTTCGTCGTCAGTCGTTGGGTTTTGTGTTTCAGCGCTTCAATTTGGTTCCTGTAATGACGGCTCTTGAGAATGTCGCTTATCCATTGATGTTGAACCAATGCTCTAAGCAAGAACAGCAGACCAGAGCACAAGACATGTTAGAGCGTGTTGGGCTAGGGGATTACGTTCATCACCGCCCAGACAATCTTTCAGGCGGTCAGCAGCAACGTGTTGCGATAGCCAGAGCGCTGATTCATAACCCAAGCTTGGTGATTGCTGATGAGCCGACAGCCAGCTTAGACAGTCACACTGCGAACCTTGTGATCGATATCATGAAAGAGCTCGGCCACGAAATGGGCACCACCTTTATTGTCGCAACGCATGATCCAAGAATGGCGCAGCGTTGTGACCGAGTGATTGAACTTATCGACGGCCAACTGGCGCCACAAATCACAGCAACGGAGGCTATCTCATGGGCAAGTTAACACAAAGAATGAGCACGTTTTTACTTCCAACTTCGATGCGTTTGGCTTGGCTTAACTTATTAAGAAACGGTCGTCGTAGTTTGCTTTCTGTGTTGATCATCGCGATTGCGGTTTTCGCACTTACCAGTGCCGGTGGTTACGGACTTTATACCTACGAATCTTTGAGAGAATCGACCGCGCGCGATACTGGTCATCTTACTTTGAGCACACCGGGTTATTTTGAGCAAGATGAAGACATGCCGCTGAGCAATGGTCTCGATAATGTTCAAGCGCTCACCAAGAGCATTATTGGCGACAGTGACGTGCGTGGCGTACAGCCGCGAGTCTATTTTAGTGGCTTGGTGTCTAACGGCAGCAAATCGACCATCTTTATGGGAACGGGCGTGAATGAGCGTGAGTTCGATATGAAAGGACCTTTCCTTGATGTGCGCAGTGGGCAAACCCTGTCGGATGTGAAGTCACCAAGATACGACAACCAAGAGCCACAAGTGATGCTGGGAACTGACCTTGCTCGTAACCTCAAAGTTGCGGTTGGCGATTGGGTGACACTGCTCGCGACCACCAGTGACGGTGCTTTGAATGCTTTTGATTTTAAGGTGCAGGGTATCTACTCGACAGGGGTTCCTGAGCTAGACAAACGTCAGCTATATGTACACATCACTACCGCGCAAGAGCTTTTAGCATCAGACAAAGTCAGTACCTTGTCGGTGTTCCTATTTGAGACAAGCAAGACCTCGACCGTTCAACAGCGTATCCAAACTGCTTTAGATCGAAATAGTGCAAGTCAAAGCGAGCAAGGCACAGAGATCGAGATCACCCCGTGGCAAGATCGCGCGTTTTTCTACACCAAGGTTAAAGATCTTTACGACCGGATCTTCGGCATCATGGGCGCAGTGATGGCATTGGTGGTGTTTGTGTCGCTGTTTAACACCATGACCATGTCGGTGACCGAACGCACTCGTGAAATCGGCACCTTGTCAGCACTCGGCAGTTACCCCTCTGAAATCGTCGCGGGCTTCTTAAAAGAAGCGGGATTACTGGCGATGATTGGCAGTGCAATAGGTGCGTTAGTGAGTGGTTTAGTGTCGCTGTTATTGCTGGTAGTTGATATACAGATGCCGCCACCTCCAGGCAGAACCGAAGGCTACCCACTCAACATTTACTTCTCATTGGAATTAGTTGGTTACGCCACTTTAGGTGTGCTGACGATATGTTTGCTAGCTGCTTATTTTTCTGCTCGCAAAGGCGTGAATAAGCCAATCACGGAGGCGCTGGTTTATGTATAAATTTACTCGTTCACTCACTGTTTTAGGTTCTGTATTGGTTTTGGTTCTAGCATCGACACCAAGCTGGGCAGTCGATTCACAACAAGTCACAGAGATGATCGCTAAGGCGGATAGTTACCGATTGAACAGCGCACAAGCCTCTAAGGTAGTGTCTCTGGTGGCGCTGTATCAAGACGATCAACTGGATAAAACCCGTGAATACAACGTCTATACAAGACCAAATCGAGAGTCATTAGTCGTCTTTAAATCAGCCGTCGAGGCTGGTCAAAAGATGCTGATGATTGAAGATAACTATTGGTTGCTGATGCCGAAATCTCGTCGCCCAATTCGTATTACACCGATGCAAAAGCTATTGGGCGAAGCCTCGGTAGGGGACATCTCAACGCTCACTTGGAGCGAAGATTACCAAGGTGAGTGGGTTGCCGAGCAACAGGTTGAGATGCCGACTGGCGAGACGCTCGATACCCATCACCTAAAGCTCGCTGCGAAAACCAAGGGTGCCAGCTATCAGTCGATTGATCTGTGGTTAACAGCAGACCGAGCGTTTCCAGTTAAAGCGGATCTGTACCTGCGTTCAGGAAAACTGGCGAAACAAGCATGGTTTACTGAAGGCGTGCGTGATGGATTACCAACAGTGGTGTCGATGACCTTGCTCGATAAGATTCAGCCAAGCAAGAAAACCGTGATTGAGTACCGCGAGGTGAGTGAACAAGCCTTGGCAGACAAATACTATAACCCTGCTTATTTATCGCGTAACAGCGTGTCTGGGCTGTAGGTGAATGCCATGAAAGCTTCCAATCGCCGATTCCACATCAAGTCTTCAATCGCTACTTTACTTGCCTTGTCTTGTGTGAGTAACACGATTCAAGCGGATGACCTGAGCTTGGCGTGGGACTGGCAACTGAGTGCAGAAGCCGTTGAATCGAGAGAGTCGCCATTCAGCCCTTTAGCGTCTGATAATCGTCAGTCCTTAAATAGCTTGCTGGATCTAGAGGTTGGATATAACAATTGGCTTGGTTTGTTCGCAGTGAAAGCCAACGATATTCTAAGCAACAACCCTCAACAACAAGACGCGAGCTTTGAGTCTGAATTCATTGTGCGTGAGTTGTTTTGGCAAGGTGGTGTTGAACTGTCCAATTCACTCGTTGGTGATCACTACTTCGATGTCACGCTCGGTAAGGTTCGCCTAGATTGGGGCGTAGGCTATGGCTATCGACCTTTAGACATCATCAAGCCGTATCGACAAAATCCCGTTGGTATTGTTGCAGAAGAGGGTGCAGGAGTGGCCTCGGCGTCACTGTTCGATATGACAGGAGAATGGACACTGCTTTACAGTGATTCTTCGTGGACTTCTCAAGACGTAAATGAATTCGAAAAGCAAAACCAGCAACAAGGCTTTGGGCTGCGTCGTTACAACCTAGTGGGTGATCATGAGTATCAGTGGGTTGCTTATTATGACGATGTACGCCACGGCTTGCTTGGGGCGAGTTTAGTGTCGGTGTTGAACCTCGCTTGGGAGTTTCATGGCTCGGTGGTCTATCAACGACAAAGCCTTGGCTACAGTCAGCCTAACTTACTGCTTAAACCGGTTTATCTTGAAGAGCAGGGCGAGGCTTATCAAGCGTTAGCAGGATTAACGTGGGCCAATGACACCGGCCACAATGTGGTGTTGGAATACTGGTTTGATAGCCGAGCGTGGAGTCATTCTGAGTGGCAAAGCGCGATAGAAAGTGCAGAGTTTTTGTCTGTTAATGCGATGACAGCATCACTAGCAGGGTCTTACGCTCAAGGTTATCAACACGCCAATTTGGTTCAGCACAACATCATGTTTCACTGGTCTCTGGGTTCGACACATGGCTGGTTTGAAGATATCACGCCGACATTTGATGTGATGTTGTCTCCTCAAGACGGCGGCTTTATTGCGACCCAGTGGCTCAACTATCAGGCTTTAGATAATGGCAATTCATCGTTGGATTTGGAACTTGCTGCACGCTTTCTAGGCGGTAAAAGTGATTCTGCTTACGCCAACTTACCCGATAGTCATATGATTCTTTTAAATATCAAAGGACGATTTTAATGAACACTTTTTCAAACAGTAAGTTTCCATGGATTAAAAGCTTTACGCTGACCACTCTGTTTTGTTTCGTTATCGCCATCACCACTCAAACGATTTGGGGCGGCGATCTTGTGGTCAATCTCGCGATAAGCTTTGGTTTTGGCTACAGCGCGGTGGGTTCTTCTTTTATCTTGGTTGAGGTGTTTAAGAGGAAATCAAAGGTGTTTGATGTCGGGATCTCAATGGTGATTGCGATGACCTTTGGTACCTTGAACGCGCACTATTGGTTGAACGGATATTTCGGGGCCAATATCTCGGACCTTAAATCTGTAGTCTTGCTCGGTGTGATCTTCTGTTCGGTTTGCTATTACTATTTCTACACCCGAGAGCAACAACTACGCGCTGATAACGAATTGGAAGTGGCCAAGCGTCGTCAGGCCGATCAAGAAAAGGTGGTGGTGCTTAGTCAGCTCAAGCAACTGCAAAGCCAAATTGAACCGCACTTCTTGTTCAACACACTTGCGACCATCAATGTGTTGATTGAGAGTGATAGCGCGAAAGCCAAGTTGATGCTCGAAAAACTGACTGACTTATTGCGCGTGACTTTGAAAAACAGCCGCACCGAGCAATCGACCATCGCACAAGAGGTCGACTTGTTAGACGCTTATCTTAATATCCAAAAGATACGTTTGGGTGAGCGCTTAACGTTCTCGATTGAAATACACGAGATTAGCGATTTGCAGGTGATTCCACCGTTCTTGATTCAACCCTTGGTCGAGAATGCACTCACACACGGTATTGAACCCAAAGCCGCTGGTGGCCAAGTGAATATTCGTATTACTCAACAAGCCCAGCAGCTACAAATTGAAGTGGCTGATAATGGCGCAGGGCTGAAAACGCCTTCTGCGAATACGGGTCACGGTGTTGGGTTAAGCAATATTCGTCAAAGAATTGAAACCCTTTATGGTGATAAGGCGAGTCTAGCGATTACTGAACACGCTGAAGGCGGGGTAGTGTCGACGATCTTGTTACCGCTGACTGACGCAGCCGCCTAGAATTACAGACTAGAAAGCACAGAACAGTGACGAAAAATAGACGATTTACAGTGTGAATTTAAAGGACTAACCATGAACAACCCAGCAGTACAACCGAGCGTAACGGCGATTATCGCAGACGATGAAGCACTGTTAAGGCACCACCTAGACAAGAGTTTGTCTGAGGTTTGGCCGGAGCTAGAGATCGTCGGTAAGGCACAAAACGGTTTGGAGGCGATGCAGAGTATTCAGCAGCTTAAGCCCGACGTGGCGTTTCTCGATATTCGTATGCCTGAGCTGGATGGTATCTCGCTCGCGAAACAATTAAACAAGCTAGATTCACCGCCATTGATTGTGTTCATTACGGCTTATGACGAATACGCAGTCAAAGCTTTTGAACATAATGCGATGGATTACCTACTTAAGCCAATCAACGAAGAGCGCTTACTGGCCACATGTCAGAAGGTGCAAGCGCGTTTGTCGAGCAGCCAAACGCAAACAGGTAATCCCCTTGAACAACCTGATATCACAGCGTTAATGGCTCAGCTTCAACAGCTATCACAATCGACTTCCCAGCAAACGCAGCCTCCTTATCTATCGCAGCCCCTTTATCAACAGCAGAAGAAACATCTCACGTGGCTCAAAGCCAGTGTCGGAGAAGACATTCACCTAATCGCAGTCGATGATGTCGCTTACTTCAAAGCGGAAGACAAGTACGTGTCTATATTCAAAAAAGGCCAAGGCGGTTTGCTAGAGGAGCTTATTCTTCGCGTGTCGCTAAAAGAGCTGATTGCGCAGCTTAACCCAGATGAGTTTTGGCAGATCCACCGCTCGGTGGTGGTGAAAGTGTCAGCCATTGATAAAGTGAAGAAAGGGCTTTCAGGCCAGATGTCTGCTTATGTGTCAGGAGAGAAGTTACCGATCAGCCGCGCTTCGCAAGCGCTCTTTAAGGGTATGTAGCAAACTAGCTTAAATGTATGTAGCCATTGATTTTAAATGGATGTAGTTAGCGAGTTTAAATGGATGTACTAGGCTCTTATCAAAACGCTGCTTTAAACGAGCACAATCAATCTTACATAACGTATAGTGATTTATAAAATAAAGATCTAGATCACAAAGATACTCATCCGGTTCAATATTAAATAATAATCGTTAACTCAATCTGTATATTGTCGATGAATGACATTAAGAGGTTGTTATGAAAACATATTATTTAGCGACGGCACTATGCCTAACTTTGGTTGGCTGTAGCTCAACATCAAAAACCACTGAAACCTTAATCCAGCCGGATCCGGCATGGACATCAGGCCAGCTAGAAAATGGCCTTACCTACCATGTTTATCCAGATCATGAAGAATCCGTATCTGTTCGTTTAGTCGTGCACGCGGGTTCAATTCAAGAGACTCATCAGCAAGAAGGTTATGCTCACTTTCTGGAGCACATGGCATTCAATGGCAGCAAGAATTTCTCTCAAAATGACGTGATTCGCTTATTTGAAGATGCAGGCGCTAGCTTCGGTGCTGATATTAATGCCTACACCTCTTATGAAGAGACGGTCTACCAGTTAGATTTGCCAGATAACGTCCAATTGCAGTCTGCCCTGACGTGGATGCGTGACATTGGTGATGGCCTGGATCTATCAAGTTCAGAAGTCGAAAAAGAGAAAGGCGTGGTTCTTGGCGAGTTTCGTATGGCTCGCCTCGATGATAAGTCATTCGGAGATATATATTATGATCACTTCATTGAAGGCGGCCCTTACGAATCGCAAGATGCACTAGGGACTAAATCGTCTATTGTGAATGCCACTCCTCAAGGTATCACCAACTTTTATCAAACTTGGTATCAACCTCAAATAGTTGAGCTGGTCGTTTCTGGTGATGTGGACATCAAAACCGTGATTCCACTCATTGAAGAAAAGTTTTCTAGCTGGGAACGTGGCGACACGCCGAGACCAGATAAACAGAAAGTGACCTCATTCAATGAAGATGATTATGTTGAGGACGCAGGAAGAGAAGCGCCAAGCATCACTCTGACGTTTAACCGAGGTTTAAATAGAGTTGAAAATCATGCTCAGCAGAACCAACGCAGGTTAGATGAAACCTCTCAACAATTGATTCGACAGCGATTAGAAGCGGTGTTCAATGATGCCGCGCTGCCGACTCAATGGATAGCGTCTGATAGCTATCGAATGGGTTCTCTGTACTATTCGTCAATAAGTGTTGGGTTTCCGACTGGAGGCCGCGAAGTTATCCAAAAAGATCTGCTTTCTACATTGGCATCACTGCGTGATTTTGGTGTTTCGGAAACGGATATTGTTGGTGAACTGCACTACTACCAAGACTTGCTGGATAACATTGAGCATGACTGGGATAAAATGGACAGCGTTGAACACGCGAATTACAAAGTGAGCAGGTTAGTCACTGATCGAATTGTCCAATCACAGAAAGACTATCAAGTCAGCTTGGAAGCTTTCATTGATAACTTGAGCCTTGAAGTGATTAACGACAACATCAAGAATCTACTTTCTGATGATTACTTTATTGTTATTGGGATGGACGACAATGAAGACAGAACTGCGGTCATCAACTCTCTAGATAGCTTAAAAACCACGTATAGCGAGGCGGGAATTCCGCCGCTTGCGATTGGAACAGCCAGTGCCTTTGCTGTACCTAGCTCGCAAGGCGAGGTTGTGCTTGCTGAACAAATGTCCGTAGATCCATACATCCAAAAGTGGACGTTAAGTAATGGTATCGATATGTGGTACTTGCGTGATTATGTGGCAGGTGATGATGTCGGTGTAATGTATATGAGCCTTGGCGGAAAAGCCGCTTTGGATCCGAGCTTGTACCCAGCGGTTGAGGTCGCATTACCTACTTTCGCTCGAAGCGGTGCCGGTGAGTTTACGGGCTCTGAGCTTTTAGCGTACTTTGATCGTGAAAATATTCGCGCCGATTCCTTCATTGGTAATACTCGTCATGGTATTGAATTTAATATCAATAAAGACGGGCTTGAAGACACGCTTGCTGCGCTTTATACCTTCATAACTGCGCCTAAAATTGTTCCCGATCAGTTAGAGGCAGTGAAGCAGGAGTTTACACAGGGTCAGGAATCTTTCTTGAGCAGCCCTGTTGGCCAGTTTGAACGCGCAAGAAACCAGAACATCTATCGTCAGGACAGTGGCCACCTCTTTGTGGGTAAAGAACGTGTTGAAGCAGTTTCTGTGGAAGACATCGCTAATCTTCATCAGCAACTGTTTGGTCAAATGAGACATAACCAATTGGTGATCGTGGGTGATATCGACCCAAGTGAATTAAAGCCATTGGTTGAGCAATACTTGGCTTCGATTCCATTAGAAAAAGCCGACGTTCCTGACTTTAAGGTGGCCTACAAGCAGCCATCTGAATCACGCATTGATTTAGCCATCAATAATGTGAATAGTGCAGAGTACGTCTTACGAGTCATCTCTGAACCTACAACCGAAACCGACCAAGGCGTGACGGCAAAAGATATCTTCACGGAAAACTTGCTAGAACGACTGCTGGCGACTCGCTTAGATGCTTATATTCGTGAAGAGTTGAGTTTAGATTACTCACCTTATACGTATTCGGCGTCTGCAGATGGCGAACTGAGTCATGAGTGGGTTATTGGTGCGATGATAGCGCCTGAGAACGTTGATAAAGTGGAAGTGGCGATCGATAAGGTGATTGCCGACCTTCTACAAGGTGTCTCTGAAGAGGAAATGCGAGCGGTAGTGAAACAGTTTGAAGCTGACTTCACGCCTCTCGAGATGAGCTCCATCGACCAAGCCTGGTATTTGTCTCGTTATTTACTTCATGGTTACGACATCGAAGCTTTGTCTCAAGTTGAGCGAGTGGCGAGGTCGATCACTGCGGAAGACATGAATCAACTTGTCCAACGCATCTTTGGTGAAAATAGCCGTAAGGTTAAGAACATCATGCGTCCTAAAGCCTAAAGCCTAAAGCCTAAAGCAGACAGAAACACTTAACCCAAAGCCAAGCGCGCATCGCTTGGCTTTCTTGTTTTTACACCATTCATAATATCTATGCACCAAGCTTTGTTGAGCTCTTTTTGAGGTATATAAATCTAAATGCCGTGAGTGCCTAATCGGTTGCATCGTATCATTTTCTAAAAAAATGTTTTAAATCAAGACAGCGTTTCATTTGTATTGTAGATTGACGATCTACGAGAATGTTGTTTGGATATTAGATTGCTTAAATTAGGTACCCGATTAGTCTTAATGTTGTTTTTACTGAGCTTTGGCTTAGTGAACTCTAACGGCTATTCGTTCCCTTCTAAGCCATTTCAAATTCATTCGGCTCAAGAGCAATCTTCGCAGAATGAACAATCTTCCTCGATAAAACAGTGTAAACAAGCCGCTACGGATAATCCGTCGAGCTACTTCGAGTGCAACAAAGCTCAGTTTGGCACCGATCCTTCCGGTGACAGTTCCAACTATCACGACACTGAGTCGAGCCTCCAAGCTGCAAACTTCAGACGTATGCTCAGTAACGAGCAAGAAAGCGTGGCTGATCTTGAGCCTGCTTATCATCTACTGATTGACTTCTCTCCCCCCTCAATACTGGCTTCCCTGCTCTTCAACACGCCGTTGTTGGATTCCAAGCTGCACTGGACCAGTATTGTGAGTTCTCCGTCTTCCCGGCTTTCTGGGTGGAAAGAGGGCAACATCCAATACTCGCATTTCCGAGAACTTCTTAGCTAATCGTTTGACCCTAAATTGGTCGTATCGATGGTCGCCTAGTGCCCGTTGAACGCGCCAGTTAACCAAGACAAACATAGCGACATCAGCTTTAGCATCACTACCATTCAATCAGCTTGTTCTGGTTTCAGCTATCGATCGTGTTCGCAAAACATTAGTTATACCAATCGTAGTAAATAACTGGTCATCCTAGCTGGTTAAACGCCCGTTCACTGCTTTTTTCCGGTGCTATTTTTGAGCTCGTATTTACGGTGATTGGTAAAAAGAAGAGATCTTGACTGTGAAAAAACGCATTCCAAGAAAACAAATCAACCACTATTCAAAGTGGAAATACGCGGTGCTTATCGCCACCATTATCATCATGGTTCTGAGTGCTTTACCTTCTTGGTATGGCGAGAATGCATCGGTTCAAATCAGCAATCGCTCTGAGCAGACAATCGATGCGACTCAAATTACTCAATACCTTGCGAGCGAAGGCATCCAAGCCAAATCTGCATTTCAAAAAGACCAACGTTTAGTCGTGATCTTAGAAGATGCTGAACAACAAGCGAAAGCCAAAGAGGTGCTTAATGAGCGCCTATTGGATAACGCGACAGTTGCGCTAGCGATGGAACCAGCAGCACCTAAATGGCTAACTGACATGGGCTTTGCGCCGATTCAGTTAGGCCTTGATTTGCGTGGTGGTGTGCAGTTCTTATTAGAAGTGGATATGGAGCCGGTTTATCACGCGCAAGCTCAAGCGATGGTCGACGAGATCACCAGCGAAGTGCGTTATGCCCGCGGTAAAGTGGTCAACAACCAAGTTCAGTTTGATTTCCGTACCGACGCCGATTTCGAAAAAGCCCAGAAGCTGATTCGTCAAGAGTTCCCACAATGGCTACGTAACCGCTCAGACAAGTCGCTAACGTTAACTCAGTCTGAAGAAGAACAAAGAACGCTACGCAACCTTACGGTTCAACAAAACCTGCAAATCATGCGCAGCCGTATTGAAGAATTAGGCATCACGGAAGCATCGATTCAACGTCAAGGTGAAAGCCGTATTCGTATTGAACTGCCGGGTGTACAAGACCCTGCAGCTGCGAAAGACGTGATTGGTGCAACGGCATCTTTGGCGTTCTATTCGGTGTACGACAATGCCACTCGCAGTACTCAAACCCTGAAAGATTCAGACGGCAACCGTGTGGTAGTCGACCGCAAGGCTGTGTTGAGTGGCGAACACATTATTGATGCTCGCAGTGGCATTGGTGAGATGGGCAGTGCAGAAGTCAACATTACGCTGGATTCTTCTGGTGGTAAGAAAATGTCCGAGTTCTCACGTCATAACATCGGTAAGCCAATGGCAACGGTGTACAGCGAATACAGCCGTGATAGAGCGGGCAACAGCAAGCAAGACAGCGAAGTGATTAGTGTGGCAAACATCCAATCTCAACTGGGTAGCCGCTTCAGAATCACAGGCGCTGGCAGCTTGGCTGATGCGCAAGAGCTTGCGTTACTGCTGCGTGCGGGGTCATTGACTGCGCCTGTGACCATCATTGAAGAACGTACCATTGGCCCATCTTTGGGGGCTGAAAATGTAACCAACGGCTTTGCTGCTTTGGCACTTGGTCTTGGCCTTACGCTAACGTTTATGGCGCTATGGTACCGCCGCTTAGGTTGGGTCGCGAACTGTGCATTGGTGGTTAACATGACCACATTATTTGGTTTGATTGCGCTGCTACCGGGTGCGGTATTAACTCTGCCGGGTATTGCGGGTTTAGTACTGACCGTTGGTATGGCGGTGGACACCAACGTGCTTATCTTCGAGCGTATTCGAGACAAGATGAAAGAAGGGCGCAGCTTTGCTAGCTCTATCGACCGTGGTTTCGATAGCGCATTCTCGTCAATTTTCGATGCTAACGTCACTACCATGATCGTTGCTGTGGCTCTATATACCATTGGTAATGGACCGATTCAGGGCTTCGCTCTGACACTGGGCTTAGGTCTTCTAACCAGTATGTTTACGGGTATTTTTGCTTCACGAGCGATCATCAATTTGGTTTGGGGGCGTGACCAACGCCACGATGTAAGGATTTAAGCATGAGTACTTCAAAAATGACTATTTCAGACCGCTATTTTTCAAATAGCAATATGACTCGCCTTCGTAAGGTGATGTCTGTGATTTCTATTGTGCTGTTCATGAGCTCTGTGATGCTGGTGGCAGTGAAAGGTTTTAACTGGGGTTTGGACTTTACTGGCGGTGTGGTTGCCGAGGTTCAACTCTCTGATCAAGTAACCAAAGATGCGTTAAAAACCAAGCTCGACACGGCTTTTCAACAAGACGTTCAAGTGGTTGGTATGGCAGAACAGGATCGCTGGACTATTCGTTACAGCCAACTGACAGACGCTCCACAGCCAAACTTAGTGGATGCTTTGTCATCGGTAAGTGACCAAGTAAAAGTGCTTAACAGCAGCGTAGTTGGCCCTCAAGTAGGTCAAGATATGGTTGACCAAGGTGGCTTGGCGGTATTGGTATGTTTCCTAATGATCATGCTGTACCTGAGTGTGCGATTTGAATGGCGTTTGGCTCTGGGTGCGCTTGCCGCGATCATCTATGACGTGACGCTTATCTTGGGTCTGTTCGCTTTTACTCAGTTTGAGTTCAACCTGACCGTATTGGCGGCCGTGCTAGCGATTCTCGGTTACTCATTGAATGACTCGATCATCATCGCCGACCGTGTACGCGAAATGCTGCGCGGCAATCCAAACGGTGATACTGATAACCTGCTTAACGAATCGGTTAAAGCGACCTTCTCACGCACCATGGTGACCTCAGGTACAACGCTAATTACCGTATCAGCGCTTTGGCTACTGGGTGGCGCTGCGCTGCAAGGTTTCGCTATTGCACTCGTGGTTGGCATTGTCAGCGGTACGTGGTCTTCAGTTTCTGTCGGCATCACACTGCCTAAGTTACTTGGCCTACAGCCTTGTCACTACCAAGTGAAAGCGCCAGTGGAAGTTGAGGGTGAGTACCCTTAGTCAAGCTAAGCTAGCTTATGCACGCTAGGCCGATTTACTTACGCTATTAACCTAAATCAATAATGAAAGCCCCTGAACTCACTTAGCCCCCTAAGTAAGCTCAGGGGCTTTATTTTTTATAAGAGTCAATTGGTTAGAGAAAAGTGAGCCTATTTCAAAAAACGATGGATTGAGCAGGCAAGCCCTCATGATATGAAGTATGTTTAGATGACGTTCGTAGAAATGAGGCAAGGGAATGGAATATCGACATCAATGTCATGTAGGCGACCATGGTGATGCGCTAAAGCATCCAGTATTGAGTGCACTTGTTCAGTCATTAATGCAGCAACATTCACGCCTCAATGTTATCGACACGCACTCAGGTACAGGGTGTTATGACCTCACTACTGCACCAAGCAATCATGCAGGTGAGTTTGCTGAAGGGGTCGGGTACTTGTGGCGCAATAAGGCTTATCTTCCTCCGGCATTCGCTTCTTTTATGTCGGTACTGGAATACTACAATCCAAATCAACTTATCTCTTTGTATCCGGGTTCTGCCGCCATCACTTACCAACAAGGTCGCAGCCAAGATAGTTTCTATTTTTCAGACATTCAGCAAGATGAAGCTGATTTACTGCAAACCAATATTGAGAAGTTACAATGTAACCTAGATGTTTCAAGCAAGCTTACGATTAGCGCAGGTGATGGGCTTAAAGCGTTACCTGATGATGTTGCTAAACATGACAACCACCATCTGATTGTTATCGACCCACCCTATGAAACCGATTCAGAATATCTCGCGGTGATTGATGCCTTAGTTAAGGCGTATCAGCAATCTGAGAAGGTATCTGCACTAATTTGGTACCCGCTCTACACGGATGACAAGAGCTCACTGATTTTGAACCACTGTGTGACCGCAGTGAAAGATGGTTTGCTGCCAAGTCCGATTAAGTCGGAACTTCGCCTTCGAGATCCTAAGGGTGATGATCGCCTGATCGGTAGTGGTTTGCTGTTGTTCAATCCTCCCCAAGGCATTGCGGGAACGGTCGCGGATACGCTTGATTATTTACACAGCCAACTCGCGACTAATGGTGAAGGGTATTGGCAAATGAGAAGTCTATAAATATGATTTCTATGGATTTTATGATGATTTTCTAGACGTCGTTCACTAAATCACTGTTATTTATGTGGTTTAAATTGACCAAACGCTAACTTTTATCGATTGATTAATTGCAGTGAATCATTTAAAAATAGAATATCAATGCGCACAAGTGCATAATGGCTCATAAGTTAAATAATTAATCTTAAGATTAAACTAGATTGTGGTTTACCCCCTAAACTGCATAAGGCTCGCACTAGTCATGCGAGCCTTTCTTTTGCCTGTCGGAATACATTAGAGCTGTGACGGTCAGTTTCTATTAAAAACCTCATCGAGTTTATTCTTAACTTTGCTTGTTACTTCTTGATTTAGCGACTTGAACACTTCTTGAATCTTCTTGGAATTATATTTTCCACCAGATACTAGTTCCCATAACTCATCTTCTACAAGTAGGTCTTTTCTGTGATAACAATTTGAAAATCTGGAATAACTACCACTTTCAGGGTTGTATGGTATTGCCATATAAGCGCATACTTTTGCTTCTGGGTCGACACTTAGTCGCATAGCAGTCCAGGTAAGGAGTTTTCGCTTCATTGTTCGAAATTCTTTTTTATTTGGTTTTACTGTGGTTATGTCAATATAAACTTCTGTGCCATCAGGCAGTTTGATAAATACATCAACAGTACTATCTGGGTGTTCTTTTTCTACTCCTGTTCCAGCTAATTCAGCTATTTTAAGTAGCTCCGTTTCTCTATCTGGTATATAGGCTGTGTTATCAAGTGTTTGCTGCAAATACTCATTCACTTCTGTACTTACTTCACCCAAAATCTTGTGCTGCCTTTTAACTTCATAGCCAGCTTCTTTAGCTAAAATTTCGCATACTTGTTCATAGAAACTCATCCCAAATGTCGTTGATAACGATACTGATAATTTATATGTCAGTGTTGTCTCTAGTCCCATTAAACTTAGAAAATATGGACTAACATCTCCATTTTTTATGTCATTTAGTTTTTCATCGATACGAGAATCAAGTTTCAATATTTTTTCTAATTGTTGTTTAACTTTAATATCTAAAGGGCTCATAATATTTTTCCCATCAATGTCATTAAGGAGTTTTACTAAAGAGTGGCCGAGTGCTCTGGCCATATTTACGGGTACTGCATTGCCTATCTGCTTATACGCGGCATTCTTTGAACCTTGAAACTCCCAGTTATCAGGGAAAGTTTGAATTCGCGCGTATTCTCGGACTTGGAGAGGACGAGTGTGAATGGGGTGACAACGCTCTGTTTGCTTTTGAGCCGGTGATGTCGTCAGCGTTAAGCTTGGTTCTTCTAGTGAGAGTCTGCGTGCCATACCTGTTTTACCACCACCTAAGAAGTAGCTCTTTTGCATGTACTCACGCTGTAATTCATCAGAAAGATCGCGCCAATAACCGCCTTGAGGCACTTCAGCCATGCTCTCTTTTTTACGCTCGGGGTACTCTTGCCCTGGTGATTCCGGAACATCAGTATCGTATAACTCTCCGGCGTAAAGGGCATCACGCAGAGTCATTACTCGCTTACAGGGTGATGGCCAATGAAATTTCACGTCTTGGGCCAAATCCTTTCTGATCCCAACTAGGATCAAACGCTCACGCTTTTGAGGTACTTTATAAAATATAGCTTTGAGTACTCGTGGCTCTACAAGTTCATACCCTAATTCATCAATAACACTTTTAATGGTTTCTAGAGTTCGCCCTTCATCATGCGTAAATAGGGCTTTCACATTCTCAGCCATAAATATTTTTGGCTGGGTTTCTTTTATTGCACGTGCCATTTCAAAGAATAAAGTTCCACGTGTATTTTCAAAGCCTAAGCTTTTACCCGCATATGAAAAAGCCTGACAAGGAAAGCCGCCAGTCAAAATATCTACGTCTTCTTTGATTTGTGTAAAATCAACTTTTGAGATATCGCCTTCAATTACATTCCAATTGGGTCTATTGTGGCGCAGCGTATTACAAGCGTGTCTATCTATTTCGTTAAGAAGCACGCTTTCTAACCCAGCTTGCTCCATACCAATAGCTAAACCCCCACCGCCGGCAAACAGTTCAACGAGGTTATAGGTACGCTTGGGTTTTACAGCATGTTCATCGTCCCACAGAGTTTGAACCATTGATTGGATCTCTGGGTGCTCTTTGACTTGCTCTAAAGGGATCATGCCTGATTGAGCGCATAGTGTGAGTTCTCCGCGCTTTATGCGGGCTCCAATTGTTGTTTTTGATTGAGATAGAATGTCAGCTAGAACCTCAATGCTGTAATGCAGGCCAGAAATATTAAATGGTTTATTTTTCATTGTTGTTCTTCCCACCAATAGGTTGTGGGTTGCGTGATTCCCGTATGTAAATATGATACTTTTACCATACTTTTTTATTGCTTGTGATCAAAATATTGTTAACTCATAAACAAATTCAAGAACTTATATCAACTACGGTTAGCCAGAGTATTCATAGTTTTTTTGAAGGAAAGGAAGTTAAAGTCACTCATATGTTGGATCATATCTTTCCTAGAGAGCGAAAGATTCGTTCTCTTATTGGCGGTTTAGAGACGTCGATGGGAACGAGAGTCTGGGAACCTCTTGCGAAATCATTTGCGGATACTAATGGCTATACCGTATTTGATGAAGCAACGTTCAACAATAAAGTGCCAATTATTCCTCAAAATCTTTTGAATTTCATTGCTAATTGGGAAGAGAGAAAGCTTCGAAATCCTACGATAGCGTTGTCTCAATTTTGGATAGAGGTAAATGAATTTGTTGAAGGTAACATTGATCGGAGCGTACTTGAATTTTCCTCGATACCCAAGGGACAAGGCGTCGATGTCATTTTGTTAAAAGATGATATTTATTACTTTTTTGATTTGAAGACGACTCAGTTGAACGCAGGGGGCGGTCCTAAATTTTTACGTAATATCCTGTGTTGGTATTCCTATGGAGCATTGTTAGGTATCAAAAATATGAAGTGCTTTTTGGCTTTTCCTTTTGATCCACATAAAGGTAATTTTTGGAGACGAGAGTCTGGAAAAGTCGCCCCTTTAATTCCTAGGCAAGAAGCATTCGTCGCTGATGAGTTTTGGGATGTTTTGACAGGAATACAAGGTACTACTGAAATCATAGAATCTACGTTTAAGAAGCTAGGCAATGAAGGTTTTGGAGCACAGTTTTCTAACCACTTTGATTGATTTAGGGTGATACATCAGATATGCCATATGAGTTAAGGGATTTTAAAAACAATGTCATCGAGTTCTATGAACTTAATGAAAAGTCTTTTGCGTGTAAGCACGGGGAGTCCCAAGAAGAGTTATTTGTACATACTTTTCAAAGGTTGAAAAATGAAGGTGTATTAAATACAAGCTGTAGTGTTGAAATTCATCCAGAGAAAGAGGTAAACCCTTACCACCCAGATCTAGCTGTTAATGGCTTACAGTTAGGGGAGTTAAAATCAAAAGCTTCACCCCTGTTTATTGCTAACAAGTATGGTATTCCCCCTCAATTTGCTTTGACTATGGACTTGAAAGACTCTTTTCATTATTCCAAGTTCCTTGATAGAGGAATCGACATTTCAATCTATATTTGGGTCAAATGGGCTGCACAATCCATGAGTATGTATAGAAAGGAAAACGATGAGAAGCGTTATACTAAGCATTACGAGCCGGTCAAACAATTGGCTGGAATTTGGAAAGTCCAGTTTTCTGAATTACGTAGGTTTGAACAATTAAACCACCCTCCCATTCATTGGTATAATGAAAAATTTCGTCAACCTCCTGAATATGATTTTAACTGTCTTAATGATGAAGACAAACGATGGGTAGATGAATTAATCAAGTTCGAACCAAGACTATCGATGAATGGTATTGTAAAAAGTATAGCTTCTAGAGGGTATACAGTAAGTAATGGTGAACTTTACTCATCAGGTGATTCATCAGGAAGTTATGTTTTCGATCTGAATAACTCTATTTTTGAATGTTTATATAGCAACGGTATTTATAAAAAGTAACATGGTATTTAAGCTGATTACTTCAGGGGCACCAATGATGCCCTTGAAGTAACGAAAGATATTAATCAGCAATAATGCTTTGGATTGATTTTATTTTCTCTCTTAAGCTCGTAGTTTCAAGTGCAAGAGTACAATTTTTAGCCTGTAATTCTTTGATTAAAATATCTTTTTTAACAAGCTGATCTTTAAGGTGCGTTACCTCATCAACGTTTTCAAAAGCATGGTTGTCATTACTGTTTAGCGAGGAAGTATCTAAAGCTTCAATGTCATTCAGCAGTCTTACCAAAGAATGTCCAAGTGCTCTTGCCATATTCACAGGTACAGCATTGCCTATCTGCTTATACGCGGCGTTCTTGGAACCTTGAAACTCCCAGTTATCAGGGAAAGTTTGAATTCGTGCATACTCTCGAACCTGAAGAGGACGAGTGTGAATAGGGTGACAACGCTCGGTTTGTTTTTGAGCCGGTGAAGTTGTCAGCGTTAAGCTTGGTTCTTCTAATGAGAGTCGACGTGCCATGCCTGTTTTGCCACCCCCTAAGAAGTAACTTCCTCCCATATACTCACGCTGTAAGTCATCTGAGAGATCTCGCCAATAACCACCTTGAGGCACTTCTTTCATGATTTCTTTTTTACGCTCGGGGTACTCTTGCCCTGGTGATTCCGGAACATCAGTATCGTATAGCTCTCCTGCATATAAAGCATCGCGCAATGTCATTACTCGTTTGAAAGGAGACGGCCAATGGAATTTTACATCTTGAGCAAGATCTTTTCGGATAGCGACTAAGATAAGACGTTCGCGCTTTTGAGGAACTTTATAGAATATTGCTTTTAGAACTCTAGGCTCAACTAATTCGTAGCCAAGCTCATTAATTACAGACTTGATGGTTTCAAGGGTGCGGCCTTCATCATGGGTAAACAGTGCTTTTACATTTTCAGCCATAAATATTTTGGGCTGAGTTTCTTTGATCGCACGCGCCATTTCGAAGAATAAGGTTCCGCGTGTATCTTCAAAGCCTAAACTTTTGCCAGCGTATGAAAAAGCCTGACAAGGAAAACCACCGGTAAGGATATCGACTTTTTCTGTTATCTGTGTGAAATCGACTTTTGAAATATCGCCCTCAACCACATTCCAATTGGGTCTATTGTGGCGAAGTGTATTACAGGCGTGTTTATCCATTTCATTAAGTAAAACGCTTTCTAGGCCAGCTTGCTCCATACCAATAGCTAGGCCACCACCACCTGCAAATAATTCAACCAAGTTATAAGTTCTATTCGATTTCACCGCATGTTCATCGTCCCACTGAGTTTGAACCATTGTTTGGATCTCAGGGTGCTCTTCGACTTGCTCTAGAGGGATCATGCCTGACTTAGGGCACGGTGTGATCTCTCCACGTTTGATTCGAGCTCCAATCGTTGCTTTAGATTGCGATAGAATATCTGCTAGGACTTCAACACTGTATTTTATTTCTTTTTCATTTTGGACATCAAACATATGACGCTTCCATATAGTTAAATCGTTAATTGATTGGCACTGTTTTAATATACAGTATTTCTGTTCGAAGGTCCACTATTTTAGCTGTTTTTTTTTACATGTACTAACTCTTAAGTTTTCGATCCATAATGCCCATTCATATTAAGAGGTTATGATGAAAGCATTCGACAGAAGTGAGTTAAAAGAAGCGATACGTGGCAGTATCAAACGTATTTATCAAGCACAAAACACAAAATTGGATTTGTACCGCAACACCTTAGATTGCTTTTCAGCTTCTATTGATTCCGTAGTGCAAGGGATCAGTCTAGATGAGTGGATGAAACAAGAAAAAGAACGTCAAATTCAAAAAACCAAGCAGAATGCTATTGGTAGCTTACATGAAGAAATTCTTGGCTCTATAGCTTGGGTTAGCAATCTTCCTGTCGGGCAACTAATTGATATAGTTTCACATGAGAAAAAAGTTGTAGCAGAAATAAAAAATAAGCACAACACTACAAAAGGTAACCATAAGGTCGCTATTTATGATGATTTGGCACAAGCAGTCGCTGAACGATCTGGTTATATTGGCTACTATGTAGAAATTTTACCAAAAGGCCAAAAAGCATATAACACACCTTTTTCACCATCGGACAATAAAACTAAACAACGCAGAGCTTCTCGTGAAGATATCCGACAGATTGATGGTCGATCGTTTTATGAATTACTAACCGGGCGGGCTGATGCGATTGATGAGTTGTACCAAGAATTACCGAAGATAACTTCTGAAATTGTAAAGGAAGAATTCGGAAAGGTATTGGATTCAAATTTAGTCTCGTCGTCACCTACTTTTGATTTTAACTTTGAGAAAGCCTATGGAAATTAAGTCAGGAGAGCTGCTGAAACAATTGCAAGACATTGCGATTATAAAATCTCAACGAGATCTACAAGGCTCTTGGTTTAAAGGCAGCTCAACCTATTTAGATGCTCTTGTAGAGGAAGTTACTGAAGTTAAAGAAGAAATAACATTAGGAAGGCAAGCTTTTTTAGAGGATGAATTAGGCGATTTGCTTTGGAACTTTGTTTGTCTAATTGAACATTTGGAAGTAGACAAAAAAATAGACAAAGAGAGAGTCTTTCGACGAGCTGTAAAAAAATACTCAGAACGAGTGGCTGAACGCGCTTCAAATGAAACATGGAATGATGTTAAAGCGCGCCAAAAATTAGAACTTCAGAAAGAGAGCGACGGCACAAATCAATAGTCTAGAGCTTCCCTAATTCGTTGTATGTTTTCTCTTATCCAAACTTTATCAAATGGCCCCCATGATTCTACTTGGTAGTGGCCGTTTTTTAATGCGCCCACAAACACACACTCGATATCAAGTTCTTGAAGCGCAGCAATAGTATCTTGTGCTGTTCTGCGTGGAATGTTTATCTCAGCTTGTATTTTGGGGAGGGTATTAAAGCCATTGTCGACTAGATAGGCTAAAAGTAGGCGTCGATAAAAAGATGTTTTAGTTTTGCTTAAACTCATAATTTTCTCATTCCCTGAAAGTAAAAAAGAGCCCCGAAGAGCTCTTAATGACTTTCTCATCCGGACCAACGGTTTAAAAGTCTAGAGAACTATACCTTTGATAAATCTAATATACTAGTGCCACTTAAGACTTTAACTTATCTCGGAAGACTACAACGCTGGATAATCGATGTAGCCTTTTTCGTTGCCGCCAAACAGAGTGGCGCCGTCGAGATCGGATAGTTCGTTGCCGTTTTGTAGGCGTGAAACTAGGTCTGGATTAGCAACGAATGGGCGACCAAATGCGACCAGGTCGGCGTAGCCTTTGCTTAACACTTCTTGGGCGCGTTCTGGTGTGTAGCTGCCAGCAACGATGATGGTGTTAGAGAACAACTCTCTTAGTTCGACACGGAAGCTTTCAGGTATCACAGGCGCGTCATCCCAATCGGCTTCTGAAAGGTGCAGATAAGCGATATTACGAGCTTGCAGTTCCTTTGATGCTTCTAAAATCGTTGGCACGATGTCTGGGCAGTTCATGTCTTTGAAGGTGATGAATGGGGCTAAACGTACGCCCACTTTGTCAGCACCAATCGTTTCAATTACCGCATCCACGACTTCAATTAGAAAGCGAAGTCGGTTCTCACGACTGCCACCATAGTTGTCGGTGCGCTTATTTGAATTGGTTCTTAGGAATTGATCGATGAGGTAGCCATTACCACCGTGGATTTCCACTCCGTTGAACCCTGCCTGGACGGCTTTTTTCGCTGAGTGAGCAAAATCTTGAACAACACGATCGATATCGGCTTGGGTCATCTCTCTTGGTTGGATGCAATCCACCATGTTGCCGTTACCATTTTCATCAGAGATCCAAACCTGCGTTTCTATAGGTGCCAGTGCTGAAGGTGCAATCGGCAACTCGCCTTTTTGAAAGGTAGGGTGTGATACTCGGCCTACATGCCATAGTTGGCAGAATATCGCGGCACCTTGCTCTTTTGCTGCTGTTGTTACTGATTTCCAACCTTCGATTTGCGCATCGGTATAAACGCCGGGTGTGAATGAGTAACCTTGAGAGTCATCTGAAATTTGTGTGGCTTCAGTGATGATAAGCCCTGCACTTGCTCGTTGTTGGTAATAAGTCGCCATCATGTCGTTTGGCACGTTTCCAGGTTGGCTAGTGCGAGCGCGTGTCATGGGTGCCATAACGACACGGTTTTGCAGCTCTAGGCCTTTCAGTTCTGATGTTTCGAATAACTTGTTCATGATCTCTACCTTTATGAATTTTTAGTGCTGTGCCAATTCCAGTTTGATAATGAATTGGCACTTTGAAGTTACGGAGTTCTTAAATTATTTAGCTTCTGTTGGTGCAAATATTGAGTTGCTTTGTGGTTTCTCTTTTCGGTTAGCTTTAGCGATTAAGAATAAGCCGACGATAGGAACCACAACGGCTGCGAACGGAATCATGCCTGCGCCTAGTTGGCTGTCGAGTACCATGCCGCCAAGGAATCCACCAAAGGCATTGGCTAAGTTAAACGCTGAGATATTCGCAGTTGCTGCTAGCTCTTGCCCTTCGCCACCGTGGTTCATTACTCGGAGTTGCATGGCAGGGACGTTCGCAAATGATGCAATACCAAAGACAAATGCAGCTGCAACGAATAGGATTTTGTTGTCTACCACAAGGCCAACTACCACCAATGAAATGATCATCGCGATAGCCCAAAACATTGAAGCTTTGCCTAGGTTTTTATCTGAAGAGCGTCCGCCCAAGGTGTTACCGATGATTAAGCCAACACCCACAATCACTAAGATCCAAGTCACTGATTCTTGACTGTAACCTGTGATGTGCATGGCGATTGGCGCAAGGTAGCCGTAAAGCGTCATGAAGCCAGACCAAGCAAAAGCGGTGATTGCTAAGCTGATCAGTAACATTGGATTTTTGAATGCTAGAAGCTGAGTTTTGATGTCTTTCGCTTCACTGTGACCGGTCGATTTAATCGAAGTCAGAATGGCAAGCATCGCGATAGTGCCAAGTGCTGCCACGGTAAAGAAAGTAGTGTGCCAGCCGAATTGCAAGCTGACCCATGTACCAGCTGGAACGCCAAGAACGTTAGCGAGTGTTAAGCCTGCGAACATTTGGCCAACGGCACGACCTGCCATTTTTTCAGACACTAAGTTGGTTGCAACAACCGCACCGATACCATAAAAAGGGCCTTGCACTAAGCCTGCGATAACACGGCTGGCAAGTAGAAGTGGGTAGCTAGGAGCAAGGGCTGATAAGACATTACCGATGATGAACAGTGCCATTAAGCCAATCAGCACCATCTTCTTGTTAAAACGTGCAAGGTAGATGGTTAAGATCGGGCCGCCGATAACGATAGCCAACGCGTAAGCACTGATAAGGTAGCCAGCTTGGCCTTCTGTGATTGAAAGTGATGTGGCGATCTGTGGAAGAATGCCTGCGATAACAAACTCAGCCGTGCCGATTGCAAATGCAGCGAGTGTCAGTATCCAAACTTGGAATGGAATCTTTTCTTTATGGGTAGTTTCTTTATGGATAGTTTCTTGGTTGACGGTTTCTTGTTTCATGATGATCTACCTATGTAAATTCTTGTTTGTTAGGACGTGAGATACACGCCCTAACGATTGTTCTTTATGTCTTTGCTTCTTTGCGGAGTGTTAGCCGAGTAGAGCGCCGCCATCGATATCGATGATTGACCCAGTGACGTATGGGTTATTAATTGCGAACAGGTAACCCATGGCTATCTCTGAAGGCTCGCCAACCTTACCTGCGGGTAGGTTGTTTTTGGCGTTGTCGTACATGTTTGCACGAGCGGAATCGTCCATGTTTTTGTAGGCTTCCGTCATGGTTAAACCCGGGCTAACGGCATTGACTCGAATGGGTGATAGCTCTTTCGCCAGTATTTTGGTTACGCTTTCTAGTGCGGCGTTGATGGCGGTTTTTACGTAAGTACCAGCAACAACTTTGCGTGACAACATACCAGTTGTGAAGGTGATAGAGCCGTTTGGCGTCATGTAGCGTGCGGCATGTTTGGCTACGTTTAAGCTGCCCCAAAACTTAGTGTCAAAAGCTGTCTTAGCGTTTGCGGTTGCTACGTCTGTTACTTTTCCTGCGGGAGCGGATGAGCCAGCCGTTACGATTAAGTGGTCAAACACGCCAATCGATTCGAAGTATTCACAAATCGACTTTTCATCGGTGATATCAACGCCTGTGTGTCGGCTGGCAATATGTACCGTGTTGTTCTCGTTTCTTAGTTGCATCGCTAGTGCTTTGCCGATACCTGATGTGCCACCAATGATGACGAAAGTGTGTTGCTCTTGTTTAGTCGATTCGTTAGTCATGCTCTGAATTCCTGCGTTGTTCTGTTGATGTTTGCCATTATATTTATTCGACTAAATTTGATAATTGGTTAAAATATAAATTCATTATTCGGTTAATCTGAATAGTGTGACTGGGTATTCAAATCGAGCATTAAGATCGAGAAGTAAGACGAAGAGGTGGAAGCGAGAATCGTATGGATAAGTTTTCAGATATGGCGATGTTCGTGAGCATTGTTAAGCATCACGGGTTAGCAGCGGCGGGGCGAGAGTTAGGGCTTTCTCCTGCGACGATGACAGCAAGGTTGCAGGCACTTGAAGAACGATATGGTGTGAAATTGCTGAACCGAAGCACAAGACATGTGTCTTTGACCGACTCTGGCGAGCTGTATCACAAGGCATGTTTGGAGATTTTAGACAACGTCAGTGAGGCCGAAAACCTGATTCAAAATGGCGTAAAAGAAGTCAAAGGCTCGCTAAAAATCGCCGCGCCAAAAGACATCGGAAAGCAGTACATTCTTCCTATTCTTTCGGAGTTTTGCCAGCAGTATCCGGATGTTATTCCTTACCTGTACTTGAACGATAACCTCTCGAACATTGCTGAATCTGGCATGGATATCGTGGTCCGTTATGGTGAACTGGTCGACAGCAGTTTGATATCCAGACGCTTATCGCCAAGCCGACGCGTGTTGTGCGCTTCTCCTGAATATCTTGCTAAACATGGAACACCGTTAACACCACAAGACTTGGTTGAGCACGACTGCTTGGCGATGCTGCGCAGTAATGAAGAGCTCAAGACATGGCACTTCCAAGATAATGATATGAAGAAGTCGGTGACGGTTGTGCCGAAGCGATTTTCAGACGATGGCGAAGTGATTCGGTACTGGGCATTAAAAGGTGAGGGCATTGCGCTTAAATCGGTGCTGGATGTGCAAGACGACATCAATAACCAACGCCTTGTTACTCTGCTTAATGGCTACATGAAAAACTTCAATACCGCGATGTCGGTGTCGAGCGCCGACTTGAATGTGGTGTACATCAGCAAGAAATATCAGCCGAAGCGTATCCGACTGTTTCTGGATTTTCTGTTTGAGCGCTTTGGCGATTACGTCAGCTCGAGTCGTTAATTTCCGAGTTAAACAAGTAAAAGAAATACAACGATGGCAACCGCTAACGCCCTTGGGATAAAAGTATCTTTGTCTATCATGGGCACCTCTTATCGTGCCTCAAATGAATGAGGCACGGGTTATTTTTTTGGGTTAACGAAGGTGTAGGTAGAACGGAGAGAAGGTATCAATCACATCAACCAAACGTTGAAGTTGCTTGATATCGCCCTTGGTTGCTTTCGCTGTTGATTCTTCAACATTGATGTCTTTAACTAAGAACAAGTGAACAAGGTCTTGTTTTGACATATCGACGGTGAGATCGGCGCTCTCAGAGCTAAAACCATTGTCGACAGCCATTGTGCGGTTAGACACGTTGACAAGGTATGGGCTTCCATCCACAACAAGGTTGATGACGTGCGTCTCGTTGGTGTTCAATTGCTCGGCTATTAGGCGAGTTGGAATCAGTGACATCACATCATCGGTTGGTGCCTCAACGAACTTGCTGGCATCGCCAAAAAAGTTCATTGTATCGAGTACGCCATCTAGTTCTCCGCGAAGCTCTGCTGCACCTGTGAGTGCCCAGTGACGCCAACCCGGGGTCGATTGTTCCCAACCCCAACGCTCTAGCGCAACGGCTTTTTGTCCACGAGCATACATATCGTTGTGATCGACTCGGATAACATGCGTTAGGATCTGCATCGCTTCACCGTACTGTTGTTTCTCGATCATGCGATCCGCAGCCTTTCTAATGGCGTCTGAGCCACCCATCATATCAACGTAAAGTTGCGCCATGTCTTTGTGTGCAGGCTTCGCAAGCTCACTGGCATCACCATTGAACCAACCAACATTACCCGCATAGATATTGGCAACATTTTGATATTCTGAGCCACGCAACGGGCGAAGGTAATCGTGATCTTTGAGTTCTTCAGGCAGACGGATACTGTCCGAAAGCTCATGCATGGTATAGCCTTTGTTGATATGGCGAACCGTTTGATCTTGCATGTAGCGCAGTGAATCCGCGTAGGCTTTCATTACATCTTCAACACGCTCTTGGCTTACTGCAGAACGGCCGTGGTGTAGGGAAAGCGTTTTTGGCTGATAGCGGCGCATACGGTCTATAGAGTCTGCCCATTCAAGGCCGTCACGGTACTCGGTACCACGAATGGTGTAGAGGTTTGGAATGGTTTCACCTTGAATGGTATCGCCACCGACCATGTCTCCCGTTTCATGTACATAGAGTGCAACACCATCTGGCGCTTCGCCTGGGGTGTGGAAAAACTCCAATGTAAGGCCATCTACCTTCATGATCATCAGATCGTCGACTAAGATATTTGGCGCGAAGAAGGATTTGTTTTGTGATTGCATCACGATGTCTGCTGGGTAGCCAACACCTTGGTTTACCCCTTTATCGTAGTCATTGTTATGAGGGATAAAGGCACCAAATGCATACGCGGTTCGAATCGACTGTTGATTAAGATAAATGCCAGACTCTTCATTCATTTTTTTCTGGAAATCAACATGAGCGATGACATTAATTTTGCCAGATTCGAAGTCTTCACGCGTTGCTAGCCCCTCGGTTCCTGCCCATTGATCTGGGTGGTGGTGAGTATAGAAAATCGTATGAACCTCACGCTCGTCTCCAGTTGCGTCACGGTAAGCCGACAGCATGGCTTCACCGGTTTCAGCCGTTGAACCAGCGTCGATAATGATCAGTCCTTTGTCACCCTGAAGGAAGGTGATCGAAGCTCCCTCAAAGCCAAATGCGTTGTACATGCGGTCTGATAGCTTAAAGATCACAGGGTTGGTCATTGCTTCTTCCATCGCTGCTAACTCTGGATGAATTTTGCCTTCTTGCAGCGCCTTTTCCATGTTTTCTTTGTTGTATTCCGGCGTGAATAGAGGTTCACCTCGCCAGATTATTTCTGGGAATGACCCCGCTAGTTTTGTCGAGGCATTTTCAGATAAAGGGAAGTAACTTTGCTGCTCAGCAGACATGGTTGGAGAGAGAAACTCAATGCCATTAGCAAACGGGTCATAGTTATTAGAAAGCACAACATCGTACTCGCTCATATCGAATGAGTGGTCATGGTCGCCGTGAGTTAAACGCTCTGATGCGTGATGAGAGTGAGCCATCACATTGCAAGACGCTAAGATTGAGAGAGCAATAATGGTTTTTTTCATAGTGTTACCCTGGTTCTGTATTTCGTATGAATCAGACTCAGAATCCATCCTGTTTCGTCGTTCTTCAAAAGTTGAAGGATACGAGGGTGTGCAATAGACCTCGTTGATGACGATATCTTAGGCAGTTTTTAAGCGGCGAACCATTGGGTAGTAACTATAAAACACATAGATTTTATCTATGTAATTTGGTTTATTTTGCCTTTATTTAAGAATTATCATTGCTTGCATAGTTTTTGTTTATTTCTTGGAAGGTGGTGTTAGATGCTTTTTGATGTGTTCTCGAACTTGAGCATGTCGCTGATCTTGAATACTGCGTTTGTGATAAATCATTTTCATTTCGTAGTTACGCAACGCAAATGGCGGTTCGAGGACTTTTAGCCCTAGCTCTTCTGCTAAATTAAACATGGACTCACTGACAATGCACACCGCGTCAGAGTTACGAGCGTTCAGCAGTAGATTCGATTGACCGGAAACTTCTCGAACCACGTTACGCTCAAATGCCTCTTCAGTTCGGGTTTCTAGTGCGCTTACATTTTTGTCTTTTAGGCGCAGCATGATGTGCTCGGCGTTTTTGAACTGCTCAAGGGAGATGGTATCGCCAATCGTTGGGTGGTCTTTACGACACGCAAGTGCGAGCTTTTGGGAGCCGATCGATTCGACAATAAAGGAGTGATCAGTAACAGAGATATCGTCGACAACAATATCCACCTCTCCGGTTCTTAGTTTGTCCAAAATGCTGTATTCGATGGCGGGAGTTTCAACAAAGTAGACGCCTTCATAGCCAGGGAGTGCCTGCATGATCACTTCTGGGCAGCAGATTTTTAGCTTTCTCTCTTCTTTAAATACTGAGTCGAGCCGACCTAATATTTCTCGGCATTGCTCAGCAAGATAATGCGCATCTTCTGTCGGCTGAATTGAACGACTGGTGCGATAAAACATGATCTTTCCGCTCTGCTCTTCAAAGTTTTTGATCGCGGCGGTCATTGATGGCTGAGTCATATTCATATGTTCTGCTGCCTTAGAAATACTCTTGAAGTCATAAGCTGCGAGAAAGTGTTTAATCAGATTGAGATTCATATAGGTGTGCTCTGTAGAAAGAGATTAAATAGTTTGAATACGACTCAGTGATCGTTGTGTCGATGATGGTAGAGTCAGTGGTGCCGAGATTTAGCTTAAATTATGTGTTGAAAACATGCGCTATATATTTGTTGGAAAACACATTTTTTTACCAAAATAACAAATCAGGATATGATGGGCAAAAAGTAACCAGCAACCAGAACAAGGAGTGCTCATGAAACAGGTCGGAGATACGGTTATCAAACCTTTTCATAAGGCAACCTGCCATTGCGGTGCGGTTGAATTAGAGCTCAGCTTACCTAACGGGATAGAAAAACCACGTCGTTGTGATTGTTCTATTTGCCGTCGTAGAGGGGCGATTGTGGGCTCTGTGGCGCTGGATGGTATCAAGATCCTCAAAGGTGCGGAGCATCTTAAGCTTTATCAATTCAATACCAACACCGCGAAGCATTACTTCTGCTCAAACTGCGGTATCTATACCCATCACCAACGCCGCTCAAGCCCAAATGAATACGGTTTTAACATCGGCTGTTTGGAAGGGGTGAACCCTTTTGATATTGGTGATGTGGTGACCAACGATGGCGTTAATCACCCTGCTGATCGCTAAGTCGTTACACAATATAAAAGGAATTAATTATGTCTGAATATGGAGCGGTCATTCGCTGGCAAAAAGCGGAAGATGAAGCCTTTAGCGACAACCAATACAGTCGCGGTCATACGTGGGATTTCGATGGTGGTATCACTGTGCCAGCTTCATCTTCTCCTCATGTTGTGCCACTGCCGTTTTCGGTGGAAGCGAACGTTGACCCGGAAGAAGCCTTTATCGCGGCACTTTCTAGCTGCCATATGCTGACGTTTTTGGGCATTGCCGCAAAGCAGCAGTACGTGATCGACTCTTACGTGGATGATGCGATTGGTGTACTGGAAGAAGATGAATCCGGTCGCTCATCTGTCACTAAGGTGACTCTGCGACCTGACATTGTGTTTTCGGGCATTAAGATACCAACTGCTAAACAACTCGACAAACTGCATCATTTGGCGCACAAAAACTGCTTTATCGCGAACTCGGTCAAGACTGAAATTGTGGTCGAGATGCGAGATTAATCTTAATTAATCACAAGATTTCTTTAAAAGCTTCGTCCTTTTTATCTCGCTATCGTCTTAAGGGTATTCAGGCAATCCAGTTGATTGCAAAAGAACCAAGCACACTATTTGAGGAACCCTCCATGACAGCGTTTAACAGTGCATCGAATTACGGTGAACATGCGTTTATCAAAAGCAAACCAGAGATGCTAGAGAGCATTTACAACACTGTCGATGTATTTCCTTACTGGATTGCCGACATGGATTTTCAGGTAGCCGAACCGATCACTCAAGAGCTGAATCGTTTGGTTGAGCGTGGAGTGTACTCGTATGAGTTCAATGAACAGGCGGTGTTTGAGGCGCTATCTCAATGGTATTCAAAGCGTCATGGTTTAAATCTGTCTTCAGACAAATTCGTTCAGGTTCCGGGAGTATTACCAGGCATCGCGTTGTTACTGCGCCAGTTTACCAACGAGGGTGATGGTGTACTTATTCATACGCCGGCTTATCATCAGTTCGCTAATTTGGTGAATAAAGCAGGTCGTCAGGTCGTGAATAGCCCGTTGATTAATGACGGACAGAGTTATCAGGTTGATTTTGCTGGTATGGAGCAACAGATCATCGAACAGCAAGTGAAGGCGATGATTTTCTGCAATCCGCATAACCCGACTGGGCGAGTGTGGACACCTCAAGAAATTGAACAAGTCATCGAAATCGCCAAGCGCCACGATGTGCTGATCATCAGCGACGAAGTTCATTCCGACATTATCTTTGAAGGTCAAGCTTTTACGAGCTTAAGCAGCTTTGATTACGACAAGGTCATTGCCTTGATAGGCTCTCCGGCGAAAACCTTCGGCATGCACAGCATCTCAAATGGTTATGTGTACACCAACAATCATGAGTTATTTGAAGCGTTCAAAACCAATGTGGTAGCGATGTATCTCGACCATGGTAATGCGTTCAGCACATTTGCAACCGTGGCTGCCTTTGAGAAAGGTGAAGAGTGGTTAGACGGCATGCTGGTGTATCTGCAAGACACAGTTAAGTGGATTACCGAATTTTCTGAGCAGCGAATTCCTCAGCTAAAAGTCTTCCAACCGCAAGGGACTTACCAAGTGTGGTTTGATTTCTCAGGCTTGGATTTTTCGGAAGAAGAGCTAAAAAATGTGGTGTTTGAACAGGCTAAAATGGGCTTAACCCCAGGTGGTTGGTTTGGTGCGCAAAGCCCTAACTTCATGCGAATGAACATCGCAACGTCACGTGACAATATCGAGAAGTCGTTTATTGCTTTAGCCGACGCGATTGATGGTTTTGAGCGAGGAAGTCAGGAGAGTTCAAACTGCTGTGATAGCGGAAATTCAAAAAGCTGTTGCTGATTATCCATGTTGAATTGAAAACGCTTAGCTGTTGATGCTGAGCGTTAGGCTCTAAAGAACAAAAAACCGCGAGGCTGCTTAGTGCATCACTGGCGGTTTTTTTATGTCTGTGTAATCCTACGTACGGTTTTATTGAGTGACAGTTAGAAAGTACTGAGAGATAGGTAGCGATCTCTTGAATGGTAGGAATAGATTGGTTAGCAGAGAGTTATGTTTAGCGTCCCACTGAATAGTTTTGTACATCGTGTGAGTGATAAAAGCCAAGTGATGGCGCATGCTGCAGAATGTGGATGCCAGTTGAAGCGAGTTCGTCGTTCGCGCAATTGGCTGTTGGTCGCTCAAGAGCATCAACTCGTTGAATTTAAAACGATGTTAACTCACGAAAAAGACGGTTGGATAGCAATCGCAATCGACAAAGTGCTGCCTAAACCTGTGGTGTGTTTGGCATCTCTGTTGGCCGCGACACCCTCCATGACCGTCGCTCAACTGGTGATGGAATCTGGATGTTCAATGGCCGAAGCAAGGCGTGCCATTGATGAACATGAAGGGCTGTAGGCGTATTCGAATCGTGTGAAAAGAGAATCGCGAGCAGCAAAAAGCCCGTAACGATATTACGTTTTTCAGCGCAATATCGTTACGGGCTTTATCATCTGTGCTTGTGCTGCTTAAGCTAAGCCATGTGGCTTATAAAGCGTTTACTCGATTAAGAGTTAGCTACTTTTACACGAATCGTGTTGCTGCCAAGCTTTGACAAGTTCAGCTTGTTTAGTGCCGCTTTAGCTTCTTCGTGCTCTGGCATTTCAACAAATGCAAAGCCTTTAGATTCGCCAGTTTCTTGGTCTAAAACTAGGCTGCACTCTTTTACTGAGCCGAACTCAGAAAATAGAACACGGATGTCTTGCTCTGCAGTAGAGCGCGATAGGTTACGAACTAGAAGTTTCATAATAAACCTTGAATATGAATTTACGCTGAGCATTGTCGCACACTTTCGTGCTCACCCTCACAAATAATTAGCGGAATAGCTCGGTTTACCTGTTCGCTGCTCTCATTAGCCGTTAACCGCGGTTTATCGTGATATCTGACACATATCCATGCTCGGTACTGGTTAACGCCTGCTGCAGCATTTGAGCGGCTTCTTGTGCGGTCATAAAGCTTGAGGTATCCATTGCTTTGCCGCTGGTTCCCCAAAACTCGGTTGCCATCCCGCCGGGGTAAACTGCAACGATCTTCATCGGGTGACCTTTGAGCTCCAACCTGACCGATTCGATAAAGCCTTTAACGGCCCATTTGGCTGCGCAGTAAGTAGACTCTTCTGCTTTAGCGCCTTGAGCCGCGGTCGACATCACCACTGCAATGGTGACTGATTGATCTTTGTAGCGCTGCACAAGCTCGCGAATCAAAAAGATCGAAGACTCGATGTTGTTTTTCAGCATGTCGCTGATGGCGGCGGGATCTTGTTGTTCAATTTTACCGAAGTACCCACTGCCTGCGCTATGAACCACCAGCTTTGGTGTTTCAGGCAACGCATCCAATAACTCACTCACTGATTGTGGATCGCACAAGTCACAGGCTTGGCTAACAGTATTCGCAGGCAGATTTTTCGCTAATTCAGCTAAACGTTGGGAGCTGCGGCCAGTGATCATTAAGCGCTGATGGCTGTTCGATGTGTTCGCATATTGCTTGGCTAAAGCTGCGCCTAAACCGCTGCTTGATCCGGTGATTAAAATCATGGTGACTCGGAATTGTTGAATTGAATCGAGATAGTAAGGCTTTGAATACCTGTTTGCTGAGATCTAAGACCAAGATGCAGAGATCCATGAGTAAGATCGATAAAACAGAGGTTTGAGAAAGTCGTAGGAAGATAGGAAGATAGGAAGATAGGAAGATAACAAGAAAAGCAGAAAGGAAAAATGCCTAAAGGTAAAGCACGTAAAGGTAAAAGCGCCGGCATAGAGCCAGCGCTTTTGAAATCAGATTACTCTTCGTCGAACTGTTTGGTCGTGAATGAGTCTTCGATTCTGTTGAGTTCTTCTTGATCTTTCACTCGCTGTTCTTCTTGGCGAATGACTTTCGCTTCATTGAAGCGTTTCTTTTCCGACTTAGTCAGAAATTTTACAGCTTTCTTGTTGGTCAGTGCGTAAGCAACTACGTCTTCGCCTTTTTCTCTGCGGTCGTTTACACGTTGTGAGAAACGTTCATTGTCGCGAGCTTTACGCTCCGCTGAGGTCAACTTGCTCATGCTTTAAAGCCTTTTCAATTATTCATGGTAGGGAATCTACGCTTAGCGAAACAATGGGGAAGTGCTCTGAATTGGTGGAACTGTGTATCACATCCGCTCAACTGAGTTTAGCCCATTTGTATGCTGGTGGCGCATCTTAGCACAAAGGCTTGAGCATGCAGGTATGCTATTCGAGGGATTACACAGAACAACCCACAATTTTCTGTTGTGGGTTGAGATTGCATTGTGGGCTGAAATTGTTTGCGGGCTTAGATTATATGTTGGGCTGAAAGTGTCTTTTGGGGTAACGGTTACCGTTGATGAAAATGGGAACAGGAAAGAGCGGTTAGATTAAATCTTCTCGATATATAAGATCACTTCGCCTACTTTGAAACCAAATTTAGACATCTCAGTTTTGTTGAACAAGCGTTTGTCGTCCATCAAGAACATCCAGTCGTCTAATACGATTTCATAGGTGCTACCGTCTACTTCGATTTCTAAGTCATATTTCCAATACAGAGCAGAACCTAGAGTCTCGCCATAAGCGGTTCCGACTACATCATTAGCAGTGCCTGAATAGGTGTTTTCGCCGGTTTTTATCAGGTTCCAAACGCGTGTTGAGCGCTCGCCATCAGCAAAAGAGAACCACTCTTTGATTTCTCCTTTGTCACCGTCCCAAGTCGCTACGAGCTTAGCGTCAAAACGGCGTAGTAGGTTACCAGAGCGGTCGAGTACCATGCCGTATGCCATTAGCTCGCCGTTGAAAAAGGTTTCAAGCTTGAGCTCTGGCGTAGTGTCTACGTGGTTTTCTAAACTTGCAGAGCCACAACCCGCTAGCCAAGTGAGTGAAAACAGTGCCAAAGCAAATTTTATTATTGTTGTTTTTGGATTCATTTGTTCAAACCTAATAGTTGTTTGCGTAGACCTGGCTCAGATGTGTTTTCAGATAACCAAATCGCGAGAAAGGCTTCACCAAATTGCTTGTCTTGGATGGTGCCGATGGGTTGTTCATCGAAATAGAAGCGACTTACGTTGTCTTCAGCAACTCGGATAGTCAGCGTGCTGCCTTCCTCAACGTTGGGCCACATTGCGTACAAAGGCTTCAACCAACGCTGGATATTGTTGTTGGAGTAACCAAGTTTGCTCCACTGGTCTTTGGTTGCGTCTACAAGGTCTTTGCTGTCAATTGCTCGGTAGTACTCAAGTTTCAAAGCACGCTCAGAGTTAGATGGCGTGGTGTAGAACTCTGCAGAATACAAAGTCCAAAATAAGTAACTCATCTCACCTTGGCCACGCTTGTTTAAATCATCGACAGCAGAAGCGTTGGCATTCCCGGTAAAAAGGAGTGCTGCGCAAATGAGGGTTAGGGTGACTAAGCTAAATAGTCGGTTTCTTGATTGCTCGCTTGTTTGAGTGCGAACGCGACTAACATCGCTCTCAGATTTGAATGCTTGCGTAGGGTTGCGTGGAAAAGCCATAAGTCACCTCGTTGTTGCCATTTTGGGTTGTACTAAGTTGGAGTAAGCGGCCACCAGTAAGGGCAACAAAATCCCCCAACTTATTGCAAGGGCAGCTAACACCGATGCGTCTGGCCAAGTAGTCAGAAGGGCGCCTGCTTTGATGCCTCCCCAATAACTACTAGTACCTGCTACGAACCCTATGACAAACAAGATCACTTTCGAGCATTTTAAAAGCCAATTTAGGCTGTGGTTAAAACTGATTAAGAACATGATCCACAGGCAGACTAGCCACACTGGGAACCAAGATTGATTTGCAATTTCAGAGTCGACGGCAAACACGCCGAAGTGAAGTAAGAGGCTATCAAGCAACAGCCCCAATGGTAATAAAATGAGTATTTTCAGATCGCTACTGCGAGTAGGAGAGAGAAGGAAGTGAACGGCCACAATCAGTGGCGCCACGAACGGGGCTTGCGCGGTAAAGAATGCGCTGCAAACCCAGGTCGCTTGAAACAGAACGAGATTAATAATCCAAAACCGTTTCATCTTTTACTCCAAAGTAACGAGGTTTTCTAGCAACTAAGTGATGAGTACTGATCACGCGCTCTTTGAATGCACCTTCACAGTAGCAGAAGTAGAAGATCCACAAGCGCTTAAACTCTTCTGAATAGCCGAGAGACTCTAACTCTTCCCAACTGTTTTCAAAGGCAACATTCCAATCGTTAAGCGTTCGAGCGTAGTGCAGGCCAATGTCATCGATTTCTTGAACCACAAGATCTGTACTGGTCGCAAGGTGTTGGGTCATCACTGAGACCGAAGGTAGGCAACCGCCCGGGAAAATGTACTTCTGAATAAAGTCGACGCCTTTGCGGTATTTGTCATAACGACTGTCGGCGATGGTGATTGCTTGAATCAGCATTTTGCCTGATGGTTTCAACAGTGAAGAACATTTCTCAAAGAAGGTCTGTAGATATTCATGGCCGACCGCCTCAATCATCTCGATAGAGACCAACTTGTCATACTCACCAGTGAGGTTACGATAATCCTCTTTAAGCAAGGTGATTTTGTCGGTTAAGCCAAGCGCTTTTACTCTCTGTTCTGCAAGCGCGTGTTGGGCATCTGAGATTGTGGTAGTGGTGACATGGCATCCGTAGTGTTGCGCCATGAATATAGCTAAGCCACCCCAGCCTGTGCCTATCTCGACCACGTTATCGTTCTCTGACAACTCTAATCGCTCACAGATGGTTTTCATTTTGTTTTGCTGAGCTTTGGATAGGGTTTCTGCTTCTTCGCTGTAGATAGCGGAAGAGTATTGCATCGAGCTGTCTAGGAAGCGCTCGTACAGTTCGTTGCCAATATCGTAGTGCGCAAGAATATTACGTTTAGAGCCTTGTTCTGTGTTGGCATTCTTACGACGCAGCAATAGGTTTTTGATGCGAGAAATCCATTGCGTTTTGTCGTCAAGCTCGTCGAGTTGGGATTGATTTCGAGCCATAATTTGAATTACTTTGGTGAGGTCTGGGCTTGTCCATTTGCCATCGATGTAGGCCTCAGATGCGCCAATACTGCCGTCAATCACGACATCTCTAAAAAAGGTTGCATCGTGAATCACGATTCGACCTTTCAAATCGGCTTCTCGATCGCCGAACACCGAATGCTGGTCGCGCTCAATGATCTCAAGCGTCGCGAATTGCAGGCTTTCTAGAACCTTAAAGATTAAAGCTCGATATTTACAGTTGCTTGAAACAGCAACGGCTTTAGCTTGTTGTTCAATGTTGTTGTTTTGTTTGGCAAGCTGTTCCATGTAAACCTCGCTGATAACTCATTCTAATATTTTGTGCCAACTAAGCTGGGTTATGCCCTTGGTTGGAGCGAACCCAAGCTAGGGTCGAATTCTATTATTTAGTTGCTGTGAAGACACTTAAGACGTTGAGTCTGGGTGCCCCACAAACGGTACTTTCTTCAGGAATAATTTGAGAGCCTGATAATAAATGCCCATCACGACTTTTATCGTCATCGCCGGAATCTTAAATACCGTTCGTCTAATGTTTGTCTTGGTTACTGACTGTTTCGTCAGAGCCAGTGTCGCATCGAAAAGCTTGTCGTCTCGGCGGCTTTCGATATGAACTAACGTGCGTTTCGCTGGTGGCTTAATTTTCCAAAAATAAGTCATGTTCAAATCCATGAACGGCGAAACGTGAAACTCTTTCTTAACCTTTAATTCTTGGTGCATGTCGATCAGGTAGTAGTGTCTTTCTCGCCAAGGCGTGTTACTCACCTCGGCCAGCATGTACTTACAATCTCCTGTTTCGTCGTAACAGAAGAAACAATTGATTGGGCTGAAATAGATACCTAAACAACGGCACTGAGCCAGCATCGTCACACGGTTTGAATCAGACCAAACCCCACCAAGTTTTTGTACTTTGGAAGCTATACGTTGTTTAAGTGATTTTGGTTCATCCGTGGTGGCATTTTCTTTTTTTTCAGCGAGATAATCCGATTCGACGAAGCGAATTGGGTTGTACCATCGAGTTCCGAACAGCACACTACGCGCTGTGGTTTGGGGCAGTTCGTCGAGATCTAACCCCATCATATACAGCTGATAGCTGAACTCATGAGTTATGTCGCCAAAGCGGCGGTGTCTGACGTTGCCCCAATAGATCCCGCTGAGCTCTTCACTCTTTTCGGATGCGATCTCTATTTCGGATGTCAGGGTTTGACTGTTCATAGCGCTGAACTCGTACTCAAATCTAAACCGAAGCGTTTGGTCACATCGAGTGCACTGTGGACACCGTCTTCATGGAAGCCGTTGTACCAGTACGCGCCGGCAAAGTGCGTCTGGTTTTTGCCACAAATCTGCTCACGCTTGTGCTGAGCTTCGACCGTGTTCGAATTAAGTACCGGGTGATGATAAACAAAGCTGCGAATGATTTTTTTTGGGTCGATGGCTTCGCTTTGATTCAAGGTGACACAGAAGGTGTCTTGGCTTTCGATGCCTTGCAGAATGTTCATGTTGTAAGTCACACAGGCAGGTCGTTTACTGTCGCCATCCAACATGTAGTTCCAACTTGCCCATGCAAGCTTTCTGTCTGGTAACAATCGGGTATCAGTGTGCAGAACCACTTCATTGCGGCTGTATGGGATCTCGCCCAGTACCTGTTTCTCTTGCTCTGTCGCATCGCCGAGTAAACGTAACGCTTGGTCTGAGTGACAAGCAAATATCACTTCGTCGAAGTCTTGTGTGCCGCCATCTTCAAATTCAATCGTGATGCCCGCTTCATGGCGAGTGACTTGTTTGATCGATGTGTTCAAAGCGACGGATTTGTTCAAACCTGAAAGGATGATTTCAACGTAAGAGCGCGACCCTTTAGGAATTACATACCATTGTGGACGGTTCGCGATGTCGAGTAGCCCGTGGTTGTAGAAGAATTGAATGAAGAATTTAAGCTCAAATTCTTCCATTTCCTCTAAGCTTGTCGACCAAATTGCTGCGCCCATCGGTAGGATATAGTGCTGGCTGAAAAAATCGGAAAATTGATTATCGCGTAGGAAACTGCCAAGGGTAACGTCTGGTGTGAATTCATTGCTTTCAAACTGAGCCTTACACAGTTTGTTGAACTTGAGAATGTCTGACACTAAAGACCAGAACTGAGGTTTGAAAATATTGCTTCGCTGAGCAAACAACGAATTAATGCTGTGACCGTTGTACTCAAACTTAGTGGTGGTGTTGTGGACGCTGAAACTCATCTCGGTAGGTTGCCTTTCAATACCGAGTTGTTCGAGTAGCTGATTGAAGTTTGGGTAGGTTCGATCGTTAAATACGATAAAGCCAGTATCTATCGAAAACGCCGAGCCTTGATGTTCAATATCAACGGTCGCGGTGTGGCCCCCAACATAATCGTTCTTTTCGAATACGGTCACGTCGTGGTGCTTATCTAATATGTGTGCGCAAGTGAGTCCAGAGATACCTGACCCAATAATGGCGATTTTCTTCATTGTTATACCATCCTTGAAGCGAGTTTTTGCCAAACTGGAGTTGGAAGCATTCTTAGTAGCTTCATCAACATGATGAATCGTCTTGGGAAATCGATTTCACTCTTTCCTTGAGCAATACCATTTACGATTCGCTGAGTTGCGGCCTCACTACTAATAATCATAGGCATAGAGAAGGTATTTCGCTCGGTTAATGGCGTTTCAACAAAGCCTGGGTGCACAATTGAGACATGAATATTGTGCTCGGCCAGATCAACCGACAGTGTTCTGCCTAAGTAGGTGAGGGCTGCCTTTGAAGCGCCATAAGCCTCGGCTCTTGGCAAAGGTAAAAAGCTGGCGCTGGAACTTACTAAAACCAAACGGCCGCCCGGCTTAATGTTTTTTAGCCAGGCTTTAAGGGCGTAGCCAATTGAAATTAGATTGATGTTGATGACGCGCTCGAAAAGCTCAGCATCAAAATTCACTGGGTCGTTGATGTATTCACAATCACCCGCATTTAAAATCAGCAGATCGAGCGGCTTGTCTTGGTCGAGCTCTGGGAAGTTATGGTAATCGGTTAAGTCGAAACAGAGCGGCGTAATGGATGAATGCGCGATGTCTGTCTCGTGAGAATCAACTAAGGCTTGCAGCTTGTCTGGGTTACGGCCACACGTAATCACCTGATGCCCTTGTTGAGCGTAATCGATAGCCAGTGATTGGCCGATACCTGAGGTCGCGCCTGTGATCATAATATGCATTATTGGCTCGCTCTCTTTTTGATGGATTTGATGGCGCAGCCCAGAACTGGAATGTGTTCGTACAACATAGAGCCGACATCAAGATAGTCTCTGTGATAAACCACTTGGCCGTCGAGCATCTTAAGGTGGCTGTGTCCTTGTACTTCGATTGGCTTTTGACCGTTCAGCTGCTTATGAGAAAATTGCATCGTCCAATACACCGAAGCTTCGTCGTTCACTTCGAAAGTGTGTTCGATATGAAAGTAACAGCTCGTTACCTGGGTGTAGAGGTTCTCGAAGTAGTGCGTAAGCGCCGAAATACCGCTGACATGATGCAGCGGGTCTTGGAATTCAATATCAGGGTGATAAACCGTCTTAAGCACGTCGAAATTGTCGGTTCCGAGTTCTCGATACATGTTGAGAAAGTTATCAAGCCATAGAGAGTTATCCATAATATTCACTCTAATTATTTGAAGAAGGCTAAGGCTCTCAATCGTGCTTCTTTGTGCTCAACGATGGGTTGCCAGTATTCGCTGTCTATTCCGTTTTTAGTGATAAAGTCATGTGGGAAATGCACATGTTTATCTGGGATATTTTGCAGCTCTGGTATGTACTTACGAATAAAAATTCCTTTTGGATCAAACTTTTCACTCTGAGTGATCGGATTGAAAATTCGAAAGTAGGGTTGAGCATCACAGCCAGTACTTGAAGCCCACTGCCAGCCACCATTATTCGCGCTGAAATCACCATCGATAAGGTGCGACATAAAGAAACGCTCACCCCAACGCCAATCGATCAGCAGGTGCTTGGTTAGGAAGCTTGCCACCACCATTCTTAGCCTGTTGTGCATCCAGCCTGTCTCAACTAATTGACGCATTGCTGCATCAACCAATGGATATCCGGTTTTTCCTTCGCACCACGCCTTGAAGCTAGGGTTGTCGTGATACCAATCTAAGCCGTTGTATTTCTGCTGAAAGTTCGCACCTTTAACCAGCTTAGGATGATGGAACATCAAATGCTTATAAAAATCTCGCCAAATCAATTCATTAAGCCAAGAAAAGGCTGGCAGTTGTGTGTCAAACAACAAATCGGGTTGTTGCTGTATCAACTGAATCGCTAACCAACGTGGGCTTACAGCGCCAATCGCCAAATAAGGGGATAGTCCAGACGTGCCTTTTATCGAGGGAATGTCTCGAAGGCGAGAATAGTCGTTAACTTTATTGGCTAAGAAATTGGGGATCACGCTCTCAAGCACGTCTTGGCTTAGTGGCCAACGCTCTGAATCGGTACGCGGAAAGTCGAAATCGTACTCGCCAGAAAAACCACTTAACGATTGTTTCAGTTGTGATGGATTCTGAAGCGAATCCGTTTCAGATGAACCTGCTTGCGCTGATCCTGTTGAATGCACTGGAGCGTGGCTGCAAATGATGCCTTTCGCTTGCACTTCTTTTAACCATGCGTTTTTGAAAGGTGTGAAAACCTTGAACATCTCACCTTGTTTATTCAGCACGCTACCTAATGGCAGAATCGTATCGCAGTCGGTTATCTTCAGTTTTATACCGCTAGCGATTAAGCGTTTGTCACGTAACTGCTCGTCTACTTCAGGCTCAGAATTTGCGTAAACACACGTCGCATCAAGCTGTTTGTATAGATGAGTGAGTTGTGCGGCTTGGTCGTCAAAGTCTGTGGCTTTGAGGTGCAAAAGATCGATCCCAAATTCAGCGAGTTGGGATTCAAGTTGCTGCAGGTGACGATAGATTAAATCGGCTTTGATTGGCGCAAGGTGGTGTTGCTGCCATTGCTGTGGCGTTGAAATAAAAACGGCGATAGAGACGCCGTTTTCAACTGCCGCGACGAGCGCTGGGTTATCGTGAATCCTCAGGTCTCGTCTTATCCATAGAATGTCGCTCAATATCCGTATCTCAGCTTAAGTTCTTGTGGGTGCGGGTTTAGGTAAACCTGTGATTCAAGGTACTCGTTTGGATATTCCATCAAGTAGTGGTTAATCAGTGTTAGTGGAACTAACAGAGGAACAAGACCTTCTCTGAATGATGAAATCTGATTGGTAAGCTCTTGCTTGTGCGCGCTACTCAATTGTTTCTTAAAGTAACCTTGCAAATGATGCAGAGTATTGGCGTGGCTACCACGGTTCGCGTGGTGAGATAATGCCGTCATCAAGCCTTCAATATATTGTTTTGCCAACTCATCGATTTCAAGATCGTTGCTTGCTAATAATTTCCCAAGTTTCTTATAGCCTTCAATGTGGTGACACATTACTAAGTACTTGTGAGCGCTGTGGAATTGAATCAGCTTGTGTTTAGTTACGCCTTCGTCAACAAGGTTGAGCCACTTCTGATAAGTGAAGACACGTGTCATGAAGTTTTCGCGTAAAATAGGGTCATTGAGGCGACCATTCTCTTCAACTGGAAGTAATGGGTTGCCTTCCATCACTTGTTTGGTGAACATGCCTACGCCTGTCGATTCAGAGCCGCGACCGTGGTGGTGGTACACTTTTACTCTTTCCATACCGCAGGTTGGGCTTTTTTGACACACAATGAATCCTGCGATGTGCTGGTTGCTCTTTGAATAGTTTTGTCCAAACTCGATCAGATCATTGGTCACATCACCAGAACCGTCAGGTCTAGAAACGTGAATGATATTGTCTTGCTGACGAACTTGGCGAATGGTTGGTCGAGGCGTTGGAAGCCCAATGCCCATCTCTGGGCAAACAGGTTCCAACTCTACGTAATCTGCAAGATCGTCGGTGCAGAAGCGCGAACGTTTATGACCAGTATCGAACCGAACTTTATGACCGGCGACACATGCACTAATGCCTATTTTTATTTTTTTATCCATTGGTCAATTCCTTACGCTCATTGCTCGTTGTTATTCTTATATTGTGTGTTTTGTTGCTTATTAAACATTACTTTAGTTCGGTTTTTACTTTGCTTACTAGCCAACTCTATGAGTCTTGTGACGTACCCGGTAAATCTTTTCAATCTAATAAATGTATTTACCCAGTGGGTTGAATAACTGGCTCACACCTTTTGTGAAGTAAAGCGCATCACTTGAAACAGTTAAACACACACAACCTTCTTTGGTGGCTGGTTGATGGGTGTGGTCACCATCTAACCAGATGAAGTCGCCTTTGTTGTAGACGCCCATTTCGTCTTCGAAACTGCCTTCTAAAAGAAGCGTAATCTCAAAGCCTTTGTGGGTGTGGCAAGGCACTTGTCCATCTTTGTCGATGTGCAGCAAGCTGGTGTGGTGTGCTTCGTCGTCAAAATCGAGTCTTGCGCGTGAAATTTTGCCTAAGTTCATCCAGTCTTTTCTCGCCACTGAATTCAACGCGCGAGGAATAGTGAACGTGGTGTCTGCAACCGTAACTTGCTGAACTTCGGGTGTCACTTCGATAGCTTGAGATGAATCAGCAGTGATTTGAGCAATCGCATCAAAATCAAACTCCCCATCATCGGATAAGAACGCATCCATTTCGCTGTCAGAAAGTTGAAGCCCTGAGGTATCACTTTCAAAGGCAGATGTATCGCTTTCAAAGACTGAGTTAGCAGCTTGCGCCGTCAGCATGCTTACTTGTTGTTGGCAGTGTTGACACAGTTCTACATGGCTAGAGACAATCAAAGAAACTGAGTCTGCGAGTGTGCCATCGACAAAATCTTTCAAAATTGCGGCATTTGGGTGATGTTTAATCATGATCTTGTTCCCCCATGTGAACCTTAAGTTTGGCTAAAGCGAGTCTTAGACGTGATTTCACGGTTCCAAGTGGGACGCCAAGTTGTTGAGCGAGTTGCTCTTGTGACAACTCCTGAAAGTAAACGCCTTTAACAATCGTTTTCTGAGCCAAAGGCAACTTCTCTATTTGAGTCATTACATGGCGGCTCATCAAATGATCACCAAACGGTAATTCATCACTTTGAGATTCCGCGACCATTGCATCTATTGGCCAAATGTCGTCAGCGATGGTTTGCTCTGCTTTAGCTTTTACCTTTCGTAGCATGTCGAAAGCAGCGTTTCGCATCACGGTGTAGACCCAAGTAGTCCCAGCGCCTTTCTCTTCGTTGTAGAGATGCGCTTTCTTCCAAACGTTAGTCATCGTGTCTTGAACTAGCTCGTTTGCAGCAGCTTCGCTGCCCAACTTGCTGATTCCAAAACGCTTGATCTTAGGTGCGAAGAACTTGAACAAACAGGTGAAGGCTTGTTTGTCTCGGTCTGAACCAACCAAAATCAACCAGCTTGAGAGCTCTGTAGGTACCTTATTTTCATTAGGTAGTTTGTTGTCGGGGATAATGACATGCTCCTTGCCGTTCCCTGAACTTCTGCTTTCGGCTTGCATAGTACTTAACCATCATGCGAATTTGAGTGGCACTACGTGAAAGGAGAAGGTCGGGATCACTTTAATTTAAATTAATTTCCACTATACAAAATTATAGTGAAGAAAAGTGCTTATTGCCCCGTAATGATTTGATTCAAAAAAGGAACTAAAGAAGGAAAGCTAGCGGGTTCGGTAAATTCTGTTTTCTTTTCCAATGGGATAGGCATCATTTCGAGTAATCGCGCACAGATCCATCGTGGACTTTCGAAGTCTGGAGTGGGGTAGAGCGTTCTGATTGAATCGTGGTCTCGAAACAGCTGTACTAAGAATGCAGTAAATACGTTCGGTACTTTGCATTCTAGATCTGGCCAATGAGGTAACAACCTGAACTGGCTTTTAATCAGGTCATCGTCGTCTCGAAATGATCCGTGAAGCTGAACCAGTTGTTGACCTTCGACATCGATTTCCAAAATTTGGTCGTCAGACATATTGAAATCAACGATGGACACTTTGGTTCCCCAAGAACTGAGATGTTCAGAGTTGGTGCTGTCTTGGGTGGCAATAATGAACCCACCTCCTTGGGCCGCATGTGCAACCATAGCAAGATATTTTGGTTCAAAGATGCGTAGCCTCTGGCGACCTCCGGGCAGAAGGAATATCGGAAGGGGAAATACGGCGAGCTCGAGAGAAGACTCTACGAGTGTCTCTGGTTCGGCGTCTGTCCGTGTGGTCTGGCTCGATGAATTCGGCACATAGCACTCCTTAGTTCAAATGTAATTTGAGAAGATATACGTGGACTCGGTGGTGTTCGATCAATTGATTGTGGTTGTTGTTATTGGGTGATGAGCTACAGACATGAGCCAAAGCAGATGATTTTTTGTTGCACATGCTCATAAATTCATTGTTTTTACCTTCTTTCATACGCGTCATTAGGTAATATATGTACGAATAGTAAGCGGATGGGTAGTCGCCAGACGATGCTTCTATCTAACCTTCTTCTTTACCTGACATCGCATCAAAGGAATGGTCATGATTGTTATATATGGTATCAAAGAGTGCTTGAATCCAATTAAGTTGCAGCTCTCTAATGTGTTGCAACAGTGCTTAAACAGTGAAATGGGTTTACCCGATGACAAGCGAGCGCATCGATTTGTGCCATTGGAGCGAGATGATTTCTTTTATCCAGAAGGAAGAACAGAAGCCTATACCGTTATAGAGATCAATATGATGGAAGGTCGAGCGGTCAATACCAAGAAGCGCTTAATTAAGAAGATATTTTCTGAGATAGAGAAGCAGTTAGCTATCTCTCCTATTGATATCGAAATAACCATCAAGGAACAGCCTGCACACTGTTGGGGATTTCGAGGCATGACCGGTGATGAAGCGCAAGACCTGAAGTATAAAGTGAAGGTTTAAGGTCTCTGGTTTAAGGACTCTGGTTTAAGGCCTCAGATATATTCCACTTCAAACATTGGATTTAAAGATTACTGAGAGCGGCTTTAGAAAAACACTAAGCCGCTTGTTATTGAAGAAGACCAATAGAGAAGGTTAAACCATTAGCTCTCGTCGTTCTCTTTTAGGTAACGGTGCCAGTTGGCATTGATGACATCAAAGTGCTCCACACAGAACTCTTTCCTATCTTTCAAATAGTCGTTTTCCACTTCATCGAGCAAGTTCTTGTGGGCTTCAGGATCGCTGCCATACACCAAGCATAACGTGGAGAAGTAACGCTGTAGATCAAAGCTGTGCTCATCAATGTATTCACCCAAGTCGTAATACTCAGGGCGGTCTTCTGACTCGAAAGCGAACATGTCAGCGGCGCTGATTGCGGCATCACCTCCATGTTCTACATAGTTAAGTAAAAGCACTGTCGCGAGGTTATCAACGGCATCTTCCTCTTTGCCCAGTATGGCAATATTCTGGTCTTCGATATAAGCGTGCCCAGCTTCGTGCAGTAGAGTATGAAGCAAGGTATCGATAGCACCAGTTTGCGCGGTCTTTCCATACTCTTTTTCGTATTGATTCTTTTCAAAGTAATTAAGCGACTCAGAGTAGAAGCTATACGGGATAAGCACTTGATGCGTTTGTGGATCGTAGAGTGGACCTTCTTCCCCGCCGTATTGAATGGTTAATGGCTTTTCAAACATGAAGAGTTGGTTTGACAGGTCAATCACAGTGTCATTGACGCCACTGTTTTGAATTTCACGTTTGAGCTGTTCTTCTTCAGTATTTTGTGGTGAAGAGAACTCAACGATCAGGTTATTTTGGGTTGTTTGTTCACTAGATGCATAAGTGGCGGCAAACGCTGAGCTAAGGGCTAGGCTGTAGGTCAGTGTTCGTTTCAATAATGTCATCGGCTATCCTTGTGATTATGCTGCGATTCAGGCTCGGTGTTAAGGTGATACCCCTAAGTCATGTAACTCAAGTTACGCGATCCAAGTTATGTACCTTACGCTGTTTAAGCCGTTTAAGTTAATTGAGTTAATTGAGTTAATTACGATGGTTAGATTACAAGTTTAGACTGAATTTTGAAGCATCGAGGACAGCAATTTTTGAAGTCGACACTCGCTGATTAATGAGTGACCCGCTTTGAGGTTCGGCTACAAAGAATTGGCGAGCTGAATGACCAGCGTTGATGTGATTCGTTTCTGTTGGTAATTGATAGATAAATTTCGGTTCAAGTGAACCCTTGTGCTATACTCCGCGCCCCAATCCGAATTGGCTTGTTAAATCTTAGGAAATTATTATGAGTGTTAAAAACGAACTTCAACAAATTAACAACCGTCTAGACAAATGTCGCAACAAGTTAGCGGCTGCTAAAACTCGTAATGATCGTCCTGTTGTTCGTCAATTTGAAGACGAGATTAAGAAGCTAACCAAGAAAATTGCTCAGTTGAAACACAAAGAAAGCTTCGATGTAAATCAAGAGCGTAAGTCTTTGGTTGATATGCCATTTAGCCGTGAGATTACAAAAGCTGAGCAAGCAGATATGGGTAAACTTAAGAAGTCGATAAAAGGGCTCGTAATTGTTCACCCAATGACGAAGATCGGTAAAGAGCTTCGCATTGAGGTTATGACTGGTTACGCACCGAAAAAATTCTAATTACCAGTGATGGTGATGAAAGAGGAGCTAGCAATAGCTCCTTTTTGCTTTTTTAGGTATTAAAAAAGCAGAGTCAGCGGCAAGGATACTCACGCCGTTATCAACTTTTTGGAGGTGATTGTTGTCACAAATCCTTTTATCTCCTATAAAAGTTAACGTGTCACTAACATGGCACTAAGTGAACGCAGTAATGTGTTCGCTTTTCGAATCTACAATTTCTCTCCAGTTTGTATAAATATAGGTAGAGCAGCACAGATAATTACAGATAAAACTAGACTCATTAAGGAAGATGAGAACGTAAAAAAATAGAGGTTATATGAATCAATTAATTTCAATTGGACCACTAGAATCCTTCCTAATCGCGATTAGTGTTTTGTTTCTAGGTCATTTCGTCAATGCAAAGCTTCCGGTTCTCAAAAAGTACAATATTCCAGAGCCCATTGTCGGCGGCTTGATTGTCGCTTTTGCTATTACAGCCCTGCACTTTAACGGCCTTGATCTTGAGTTTTCCTTGCCCCTGCAGAACACGTTTATGTTGATGTTCTTTGCAACGGTCGGCCTTGCGGCTAACTACACGCAGCTGATAAAAGGTGGTGCTAAGGTATTCCTATTCTTAGGGGTGGCTTCGGTTTACATCATTATCCAAAACGGTGTAGGCGTAACACTTGCGACGGCACTAGGCCTTGAACCCTTAATGGGTTTGATTGCTGGATCTATCACGCTTTCGGGTGGTCACGGCACGGGCGCAGCTTGGTCTCAAACTTTTTCAGACACGTTTGGCATTGCCAATACTCTAGAAATCGCGATGGCTTCAGCGACGTTTGGTTTGATTATCGGTGGTATTATCGGTAGCCCAGTAGCACAAAAGCTGATTGATAAAAACCAGCTTGAATCTGAGTACGGCACTGGCACACAAACCCACGAGCGTTTTCCTGAACTTGTTACTTACAACGAGTATGAAGAAGACAAAGTAACAGCGAAGAAGGTGATTGAAGTATTGTTCATTCTTCTTATCTGTATCTCGGGGGCGAAATACCTAGAAGAGTGGGTGGCGACTTTTGAAATTTCTTGGTTGATGATTCCTGACTTCGTTTACGCGTTGTTTATCGGTGTGTTCATCACTAACGTTTTTGAAGTGACTAAACTGCATAAGACTGACAGCGAAACGGTCGATATTCTTGGTACGGTGTCATTGTCACTGTTCTTAGCCATGGCGCTAATGAGCCTTAAGCTTTGGAACATCTTTGACCTTGCGATTCCGTTCTTGGTTATCCTTGCGGTTCAGGCTGTGGTGTTGGGTATCTTCTCTTACTTTGTGACGTTCAAAGTAATGGGTTCTAACTACGACGCAGCGGTTATGGCGGGTGGTCACTGTGGTTTCGGCCTAGGTGCAACACCAACAGCGGTAATGAACATGGGTTCTTTGGTGAACCGATTCGGTCCGTCGCCACAAGCCTTCATGGTTGTGCCAATCGTTGGTGCCTTCTTTATCGATATCGTTAACCTGATCATCCTTCAAGGTTACATCTCGTTTATCGGTTAATGTTCGCCTGTGCTTAAATGCGATGAGCTAATCGCACTAAGATGAATACAAGAAAGCCAGTCTGTTGACTGGCTTTTTTTGTATTAGCGCCTCTAGAACTTATGCGGGTGAGCTTGCTTGTAGCTCTTTAAGAAGAGGGAACGCGGCTTTGCTGTGTTCTCCAGTGACAATGAATCCAACCAACTGATCATCTTCATTGAAGCCTTTAGCGATAATACCTTTCGGGTCGAATCGAGTTTCCCAGCTCTGAGCAGTGTGAATATCGCGCCCTGCGAGCTGAATAGGATAACTCGGTGTTTTCACCTTGGTGATCATATGAGGCAAGCTGAGCTTTGCTTCGCCCACTTTGATCTCTCCTTTATCCTTAGTCAGCTGCTTCGCCAACACGTTTGCCGACAAGATTGCTGGCTGCAAATAGGCCATCACACAACCTTCAATTTCAGCGCAATCACCAATCGCATACACATTGTTGGCGCTGGTTTGTAAGGTTTCATCGACCACAATTCCTCTCTTTACCTCTAATCCCGCTTGGGTAGCTAAAGCCGTGTTTGGCTTTAATCCTGCTGCAGCAATCACGGTATCTGCTCGTATTAGCCGAGAAGAGGTGGTTTGTAGCCTAACTCCATCAGACAGGTAAGTCGCTCGGCAAATCGCAGAGTCGGTTTCGACGGTAACCCCCGCTTTTGTCAGTTCCCTTTCCAACTCAAGCGAAACGAAAGGTGGCACAAGGCTATTCAACAGATAACTTGCAGGTTCGATAATCGTGACATCTTTGCCCGCAGTTTGAAGGTCGAATGCGAGCTCTACCCCAATCAAGCCTCCCCCCATTACGGTGATGCGTTGAGCGTCATCGATCTGAGCTTTGTGTTTCTCGAACTCTTCCAAACTATTTAACGTAATGGTCGCGCTGCGTTTAAGCCCTTCCGCTGGTGGTATAAAAGGCGTCGCGCCCGTTGCTAATACCAACTTCGAATAATGGATAGTTTGTCCATCAACACGAACACACTGCTGCTTGGTATCGATTTCGCTGACTAAAGCCTTGGTTTTGACGACTACGTTGTACTGCTCTGCTAATTGCTGAGCGTTATTAACGGCTAAGGCTTGTGGTGTTTGAGCCTGGCTGAATACGTGTGAAAGATTCGGCTTACTGTACTCAACTCCCGCATCTGCCGTGATCATGGTTATCGCGATATCTTGGTCAATTTTACGTACCATCTTTATGGTTTGTAGGGCGGCGAAACCGCCACCCACAATCACAATGTTCGACATGCTACTTCTCCACAAATACTTCTTTGCCTAAATGGCATTCTGGGCAAAGGAAGTCATCCGGCACTTGTGCCCAAGGTGTTCCTGGTTCAACGCCTTGGTAGGGTTCACCCAATTGTGGGTCGTACACCCATTCACACACTGTGCAGCGCCAGCAAGTGCAATCTGCGCTGTGGTTTGACTTATCTTGAGCTACTTCTGTTTCCTGCTCTGTCGTGTCTTTGAGCTCGGCAGTGGTGTTTGCCGGTGCTGGTGTGGCTTCAAGCGGTGTAACATTGCGTGATACTTGCTTTGGTGCGCTGACTTCGTCTGGATTTACACGCCAAACTTCAGCAAGTGTCATTCCGTAATCAATACATTGGCGAAGTGCGTCTGTATCTGGTTTCCAGTGAATATGCTGAGGTGCGCTCACTTCGAAGTTGGCTTCACGTAAGCGAGCGTCGATGCGTTTTACCGCGCCGCCAGTCCACCCTGAAGAACCAAATGCTGCGGCTCTTTTTTCTGCAAAGCGCAGGCCGTGTACTTCTTCAAGTAGCGCGGCGATTTGCGGCATCATCACATTGTTCATGGTCGATGATCCAACAAGCACGCCCTTTGAACGGAAGATATTGGCAAGGATGTCATTCTTATCGTGCTTAGAGATATTGAAGACCTTGATGGCTGTTTCTGGGCTGCCTTTACGGATACCTTTTGCGATTGCGTCAGCCATCATACGAGTGTTATTGGACATGGTGTCGTAGACAATGGTGATACGATCTTCTTTGTAGGCTTTAGACCACTCGTAATATTGCTCAACAATTTGCGTCGCGTTGTCACGCCAAATACAGCCATGAGAAGTCGCAATCACATCGATTGGCACGCCTAAACTCAGGACTTCTTCTATCTTCGCTTTCACCAAAGGCGCGAAAGGCGTCAGGATGTTCGAGAAGTAACGCAGACATTGGTCATGCAGCTCTACTTGGTCTAGTTGGTCATTGAATAGGTTCTCGTCGCAATAGTGTTGGCCGAAAGCATCGTTACTAAACAGGATTTCATCACCAGTGAGGTATGTTGCCATTGAGTCTGGCCAGTGCAGCATTTTCATCTCTACGAAGATCAGTTGTTTTCCGTTACCGACGTCAAGAGTGTCACCGGTTTTGACGGTTCTGAAGTTCCAGTCTGGTTGGTGGTGGTGACCAACGATGGAGTTCACTCCCGCTTCCGTACAGTAAACAGGCGTGTTCGGAATTTTAGCCAGTAGCGCAGAGAGGGCGCCTGAGTGATCTTCTTCTGCATGCTGACAAATGATGTAGTCGATCTCGTTGATATCGATTTCCATCTCTAGGTTTGCAAGGAATTGTTCAGTAAAGCGATGATCGACAGTATCGACAAGCACTGTCTTCTCTTCACGGATCAGGTACGAGTTATAGCTGGTACCTTTGTTCATGTGGTATTCCTTACCGTGGAAGTGCTCGGTTTCCCAATCGTGGACGCCGACCCAATGAACATTTGATTTAACGTGAATAGTCATAATGATAATACCTTATTTAAATATCTAAGGCTCTCATTGCACTAGTTGTGCCATGTTTTTAAGTATTTGTTTTTATGGTGTTTGTTTGGTTTTTAATCGCCGCAGTGTGTCTTTATGACATTGTATTTTGTGTAATCAAAATAAACGCAGTGTGTCTTTATGACTAAGTGGTTGGTAATTGGTAGTTAGTAGTTGCTTGGATAAATAACAGATACAAAAAAGGCCAGACGAGCGTCTGGCCAAATAAGGCAGTGTGATTTAACTGTTAAAGCTATTAGCTTTATTAAAATTAACTAGACCTATTAGTGCTTTGAAGCCACTAATAAATACGAGCTATTAAAGCGTAGTAACCACTTCATCAAGCGCTAGACGCGCTTTTGGTTTACCGTGGTTGTAGTCTTCGCCGTCTTTGTGGTAGCCGATAGCCAGTGCTACATCAACAACGTGACCTTCCAGTTCGTCAGCAAACTCTTCGCCGATCATAGCGGCATCTACGCCTTCCATCGGTGTTGATGCAATACCAAGACGAGCCAGTGTGTGCATTGTGTTACCTAGTGCGATGTACACTTGAGACTTAGTCCAGTTACCGTTGAAACCCGTTTCGTCTGTGTTCATTTCTGCGAATGCGTAAGCACCTAAGAATTGCTCGTACATTTCAGCAGGTAGGTGACCAGAACTTACTTCTGTATCAGCACGCTTCGCGAATTTCTCTTTAGTGTATTTAGGATCGTGAGCAAACAGGATCGTGTGTGACGCTTCTTTCGCATGTGGTTGGTTAAACTGGAACATGTTCTCGAAAGTATTGTGGAAACGTTGTTTTGCTGCGTCGCTCTCAATGATGATGAATTTCCAAGGCTGAGAGTTGATAGAAGAAGCTGATAAACGAAGTGCTTCTTTGATTACTTCCATGTCTTCCGCAGAGATGCGTTTGTCGGCATCGTATTTTTTAGCTGTGTAACGAGTGTTTAGATCAGTAATGATTGGATGAGTCATGTTGAATCCTAATATCTATCAATAATAAATGTTGTAGGGTTTTATGTTCGGTAACGTCAACAATAAACGGATAACGCATTTAGGCAGTATCTCTATCAAAATCGTTGCTAGAACCGTCAATTTCTAAAAGACCTAACGCTTAAATGGCTATCGAACATGCCCCCATAAATCGAGTATCTGCGGTAGCTCAAGTCGATGGGTGTAAGATAATAGAAGATTGGCTCGGGAAAAATAGCGAACACATCAAATCACTATGGTTAATAACATCCATAATGATTTAATTAGTGTGATCTGGATGTGTGTTGGTTTTCGACAATCAGCCAGTTAGTACGCTTTGATTCCATATTGGCGTAATAAAGAGGGAAGTACGCTGTCGAGGTTTGGGATATCTTCAGGGTTAAGTTCAATCAAGCTAAAACCGTGCTCTTGGTAAATTTTCTTGGTCGCATTTCGTTTGTCTTCTTCTATAGGGCCTGAATCTGTTCCCCAGAACTGAATGTATACCTTGCCGCTTGGCAGGTAGAAATCGCTCATTACTTCTTTTGATATCGGCAGCGGACGCTCGTACGCATGAACCACTCCTGCCATATAAAGCCAGTTATCGATGATCAGCTCTCCCTTTGAACGAACATAATGCCCATCTAAGCTTCGGTGCTTCGCTTCGAATTTTTGACGAAAGCTGGAAAATGACACATCAGTAGAGTGGCTTTCAGCATCATGCCCTAGGAATTCAACAACAGACTGCTTCAAACGTTTATTGCGAACCAGTGAGTCGTGCCAAACCACGAATAAGTTTTGAGTCGCTTTATCTTCTCTTTGTTCACCACCGGCTTTTAAGCCTGTAGAGGTGACGTGCCAGCCGTCGTCTTCTTTTGTTATCCAGCCAAGCTCATTGAGCAATAAGTTGATTTTCTTTGCGCTGAGTTGAAAGGCACCGCCGAGCTGAGTGGCGGTCAATGTGTTTCCTGAGAATGAATCCAAATCGATAAGCAGTTTCTCTGGCCAGACAATAAAGACACCGAACTTCTTATGTTCGACATATTCCCCACCAAAGCTTTCGCCTCGTTCTGTAAGAACCCAGCGCTCCTGTGAGCGCACGATATAACCCGCTGTTTTTAGATCGCTAAATAAAGTTTTAGCTTCTATGCCTTTTTGTTTAGCGAGTGCGGATGTGGAAATTTTGTCTGACATAGTCTTTTCTCAAATAGCAGAGTGATCCGCTGATGGGTTTTGGAGAGATACATGATGTGATAGCACTGGTGAATACCATATCACATCTACTAATGCCAACTGCAGCTCACTGGTCTATGTTTTTAGTAGAAAGTCATGTCTGGTTTTGATTTTGTGGGAAATGTGGTTATTTTTGTAATTAAATTACACAATTAGCGATTTTGCTCATCTGGGTGCATATTTTCTATACGTGACACGATGTTCTTTTATACGGTTTATATAGATCTTAGATGCTATATTTTATTAAGTGTGATTTTGATCACTATTTATTTTTAAGTATTACAAAATAAAGCGTGATCTAGATCTTGTGTTAATGATATTTATTCTCATTAATTTGGCTTTGTAATTTAAATTCATGGTGTTTTTGTGATCTAAAGTGCTCTTGTTAACCCTAAAGTGTTTTTCGTGTGTGATGGTTGTCACGAAAGTTGGGCTAAGGTGCATTTTGGAAATGTTGTGATACATTTTAATCGACTTTTGAGTACACACTTTCGGTCATTTGACCAACCAATACATTACGGGGTTCTACCTATGTTATCACCAGAAGCAAAGATTAAGGTTCAAAACTTTGGTCGTTTCTTATCCAATATGGTAATGCCAAACATCGGCGCATTTATTGCGTGGGGTTTCATTACTGCACTATTCATCCCAACCGGTTGGTGGCCTAACGAAACGTTAGCATCAATGGTTGGCCCTATGATTACATACCTATTGCCACTATTGATTGGTTACACCGGTGGTAAAATGGTTGGTGGTGACCGCGGTGCGGTAGTGGGTGCCATCACGACAATGGGTGTTATCGTTGGTACTGATATCCCAATGTTCATGGGTGCAATGATTGTGGGTCCACTAGGTGGTATCGCAATTAAGAAATTCGATGAAGCTGTTCACGGTAAAGTGAAGAGTGGTTTCGAAATGCTAGTGAACAACTTCTCTGCGGGTATCATCGGCATGATCTGTGCGATCATCGCGTTCATCGTGATTGGTCCTGCGGTTAAGATTCTATCTGGCGGACTTGCTGCTGGCGTAAACGCAATGGTAGAAGCAGGTGCATTACCTCTAGCATCTATTTTTGTTGAACCTGCGAAAATTCTATTCCTAAATAACGCAATCAACCACGGTATCTTCTCTCCACTAGGTATCCAGCAATCTGAAGAGATTGGTCGTTCAATCTTCTTCTTAATCGAAGCAAACCCAGGTCCGGGTCTTGGTCTTCTGCTTGCTTACATGGTGTTTGGTAAAGGTAGCGCGAAGCAGTCTGCTGCTGGTGCATCTATCATCCATTTCCTAGGTGGTATCCACGAAATTTACTTCCCTTACGTTCTAATGAACCCACGTCTAATCCTTGCTGTAATTGCAGGTGGCATGGCGGGTGTATTCACTAACGTAGTGTTCGATTCTGGCCTTATCTCTCCAGCATCACCAGGTTCTATCTTCGCTATCTTGTTGATGACACCTAAAGGCTCTTACATCGGCGTGATTCTATCGGTTATCGCAGCAACGGCAGTATCGTTTGTTGTAGCGTCAATCCTACTTAAGACTTCAGCTCAAGGTGATGACGAAGACTCACTAGAAAAAGCGTCTGCACAGATGAAAGACATGAAAGCGTCTTCTAAAGGTGCAGCATCAGGCGCTGATGTAAACCTAGCGGATGTTAAAGCTGTTTATGTAGCGTGTGATGCGGGTATGGGTTCAAGTGCAATGGGTGCTGGTCTACTTCGTAAAAAAGTAGCAACAGCTGGCCTAGACATTGAAGTGACCAACTACGCAATCAACAACCTACCGGCTGATTCGCAAATCGTTATTACGCATAAAGACCTAACAGACCGTGCTCGTAGCACTGTGCCAGGTGCGATGCATATGTCTCTAAGCAACTTCCTAGACGGCGGCGTATACGACCAACTAGTTGCTGAGCTTGTCGATGCTCAAAGTGGTGAAGCGAAAGTAGAAGCTCCGGCGCCTGCTGCAGCTGCAGCACAAGAAGGCAACAAGCTTGCACTTACTGACGACAGCATCTTCCTTGGCCTAAAAGCGACTCAGAAAGAAGACGCAATCAAGTTTGCTGGCGAACAATTAGTAAAACTTGGCAACGTATCACCGGAATACGTAGACGGCATGTTTGCTCGTGAAGAGCTTGTGTCTACTTACCTAGGTGAGTCTATCGCTGTGCCACACGGCACAATCGAAGCGAAACAATATGTACAAAAAACCGGCATTGTTTTCTGTCAGTACCCTGAAGGTATTCAGTGGGGCGAAGATGAAGATGATATCGCGAAGATGGTTATCGGTATTGCCGCACAAGGCGATGAGCACAACATGGTGCTGATGGCTATTACCAATTCACTCGATGATGAAGAAGCTGTGGAATGCTTACAGAACACAACAAACCCTGCTGATGTTCTACGTATTCTCAACGGAAACTAAAAAGCTCTAGTCAAGCTCCTGAGTGAAGGAGGCCAGTATCCCCCTACTGGCCTCATTTCGGTCTTAATCTTTCTTACAAGATTCAGTCTGAATAGCTTACTGCTTAATGCCTAGGGCACGTCGTCAAGGCATGTTGTTGAGCCGTTAGCTATCTAGATTCAAATATTTATAAGGTCAAAATTATGAAAGCGTTACATTTTGGTGCAGGTAATATCGGTCGTGGTTTCATTGGTAAGCTTCTTTCTGATGCAGGTATGAAGGTTACGTTTGCTGACGTAAATGAAACGGTTGTAAATGCGTTAATTGAACGCCAAGAATACCCAGTTAAGATTGTTGGCGAAGAGTGTGTTGTAGAAGTGGTTAAGAACGTGACAGCAGTAAACTCAGCGACAAGCGCTGTAGTCGATTGCATCGCTGAGTCTGATCTTGTGACGACAGCCGTTGGCCCTACTGTTCTTAAAATCATCTCTAAATCTATCGCTCAAGGCATTGAAAAGCGTGCAGCAGCAAACAACACGGCACCAATGAACATTATCGCGGCAGAGAACATGGTTCGCGGTACTAGCCAATTAAAAGCAGCAGTGTTAGAGCACCTTTCTGATGAAATGAAAGCCTTCACTGAAGAGCACATTGGCTTTGTTGATTCAGCGGTCGACCGTATTGTGCCACCGGCAGAAGCGGGCGAAACAGACCCTCTAGCCGTAACCGTTGAAACGTTCAGCGAGTGGATCGTAGATCAAACACAATTTAAGGGTGAGATTCCAAACATCCCAGGTATGGAATGCACTGACAACCTAATGGCTTTCGTTGAGCGTAAATTGTTCACGCTAAATACGGGTCACTTGGTAACGGCATACCTTGGTGTGCTTGCAGGTCACGAGACAATCAAAGACTCTATCGAAGATGACGTAATCCGAGCTGAAGTAACAGCAACGATGGAAGAGAGTGGTGCGGTTCTAATTAAGCGTTACGGCTTTGATCCAGAAGCTCACGCTGCCTACATCCAAAAGATTCTTGGTCGTTTTGCTAACCCGTTCCTACGTGATGAAGTAGACCGTGTTGGTCGTCAGCCAATTCGTAAACTGAGCCCACAAGACCGCCTAGTTAAGCCTCTGAATGGCACATTAGAGTACGGCCTACCGAATGTTCACTTAGTAAAAGCAATCGCAGCTGCGTTCCATTACAAGAATGAAGACGACCCACAAGCGGTTGAACTTCAAGCAATGTTCGCAGAAAAAGGGTTTGCTGAGACATTAGCGCATTATTCTGAGCTGAATAGTGACTCAGAAGTTGTTAAACTAGCGGAAGAAGCTTATCTAGCATTGAAATGATAAACCATCAAAGTGCCACACCAGTGGCACTTTCTTATTGTCGAGCCGTTATGCCAATACAAACTAGCCACGAAACTGAATTACTCGAAGCCCTATCTGAAGCTGAGAGCGCTAGCGCCTGTCTAATGGCGGCTTACGATGCATTGGACGACACGGTAGATGCCGTATTAAAAAACATTTTCAAGAAAGACGACACGGCAATTAAATTTGTTGTTGAACCACTTCTCAACAGTGGCGGTCCGTTGGGCGAGATTATGATCCGCGCTAAGCTGCTATTAGGGCTTGGTGTGATCAGTAAAGAGCTCTACGATGATTTAGAGATTTTCGTTACCTTGAAAGAGTGGGCGAAAATACAGGGTGAAGACACCAGTTTCACAGAAGTCGACGTTATATTTGAGCTCAACAAGGTGCAGGCGATTCAACGCATAATGCCTATCGAATATGACTCGGAGATGGTGGAAACCATGTCGGGCCCAATGCTTCAAATGTTCTTGGGTCGACACAATCAGAAAGTGAAGTCGACGATCGTTTTGGCTATCACTGACATTATCACGACCTTATGCCGAGATAACGCACTGAGTTCTTAGTTCTAGTTTGCAGTCCTGCTTATCTTGTTTCACATCCTACATATCTTGTAGCTGTTCGTTCGTTTCAATCCAAAGCTTAAAATGATGGCGGTTTCTCTCGTTGGAGAAATCGCTTTGTTGTTTTTGTGTCTATCAAAAACTCTCGACACTTTCCCCGCTTATCAAATACAAAAGCAGCAGATACAAAAAAAGCCACACTCAGTGGCTTTTTCTATTCAAGACGCTTTTCTATTAAAAACGGCTTTCTATTCAAGACAATCGATTATAGGTCTTGGATGTTCTCAGCTTCTAGCTCTTGGAAGTAGCGTAGAGTCTTAACTTTTAGCTCTTGTTGAGCTGGCTCATCAGCAACGATGATAGCTTTACGGTGCATCTGTAGAGCGGTAACAGTCCACATGTGGTTTACAGAACCTTCGATAGCCATTTGAAGCGCTTGCGCTTTGTTGTGGCCTAGAGAAAGGATCATTACTTCTTCAGAATCTAGAAGAGTAGCAACACCGATAGTTAGTGCGTATTTAGGAACTTGGTTGATGTCGCCATCGAAGAAACGAGAGTTCGCGATACGAGTGTCTTCAGTCAATGTTTTGATACGAGTGCGTGAAGATAGAGAAGAACCTGGCTCATTGAATGCGATGTGACCGTCGATGCCTACGCCGCCCATGAACAGGTTGATTTTGCCGTATGAACGGATTTTCTCTTCGTATGCTGCACAGTGAGCATCGATGTCTTCAGCCTTGCCGTCTAGCAGGTTGATGTTTTTTGCTTGGATATCAACGTGGTTGAAAAAGTTCTCGTGCATGAATGTGCGGTAAGACTCTGGGTGGTTAGGGTCGATACCAACGTACTCATCCATGTTGAATGTTACAACGTGCTTGAAGCTTACTTCGCCAGCTTTGTGTAGCTCAATTAGCGCAGCGTAAGTAGTTAGAGGTGTGCTACCAGTAGGAAGACCTAGTACAAATGGACGCTCAGCAGTAGGAGCGAATTTGTTGATAGAATCTGCGATGTGACGAGCAGCCCATTTACCTACTTTAGCTTTGTTGCTTAATGGAATAAGTCTCATTGATTTTGCCCCTAGAAATAAAATTTTATAGTGTTCTGAAACATTAATTCGCATTATAAAATAAGTTATTAAATTCCGCTATTGTTTTAGGTCAAGTTTTTGCTTTTTTCGTCGTATCTGTGACTAGAACTCTCAAATTTGCACAATTATTGTATGGATATTTGGTAGCGTTAAACAAGATTAATACGTTTGTCATATATCGTCAGGTAGGTTTGATTCAGGGTCTGAAAGATCAACAAGCTTTGTTGAGTGGTTGAGTGGATAGATGGATGGTCAGGAGTGCAATGGACGTATGATCAAAGAGTGATGCTTATGTGGCACTGCCGTGCAAGAAAGAGGAGAAAAAGTGAGGAAGTATCACCGACAGGCGTGAATGAGCATGGGTATATTTAAGAATAGTGATTATTCAAAGCTATCACTATGAATTTTCTATAAATATTGGTAAAACTGGACAGGTTGGCTAAACTTACTAATTACGAAGAAGATGCGTGTTTGTTTTAAGTTGCCGCTAATATGCTATGAAAAAAAGCCCAAAGTGATTAGGTATCACTTTGAGCAGTTTTACTAATCTTCTAACACTAACTCTCTTTCGTATTCTTCCCTAGGCACTTCACCGCGTTTGCAGCCGTTTAGGGTATGAAAGCGACGGCGTCCACGAGCCAGTTGAATGTACTTCAACCAAACACGGTCTAACTTGGACTTAGCCTTATGAGGGTGAGCCAATACTTTGATGAAATGTCTTTCTTCAGCATTGGTCGGTGTTAGTTCACCAGTCTCAAGTGCAAGCATAGTGTCACCAAACAAGGTTAGGATTTCTTCTTCTGAAAGAGTAAAATCACCTGACTTAGCGAACCCTCGTGGGAATTTAATGGTGTCATAAAAACGTTTTTTTCCGTGTCGGAATTCGGTCTCAGACATATCAGCCTCAGTAATGTGGTTAGATAGAAATTAGTGTTTATTGCTCACGCGAAAATATTGTTAAAAGGCTAAAATAGGAAACAAAACGTTTTTGCCTTTACGATAAACAATCCTAGATCGGCTAGTTAGCAGATTTATTACAGAGATGTATTTTTGATGGATGTGAAAGTATTTAGAACCTTTCTTGAGGTTGCAAGGGTGCGCCACTTTGGGCGCGCAGCTGAAAACTTGTATTTAACACAAGCAGCGGTGAGTGCGCGGATCAAACAGCTTGAAGGCTATTTTGATACTCAGCTCTTCATTCGTGACCGCAATAACATCAAGCTTACCTCTTCCGGTGAGCGCTTGATTGGTTATGCTGAAGTGATGGTATCCACCTTACAACAAGCCAAGTTTGAGCTGTCGTTAGAGAGTGGAAAAGCCTTGCAGTTAACACTAGGTGGCACTCCGAATATTTGGGATGCGTATCTGCAAAACTGTTTAAGCGTAGTGACCGATTCTTTTGGTGGTTATGGTTTCATGGCTGAGGTGATGGGGCGCGAGCAATTGAACCGTAATTTGCTAGAGCGAACCTTAGATATGGCTTTCGCCTTCGATCAGATTAAAGCGGAAGAGCTAAACTGTAAAAAAGTCGCTGATTTGGTTTTGGTGTTGGTATCAACGCAGCAAGATGATCTGGAATCGGTGTTCCAACATAAGTATGTGTATGTCGATTGGGGAACGCGCTTCGGTTCAGAACACGCAGAACGTCACCCTAAAGTTCCAGCTCCGTATTTACGTACCTCTACGGCTCGTATTGCCCTCGATTTCATCTTAGAGAAAGGTGGTAGTGCGTATTTACCTGTTTCTATGGTTGAACCTTTTATCGATTCGGGTCAGCTGCATAAGGTGAAAGGGGTAGAAGATTGGTATCGCCCAATTTATCTCAGCTACCGTAAAAGCAGTACTTCGGTTGATGCGATCATGCAGGTCGAGAAGCTGGTTAACGAGATTGATCCATCGACCGCTTATACGTTGCAACAAGCCGCTGAACAAGCACCAGAGTAGCGGCATTCGCGATAAGCAACGGCTTTGTTGATTAGATTCAATAAAAAATGGCTCCTAACTAGTTATATAGTTGGGAGCCATTTTCGTTTTAAACCAGAGATGATCTTCATTGCCAAATCAGAGATAACCCTAACTCGGATAAAACCGTTTAAGCCTGGTATGCGTAACCTTTTTTAAAAGCCCTATCACTTCAAAGCACTATTCTTCGAAAATTCTAGAGGTTCATTAGATTCTCAATAGACTCTTCAAGAGAGTGTGACAGGTATGAATGGATTTGATTGCCATCCGTTGCGTCAATCTCAATTTTAGAAATCCCCTTACTCGCTTCGTCTTCAAGAAAGCTGAGAGACTGCTCGACTGATTGACTGGTGAGAACCTGTTGGTTTGATAAAACAATACGACACGTGTGAAGAACCATAGCCTTTTCCTTTTTATATTCGACAGGTCTCTGCATCTTAGTGTGCTAAGTACCTATCGTTGACGTTGTGAGAAGAGTTTCTTCTCAAGGTTAAATTTAGTCGAATTGCGTGAAAAGAAAACCCTTTTTTGTGATTTATCTAACCTTCAGTTCCGAAAGTGGCTAGCGACAATGACAGTTCACGGTAAACTTTTAGGTATCGGAGTAAAAGTTATGGCAAATGGGAAGAGCACAGCATGTCGAGAAATATTCATCACAACAGTACGTTAACGAGTGAACAGTGCCATTTGGCTCGATATGCGCGAGACGCTCGCTTTGATGGGATGTTTTTTACGGCGGTAAAAACCACCGGAATTTTTTGTCGTCCGATTTGCCCAGCAAGCCCGCCCAAAGAAGAAAATGTCGAGTATTTTTCTCATCAAGCTCAAGCCTTGAAGGCTGGGTATCGCCCATGCTTACGTTGCCGGCCAGACAGCGCGCCTTTTTCTCCAGCTTGGAAAGGTGTTGAAACGACTTTCTTGCGTGCTTTACAGTTGATTGATCATGGTGCGCTGAACTCAGGGTCAATCGTCGACCTTGCCACTCGATTAGGCATTTCAGACCGCTATTTACGAACCTTATTCGATAATTATATTGGGGTGTCGCCGAAGCAATATAGCCTTTATAGCCAATTGATGTTTGCCAAGCAGTTGCTGCACACCAGTAGCATGAGCATTACCGATGTTGGCTTTGCGAGTGGTTTTAATAGCACGCGTCGTTTCAATGATGCCTTTCTAAAAGAGCTGCAGCTCTCGCCAAGCCAAATCCGACGAACAAAGCTAAGTGAAAACCTGAGCAATCATATTCAGCTAGTCTTTCACGGCCCATTAGACTGGAAGCATTTGCTGGGTTTCTATCGACGAAGAATGATTGAGGGCTTAGAAGACGTTGGCGAAGACTATTACAAGCGCACAGTGAATGTTAATGGGTCAAAGGGTTGGTTCAAGGCCACTTTGGCTAAAGAGAACCGCTTAGATATTGAATTTGAGTTGGACGATATAAGCCAGTTAAGAAGCTTGATTGCGAACATTCGACGCATGTTCGACCTTGATGTCGATATTGCCAAGGTCGAGGCCTTCTTTACAACCATTGACCCCAACTTAGTGGCTAAGAGTGGCATCCGCATTCCTGGCGTGTGGAGTGCTTGGGAAGCCGGAGTGAGGGCGATTCTAGGGCAGCAAGTTTCGGTAACCGCGGCGATTGGGCAGCTTAACTTATTGGTGAAAGAGCTTTCTGATGAACATGAGAATGTTTGCTTCCCAACACCGAAACAGATAGCGGAGGCTGATGTCAGCTTCTTAAGAATGCCGGGAAGCCGTAAAGAGACCTTAAAGCGTTTTGCCGAATACATGGTCGACAATGAAGCTGAGCACCCTTCTAAGTGGATTGAGCTAAAGGGCATTGGGCCTTGGACGATTCAATACGCACTGCTTCGTGGGTTAAGTGAACCTAATCATCTGTTGGTTGGCGACCTGGTGGTGAAGAAGTTCATTGAGCATCGCCCAGCCATCAATACAGAGAGTGTTTCGCCTTGGGGAAGTTACGCCACGTTCCATTGTTGGAATCAGTCTTAATAGAAAGAGCACCCACAAACATCTGCAACCCACAAACACATGCAGTAGCAGGCTAGGAGATATTATGGCTAACCGATTTACTTATTATGAGAGCCCATTGGGAACCGTGACTTTACAGGCGAACGATGAAGGGCTGCTCGGCCTTTGGTTTGAAATATACACCACCAAGCCAGAACAGTTAGGCGTTCAAGATGCTAGCTTTCCGATCTTTGAATTGGTCGCCGACCAGCTCAACCGTTATTTTGCTGGTGAAGTTATCCAGTTTTCTGTGCCGATCGCAGCTAAGGGCACTCCGTTTCAGCAATCGGTTTGGCAAGCGCTCATGACCATTCCTTATGGAGAAACATGGAGCTATGCACAATTGGCCGACGCGATTGGTAACCCCAAGGCGGTGCGAGCCGTGGGTTTAGCGAATGGAAAAAATCCGGTGTCAGTGATTGTGCCGTGTCACCGTGTGATTGGTAAAAATGGCAAGCTGACCGGGTATGCGGGTGGTGTAGAACGTAAACAGCGCTTATTGGTTATTGAGGGAAGAGAAGAAGATTAAAGAGTCTTTTTCGGAATGTTTGTTGAAAATTGCGTATCAATTATTGGTGAACGTTAAGGGTTCTTAAAGTGTGACTTTGCAATAAAACTGCCGCTTTCTGGAAAATATTTATTTGGTTGCATATCCTTTAACCATGCTCTCTAGGCAAGGATGCCCAAATGAATAGCCATCATTCACTTATACTCTGCTGCAGTAGCGCACTATTGCTGACGGGTTGTTTAACTGATACCAGCCGACCTTTCGAACTTCCACAGCTTGCTCTGTTCAAAGGTATGTATGAGAACGTAGATAATGACAGTTATCTACTTTTTGAATCCGGGCAAGTGACTTATCAAACAACGGATAAGTCCGTTACTCGAACCTATCGTGTTGATGATGACTTGATCACCATTGAGTTCAATTCTGGAAGCAGTCGAACTGACTCTAGACTAGTGATGCGCATTCAACAACAGGGCGAGATGCTAACTTGCAACCAATGCCCAGCGATACAATTGAGTAATGTCTGGACACTTGTTGATAAGCCTTTGAAAGACAGTTCGAATTAGAAAAGATCGCCATTCAGCCATAGGTGAGCGGCGATACTGACGGCATAGCCAATCATGATCACTGGCATCCATTTCAGGTGTCCAAAGAAGGTGTATTTTCCATGCGCCGCCCCCATCAATGCCACACCTGCTGCACTGCCTATAGATAACAAGCTACCACCGACACCTGCGGTTAAGGTGATCAGTAGCCAGTTGCCCATCGACATCTGGGGTTCCATGGATAACACGGCAAACATCACCGGAATGTTATCGACAATAGCCGATAAGATCCCCACCATGACGTTGGCCCAAATTGGATCCCATTGGCTATACATCACGCCCGAGGCTAATTCCAAGTATCCAAGTAAACTCAAGCCACCGACACACATTACGACGCCGTAGAAGAACAGCAACGTGTCCCATTCGGCATGCGAAACTCTTCGAAATACATCGAATGGCACAACAGAACCGAGTCGTTTCAGGGCGCCTTCATCGTTATTGGCGATCGCCACCGCTTTTTTCTTCGCGAGTGAGTTGGGTAAAGTCTTACGTAAGTAATAACCAAAGAACTGCAGGTAGGCGAGTCCCATCATCATCCCCATCACAGGAGGGAAGTGGAGTACGGCATGGAAAGCAACCGCGGTCGCTATTGTCATGATGAACAAGAATACGATTCGTCTTGCACCACGTTTTAATTCAACGTGTTGATGAACCGTGTCGGGCTGAGTCGTGGGTACAAAATAAGACATGATCAACGCAGGGACGAGGTAATTCATCACCGAAGGGATAAACAAAGGAATGAACTCACTAAAACTCACATAACCAGCCTGCCATACCATTAGCGTTGTGATGTCGCCGAATGGACTGAACGCGCCGCCAGCATTGGCGGCTATCACGATATTCACACAAGCTAGGTTAACGAATTTAGGATTAGAGCCAGCAACCTTGAGAACAACGGCGCACATCAATAGAGCTGTGGTGAGGTTGTCGGCAATAGGCGAGATAAAGAAGGCCAGAATACCGGTTATCCAGAACAGAGAGCGGAAATTGAAGCCTTTGCCTACCATCCACGCTTGCAGCGCATCAAACAGTCTTCTCTCTTCCATGGCGCTAATGTATGTCATGGCGACGAGCAGAAAGAGTAATAGCTCGGCGTATTCCAGCAGGTTGTGTTCGAGCGCTTGTTTCGCTACCTCAGTGAGGTTGTGTTCTTGGTAGGTGCAGCCAATGATGATCCAGATCAGGCCCGCAGCAAGTAAAACCGGCTTGGATTTTCGGAGCTTTAGGTATTCTTCCATCATCACAACTATGTAAGCGACAACGAAAATAGTCAGCGATAGGTAGCCAGCAAATGAACTGGTTAGCTTAAGTGGCTCTCCCAACTGAGAAGTGGCAGCGCCTGCTACCGTAGAAAAAAATAATAAAGAGAGAACAGCAGAAAGCTGGATACCTAACATGGATTACGCTCCGAAGTTAATAAGTTATTAACACGGGTAAAAGCGTAGACCTAAATAACCATGTGCAGTGTGATAGATATCTTAATAATTCAATAGATTATATAGAAAACAGTAGATTGGGTGAAAACGTGAGGTCACAGTGAAAGCCGTTGATTATAGGAACCCTGTCGTTCATAGGAAAACGGTCGATCATCGGCAACTCGTCAATCATAGAGAAAATAGAGATTGTAGGGAAAATAGAGGCTGTAGGTAAAATAGAGATTATAGGGAAAAAGCCCTACCGGGTTTAGTACCGATAGAGCTTATTCGCCATTGCCAATATTATGCAGCATTGAGATCAAACGTCAGTGTTTGTTCTGCGGCACATACTTCAACAGGCCAGCCGTAGGATTGATATTCCAGCGCAAGTTTGTCCGCTACTGCGCGAGATACCGTTGCAGTGATCCACATGCCTTTGCCCATTACTTGATATTTAAGCGTTCTCATTTCCATCATCTTCACCACCGTTCTCCTTCGATATTGGCAGCGCGAAGTCTATAGCACCTCTGAGGGTTGAAATTTCGAATTAAGCTCAAATTCTTTATAAAATGGCTCACGGTTTAGACATGGTTCAAAACTCAACCAATAATAGGTAAACGATTGCATTTTAGAAGCGTAACCACGATTTAAGCCGCTGTATTATAATCGAATTAAAATTGAACAAAAAAGCATGTAAGAGATCACTTACATCATTATCAGAGATCAGACTAGGTAAAAACCTGTCATTTGAAACCTTATTTGTGTGGTGATTGTGTGCGTTTTTGGTTGCGCTGTTGAAGCGAATTTTGTTTAGTTTTGTATGTGAAATATTCTAATTATTTTAGCGTATGCCTCTTCTTTTAAATCTAAATCACAGTTTTATATGTTGCTCTGGTTCTTTTGTTTAAACCGATACGCTATTTGATTTTGGTCATTAACCTATTGCTCATTAGTTTGCACTATCTATACGTGTTCTGTTCCACATAAACGAGATGTATAGAGGTCCTTATGACTAATCCAACTAAAACCGATCGTAAAGTCACGATCGGCAGCTATATCGCACTCGCATTCGCGATTGTGTTCTTTTCAGGCTTAATGCAGTCCAACGAATGGTATGGAGTGCTCGATTTTACAACGCTCAACGGTTCATTTGGTAAGGTCGCTTACGATGTCAGTGAGACGGCTGATGGTATACAAGCGGCAACGACGTCATTGCGCGGTAAAGGCGGTAGTGGTGCTCGCGACGGTTTCATTTTTGCTTTGACACTTATTCCGACCGTGATGTTTGCACTGGGTATGATCAACGTACTTGAGCACTACGGTGCACTGGACGCGGCTCGTAAACTACTGACACCTCTGCTTCGCCCTCTAATGGGTATTCCGGGTAACTCAGGCTTGGCACTGATTGCTTCTTTGCAAAGTACCGATGCGGGTGCAGCGATGACGAGGCAGCTGAAAGATGAAGGGCATTTGACTAAGCGTGAAACCGATGTCTTCACCATGTTCCAGTTTACGGCGGGCGCGGCGATCGTTAACTTTTTCTCTTCAGGAGCGGTTCTGTTCACTCTAACGGCGATGGATGGTTCTTTGGCGGTAACATCGTCAATTGGTTTGGCTGTGGCTGTGATGTTCATCTTCAAGTTTGTCGGTGCGAACCTGTTCCGTATTTACCTCAACCTTACTGAAGGCAAAGAAGACAAACCAAAATCAGACAAAGAACAAAAACTGGAAGAGGAAGTAGCATAATGAGCGAAGTTAAAGCAAAGAAACCAATGGTTACTGATATTTTCGTTGAAGGTGCTAAGAAAGGCTGGGTTATTGCGACTACCTCTACGGTACCGAATGTTTTGATGGCGTTTGTGATCATCAAGGCATTGCAGATCACCGGTGCGCTGGATTTGATGGGCAGTGTTTTTGCTCCAATCATGGCGGTATTTGGTTTACCTGGCGAAGCGGCAGCAGTATTGATTGGTGCGTGGATGTCGATGGGTGGTGCTGTGGGTGTGGTTATCACGTTGTTTGATCAAGGCATTCTGAACGGCAACCATATCGCTATCTTGGCGCCAGCTATCTACTTGATGGGCTCTCAGGTTCAATACATGGGTCGTATTATGGGACCAATTGGTACTGAAGGTCGTTATATCCCGGTGATGATCGCGATTTCGGTATTGAATGCCTTTGGTGCAATGTTCTTGATGAACATTATTTTGTAACGTGACTTTTAACGGTTAGCTACTATTAACAGTTAGCTGCTATTAACGGTTAGCTACTAACAGCTTTTAGACGTTACAAAAAAGGAAACCCCGTTTGGCTTTCACCAAACGGGGTCTATTCTTTTCGTAGCCATCCTGCTACTGCGCGTTACTTATCTTTCAATAGGTAACTGGTGCTCCCTGCATCATTCCTTGACGTGGCTAAATCCTTTAACCTATCCAATTCATCGCCTTCCTAGCGGTGTCCTTGCTAACTCATCATCCTGACAAGCGACTCTATCCTAGAGCAAAACTTCCTTGCTGATAACTCATCCTAAGTCATCAAATCTTCATCCTGAAGATACCTAATCCGTTAGGCTTTTTCCTGTTCCTGCCAACTCCCTGTCGACATGTGTATTAAACACTGCAGAGGCTTTACTCACAATCCACCTCAAGAAATAAATGTACTCACTAACCGAAAGAAATATGCGTGGATTCATACAAAACAAGGGGTTGGGTTTGTATTTTAGGAATTTTCTGCGAAGCTTGATTGTGATCTCTTACGTTCGGTGTGAGAGATCTCTTACAAGTGCTCGGGCGTGATTATCATTTTATCTTGGCGGTTAATGTCGAAAAGATAGAAAAGAACACTGAGTTGAGACAAAACAATAGGGAAATATGATGGTTACAGCACTTTACGCAGCTCTGCTGACGGTAGTAATGATTTGGTTGGCGATTGAAGTTATTAAGCAAAGACGAATCAATCTTGTTGCTCATGCCGATGGCGGTGTTGAGTCGTTACAGATAGCACGTTCGGCACAAAGTAACGCGATGGATTACATCCCAATCACGGTGATTTTGATGGGGTTGCTAGAGGTGAATGGGGCTGGTGTGTGGCTTATTCATGTCATTGGTGTGGCGTTTATTCTGGGGCGAGTGATTCACGCTAAAGGGATCTTAGCGAAGAATTTCAAAGGCAGAAAAGTGGGTATGGTGTTAACGCTTATCTGCATGATCTCCTTGATTGTCCTAAACTTAGCTTACCTACCTTTTGATAAAATGTTCTAGGGAGCATTATGGCATTGCGCCTTCCTCCTGCTTGGGCGATTGTCCTTGCAGGGCTAATACTCAACATCATGGCGATTGTCATGTCGAGCTTGGTGTTGGACAAAATTGAAGCGGAGAAATCGGAATACAACGATCGTAAATACGGCAATGTGTATTCTATACAACTGTCCTGGAATACGATCGAAACCTTAGAGCGTAAGCGTGAAGCGATCCTGATTCACCTTGATAAGCTATCCCCAGAAATCGCTCAACCTGCTACTGTTCTTGATGAAGCGCTTCGCGGACAACTTCGGAGTTGGGTGAGTGACGAGGTGCCGGCCATCTCGTTGGCTAACTTACCTGAGCTTATGATGCTGATAAACAATGCCCAAGAATCGCAACGAACCCGAATTGATGACTACTATTTGGATAACCTGACCTTGGTTGAGTTAATCCAAAGGCTTGATGAGAAAATGGCTTTCTATAAGAACATCGCCCTGTTTCTTCAGGTGTTTGGTTTGGCGCTTATCTTAGCTCGCGATCTCGCTAGAAGACCTTAATCTTTAACCTTACTTTCTCCATTTACGTATCGACTTGTACCGTTAGTGAGACTCACTTGGCAGGTTGGGGTGCTGCTGGCCTTGGTATTTTGGTAGCTGTTCTTTCAGCCCCTTAAACGTGCTCAGCGCACTGCCTATCGATAACTTATTCATCAACCAATTGGGCAATATGCCACCTGCGTTCGCATATGCGGTGTAGGTGATGTAAGTATTGCCGTTGGTGAGCGGTTGCAGCGTCCAAAGTGCGTCCACATCGTAAATTCGAATATACCCCGACTCTTTCGCCAAATAGTTAGAGGCATCTTTAATCGACAAGACAAACTGCCCATCCTCAATGCTGTATTTTGAGTAGGTCACCATATCGCGATCTCTAGCAGGCCAAGGCGCTTTGAATTGGGTATAGACGATGTTTTCTGCCTCAGATATCTGCATCAAGACACGGCTTTGCGACACATTGTCTATCCAGTTTGGCACGTTCTCGCTGTCTTCCAGCAACAGTAAAAAACCGGAGTAAGTGGTGGGCGTTTGCATTTGTGCTCGTATCTCTACTAAGCCTTCACTGTGAGGTCTCTTATCAATGATGATGCCGTCTTCACTTTTGACGAACTGCCATGGAGCTGCATAAGTCAGTGTTGATAAGGCGCAGAGCCCAAGTGCAAAAATCCTAGGTAATATCATTATTCTTCCATAAAAAGAAAAGCTTATCTTCTAGGAGTATAGAATAGAAATGGGTTTGATTCGTGCTAAAGTCTGACGGGTTTTCCTGATTTGAGCAACGCATCGCCATTTATTGTGGTGATACCAATAGCTGGAGGCTTATTAAGATTTGGAACGTCGAAATGAAACGGAAGCGTTCGGTCGCTTCCGTTTTTATTAATGGGCAATGGATAAAGGTTAAAGTTACTAGGCTAAAACTTGTAGGTTAAAGCTTATAGACTAAAGCTTATAGGCTTCTACGGTTTTGATCGTTGTCCAGTTGCTGTTGGCGTCTTGGATGAACTCTTGCGTATCTTCCAACCATCGTTTTTGTACAGATTTGTCTAAGTTCAGATACAGCTTTCCATCTTCGACTTTCCATGCGTTAGGGTCGGTCTCAAATTTCTTACCCATAGCCACACCAAAGGCACAATAGCCACCGTATTGAGGTGCATAAGCTTCAGGATTGGTGCGGAACTGATCTCGGTTGTCACTGTTTGCGAACTGATAAATAGCGTTCTTATAAGTGGCAGTGAATTCTGATGAACCTTGAACGGCACCAGCATCAGTAAAGTAAGCCACTGGGTCATAGCCTTTGATCGCGATGTCATTGCTATCAACGCTCATGTCGATGTCTGCTGCCATCAGTGAAAAGCTGGTTCCTAGTAACGCGGCCAATAGAGTGATTTTTTGACTGGTCGATTTCATGTGTGACATATCAAGTTCCTTGTCAGTGTTGGTTATCTTGTTTGAAATAATTTAGCCCACTCGTCCGGTCTATAGAGGGACAAAAGAACTTAAAAGTAAGCGAATCGTTCGGAGGATGCATGGATCTGCTTTCACAACTAATGGAACATTTCTCGATACGTACCGGTGTTTTCTATTCTGGCAATTTGTGCGGAGTGTCGTCATTTAAGCCGCAGCAGGGTAAAGAAGGGCATCTTCATGTATTGAGCGCGGGTGAGTTGACCTTGTCTAGTGCGCACACGGAGTACAGGCAACTGTCACAGCCCTGCATTGTTTATCTGCCGAATAGCACACCACATGTGATAGAAGGCGTGGGAGACGGTGCTGAGGTCGTATGTGCGAATGTCGAATATCGTTCAGGGCAGATGAATCCTTTATTGTCTGCTCTGCCTGACGTGATAGTGATTCCGTTTGCGGATGCACCTAACTTAATGCCAGTGATTGAGGTGCTATTTCGAGAGTCGGGGCAAGCATCTTCAGGACAACAATCGTCAGGGCAACAATATCTAATGGATAAGTTAAGTGATGCCTTGATGGCTTTGATTTTTCGTCATCTCATTGAACAGCAGCAAATTGATCAAGGGGTATTCTCAGCCCTAGCTCATCCACGATTGGCTTCGGTGGTTACGGCCGTTCACCTACTGCCTGCTCGTCATTTTTCGATTGCGGAAATGGCGTCACTGGCCGCGATGTCTCGAACTCAGTTTATTGAAGCGTTCAAACGAGAAGTCGGTGAGACGCCCGGAGATTATGTGCAAAAGTGGCGAGTCTCAGTGGCTCAATCCCTGTTATTGCAAAATAAGCCCATCAACTGGGTCGCTGATGAAGTGGGTTACAGCAGCTATTCGGGATTTTCACGCGCTTTTCAGCATGTTGCTGGGGTGTCACCGCGCCTTTGGCTAAAGCAAAATGTATCGTGAAACGCTCGGCAACCTTATCCAAGATATGGCTATTCGCATCGGGCTGGTCTATGTTTTAGCGGAAATTGTGCAGAGTTTGTTCTTTTCTCAAAAGAGGGTCTAAAAAGGTGGACTTTTTAAGCTTGTCGTAACATCCTGCTCGTCCTATTTTATCTAGACACCAATGAGACGAAGTGCCTGCTGGACATTATTCAGCCTCCCGTATCTCATTAAAGTATTAAGGAGTTCAACTTGAACCTATTTGTAAGAGACCTTACCGTTATCGATTCTTCATACATCTGTGAACACAGAGGGGTCGTAGGAGATAGTTGGATTTTAGATGTCACCATGTCTGGTGAACTTAATGAAATGAGCATGGTGCTGGATTTTAGCAAGGTCAAAAAGCAGATCAAACACCTCGTTGATGAGCACGTTGATCACCGTTTGCTACTGCCGATGCAAAGCGCTGCAATTATTCTTCAAGCGAGCAAAGCGGGCTACTCTAAGGTTGATGTGTTGCGTGGTGACAAGAGCCTTTACCTACATTGCCCTGACGAAGCATACTGTCTGATTGATGCAGAGGCGATCACCATCGAGAGTGTGACCGCTCATGTTTATCATATTCTGCGTGATAACCTTCCAAGTAACGTCACAGGGTTAGAGATCACCCTACGTCATGAGAACATTAATGGCGCGTTTTACCACTACACCCATGGTTTAAAAAAGCATGATGGCAACTGCCAACGCATCGCACATGGCCACCGTTCTCCAGTCGAAATCTTGGTTGATGGTCAGCGTGACGAGCAACGCGAACAAGCATTTGCTCAGCGTTGGGAAGACATTTACTTAGGGTCTAAAGAAGACCAAGTTTCAGTTTCATCACTTAACCTGAGTGAACACGCGAAAAGTGTTAATGATGAAAGTCACTATGGCTTTCGCTACACCGCACCTCAAGGCGAATTTGAGCTAGCGATTTCTAAGAGTGAAACAGAAATCTTGCCGACGGATACCACGGTGGAATTACTGGCAGGCTATATTGCGGATCAAGTTGAGCCTAGCCTAACAGAGAGCCAATCACTACAAATCGTCGCTTATGAAGGTGTTGGCAAGGGCGCAATGGCGTTCCGATAACACCTCAACGAGTGATACAGTCTCGTTACTGACATGATGAAATAAAGGCAAGATAATCCGTTATCTTGCCTTTATTTTTTGTGGCTCTATAAAACTGATTTAGCGGATAGTTATAGATATAAACATTAACGAAGTAGCACGCGTCGCAGTGGTGTTTTCTCGATCCCAGCAATCAACCCGAAGCTCAACAATACGGTGCCAAAAAATACCGTAACGTCTTTTGCCAATTCCGTAATCCCTAAAGCTCCACAGACATTGAACAACACGATAATGATCAGCAGATGGCAAACGTAGATACCCAGCATGCGATTTGAAATGGCACGAACCCAAGCGTAGTTACCCATGTTTGGATTAGCCAAAAGCCACATAAACACGCCCATCCCCCATAGCGCCGTGCCAAACAAGAAATCATTCATGTTGAATCCGACGTCGAACGTGGTGAGCCATGTCGCTTCAGCAAAGTGAATTAACATGCCTAACGCTAATAACACCAACGCTTTAGTTGATGACACCTTCCATTGATTCTGACGAATAAGGAAACCTAAGGTCACCATTAACGTGCCAAAGAACGGGCCATTACGCGTGAAGAAGGGTGCTTCTAATCCGGTCAGCGTTGCGTAGCTTCCTGCCAAAACACCATAGCCATAGAGTGCAATAGCGATCGGTAATAGAAGTTTGTTGAGCTTCAACTCAACCAATAAAGCGATGATCAACACTGCGCAAACAAGGGCTGGAATGAACCACAAATGCACCAGACCTCCCTCTAAGAATGAGTTAAGAGGAGTGCTCATTAAGAAACCCCAATAGCCTTCACGTTCACCTAGATAGCCAAACTCTTCTACCTTCGCGAGATTGAATGGCATCACTAAGCAAATGATGCTCCATGCCAACCAAACCTTAAGCAGTGGTTTAGAGTAGTTCAGGACGGTTTCCCATGGCGATGCAGCTAACTTGGGCTGAATAAGGTAACCAGAAATCAGGAAGAACAGAGGTACCGCAAAACGAGCGGCTTGGTTGAGCACATAACCGATCCAAGGCACTTCATCTATTTGCCAATAAGTGAGTGCCATTTGGCCGTGTAAACCAATGATCGCCAAAATAGCAATCACTCGGCCTAACTCGATACTGGCGATGTGTTGTGAAGGCGTATGTTGAACGGAAGACATATCAGATCTCTTAGTAAAATTTTTACGAAATCTAGCAGCCTTTATGCCCAACCAGTTAGTCCTAAATCAAGGCTTATGACCTTTATTTCAGGGCTTGTGTCGGTTTTTTGAAGCCTGTCGCAGCTATATTAAACCCATTGCGGTGAGTGCAAAAATACCTAGTGTGCAAGTGATAAGAGAAACAACGGTCGTGAGCGCGATGATGTTAGCCGCCAGGGTTGAATTTCCTCCCATTGCACGAGCCATAACATAGCTTGCCGCTGCCGTTGGTGCCGCGCTCATCAAGAAGATAAGCCCGAGATCGAGCCCTTCAAACCCTAAGTACCCAGCAGCCAATGTAATCAGTAAAGGTGAGGCAATTAACTTGTAGCTAGAGGCGAACCACGTCGACAACTTTTCTTGTTTGAGCGAGCTAATATCCAGCGACCCGCCAGTACAGAGCAGGGCTAAAGGTAATGTCATATTGGCAAAGTATTGCCCAGCGTCAGCCACCATTTTTGGAATAGGAATTGAAAGCGCATAGAAGACGACCGCTAAGAAAATAGCGATGATCAACGGGTTTTTGGTGATGGACTTGACGATTACTTTAATGGCTTTAGCGCCGGTGTCTTTGCCTTTGGGTGTCAGTGCAATCACAGCTTGAATGTTATACAGCACGGTTAGGGATGCGACATAGATAGCCGCCAATGCCACACCTTGGTTGCCATAGATATTAGCCACATAGGCGAGGCCGATGATCGCGGTATTAGCGCGGAATCCACCTTGGACAATCACACCTTGATCTTTCGAACCTTTAAATACTAATTTGGTTGAGAAAATCGTGAACAAGAAAAAGATAAAATTTGCGATGACGCCAAACGCCACTAACGCGCTACTGGCTGAAAAATTGTGATTTGATTGAACAATACTAAGAAATAGCATTGCTGGTAAGGTGACTTGAAATACGACCTTAGATGCGACATCAATGAAATTGTCATTGATTAAGCCGATTCGCTTGAGCATCACACCGAGAAACAGCATTAAACAGATAGGGCCTGTTACTGACGCCGAAAACGCAAACTGTTCCCAAAGTGTGTTCATTCTTTTTCCTTTGTTAGTCGATTTCAATTTCCTTTGAATACTGTCGCATTTTTCCACAATTCTTTGATAATACAAAATGAATACCAAGGGTTAAGTAAAAAACTTGAAAAAAAGTACGAACGTGCTAAAAATAAAGCATCAGATTTATTATTGGTGAATAATGAGCAAAGGAAAGATAACTAAAGAGTATATTTTGAGCCATGCATTTGCACTTGCGAGTGAGAATGGTCTTGAGAGTTTGACGATTGGCGAATTAGCCAAGCAGTGTGGTATGTCTAAGAGTGGATTGTTTGCGCATTTCAATTCTAAAGAGAACCTGCAACTCTCTGTACTCGAATATTCCAACGCCATATTCACTGAAAGAGTCATCATTCCGGCGAGAGAGTTGGGCGACGGTGATATTGAAGCCAAGCTTAAACAACTGCTCGATAACTGGCTGGGCTGGAACCACTCGTTCCAAGGCAGCTGCATGTTTATTGATGCTTGGAAAGATGCAGGCAGCGAAACCTCTGTGATTCAGAAGGCACTGCAGAAAACCATTTCAGTGTGGATTGATTACTTGACGATTCAGGTAGCAAAAGCGGTTGAGAGCAAACAGTTCAGGGCTGATTTAGACCCTAAGCAGGCAACTTTTGAGTTATATGGTCTGTATTTAAGTGCGAACTTGTTTTACTCATTGCGAGGGCAGCAAGCGAGCCATACTCATTTTTGGAGTGGTGTTGAGCGCTTGGTCGCTAGCTGGAAAGCGGTTTAATACATACAGCAGGTTAACTCGCAAATCATGTGAGTCTTGCTGAGGTAAGGTTTACAACAAAATTTTAGAGAAGTGGTGGTAAGCGATGATAAATCGCAGTAGCGCCATTTTTTATATCTACAAATAGCACGGTCGTTCGATTTTTAGGGCCGAGCTCGATCCGCCAATAATGATGGCGATACAAGGAACGGTCATGAGTGACAAAATCTATTTCAATACATCGAACAAATTCAGCTTCAAGCGTAGCTTGATTGGCGCTACAACCAATCTGCACTACATTTTAGCGCCGAGCCACGCAAAGAAAACGGCACGTAAACTGCTGCTCACTCCGATGCGTACCGAGCAAAAGAATGCCGATCCAAAAGGTTTGATTAAAAGTGAAATCAAAGGTCGTGACGGTGTATTGAAGACATACTCTCTGGGTACGGGCCCCGTTTGGGTGCTGACCCATGGTTGGTCTGGCACCGCGAGTCAGTTTTTCCCTCTGATGGAGCATATTGCTGCTAATGGTTTTACGGCCTTGGCTTACGATCATCCTGCTCATGGTGGCAGTGATGGCGTACATGGTCATATCCCAGCGTTTGTGAATGGTTTGGAAGCTGTTCTAGATTCGGTGGGGGAAGTGGCAGGTTTGGTCGGTCACAGTATGGGTACCGCTTCTGCGTTGGAGTGTAAGCACGTTAAACTAGAAAACAAACCTTTGTTGCTCATTGCACCTGTGTTGGATTATCTAGAAAACCTATTTGGTAGCGTTGCGCGTTCTGGTTACTCAATGAAGTTGTTTGAGGCGGTCGTGGGCGAAGTGGAAGAGCAGTTTAACTACCCAATTCAGTCTGTTGATCCCTATGGAAAGCTAGCGCTTCGTGAGTCTCAGACGATCATTGTTCATGACGAGCAAGACAAGTTTACTAAGTTTGATGTGTCTCAGCGTGCTGCTAATGAAATGGGTCGCGTTACCTTGATTGCGACTCAAGGGCAGGGGCACGGGCGAGTAATGAAGTGTCCACAAGTATTCGAGAGCTTTGATAACTTAATTGGCTAAGTCTAATACCAATCGTAGTAAATAACTGTTCACCCTAGCTTGTTAAAAATCTCGATAACGTCGTTAGATTTTTTGATTGTAGAATAACTACTCATCGAAACTATTTATTGAAAAGAGCAGCCTTGTTCTCAAGCTTTTTTCCTGCGCTATTTTTGAACACTTGCTTACTGTGATTGGTATAACGAGCGCAAGTCAGTAGGACGCCAGTAAAAAGATCGTAAGCTCAAAGCTCAGAAAACATAAATAAAAAGGCCAACCAGACAGTATCTGGTTGGCCTTTGTTTTAGGGATTTAGTTGATGCTTAGTCAGTATCTAACTAAGCACTATTTTTAGTTAGCAGCTTGCAGGACCGATCTCTTTCCACACGCCCCACTGGCCTGTCGTTGTTGGATCTTCACCTGTTGTCCACCATTTCGCTTCCCAAACCTTACCGCCTTGAGTTACTTGGTCGCCGCCAGTGTAGACCGCACTTGAATCCCAAGCGTTAGTACACGTACCGCCGCCTGTGGTTTTCTTAAGAACGTTCACTGATGCAGCAGCGACTGATGTATCTGTACCATCGCTGACCGATACAGAGAAGTTCAGCGTCGTATCTTGCGTGTATTCCGCCGCGACAAAGCTCACTGAAGAACCTTGAACCGTTGCATCAATACCAGCAGGTACATCCCATGTGAAGGTCAATGTGTCTTGGTCAGCATCGCTCGAAGCCGAAGCATCAACCACGACTACGTCACCCGCATTAACTTCAGCTGGAGCTGAAACAACCGCGACCGGAGCTGTGTTTACTGGACCTGTGTCTTTAGGGCTTACTGTTACAACAACGGTGTCAGTTGCAGTAGCACCTTCGTTGTCAGTTACCGTTAGGCTGAACGTTAGTACTTCTTGTTGAGCGACTTCAACCACATCGAAGCTTGCAACAGCCGCATTAGCGTTCGCCAGCGTTACTGTCGTACCACTTACTTGTGACCAAGCGTAGCTCGCAATCGTGCCGTCGCTGTCTTTTGAAGCGCTACCGTCTAGAGAAACAGAAGCTGGGCCTTCAACCGATTGGTCTGCACCCGCTGCAGCTGTTGGCTTGCGGTTGACAGGAACTGTTGTTCCGCCCGCTAGGCCTTCATGCATTGCGTTGAGGATGTCGCCGTTATCTGCATCAATTTCCCAAGAGAATAGACCCGCAAGGCCAAGGCTACGAACGTACGCGCCTTTTGCTTTTACTGAGCGGTCATCATCAAATGTGATCAGCTTGCCCGAAGTACGGTTCCAAACGTAAGGCGCTTCTGCCATTTCGTCGTAACCATATTCAAAGCCGTTGATGCCTTGGTTGTTTGCACCAAGCATGTTCGCTTTAATGCCTTTGTAGTCAATAACGCCATCTTCCCATACACCTTGTGCTGAGCTACCGGTTAGTTTGCCATTACCCACGCCTGTCATTGGATCGCTTGGATCTGAAAGTGATGATGGTAATACGCCTTCCCAACCACGACCGTACATCGCTGTACCAACCACAAGTTTGTTCGCTGGAACACCTTGTTCAAGCAGCAATTGGATGCCGTTGTCTGTGGTGTAAGCAGGGCCAGTGTACTGTTCGCCATTTTCATCAAGCCCTGTGCCATCACATTGACCAGGACGCATGAAGTTACCGCAGTTGAGTGCTGTTTGGTGACCTAACACGTTGTTCCAACCGCCGTAGAAGTCGTAAGTCATTGCGAAGATGTAATCCATGTATTGGATAGCATCGCCGTAGTTCACGTCTTCAATCTTATCGTGACCAACACCGATCGCTGATGTTAGCTCGTAAGTACGGCCGTTCTCAGCTTCTAGCTCATCTAACATAACGCGCAGCTCTGCCATCAATGCAATGTAAGCAGGGCCGTCATTTACAGGGTCACCAAGATCGGGAGCAGCACCGCCTCCACCTGGGAATTCCCAGTCAATATCGACACCGTCGTAGAACTTCCATGTATTTAGGAACTTCTTAACCGATGCAACGAACGTGTCGCGGTTCGCTTTTGTAGTGAAATCGAAGAACGGGTCAGACAGTGTCCAACCACCAATTGATGGGATGATTTTCAAGTCTGGATTGCGCTGTTTTAGCGCCATCATCATTGCGTAGTTACCCTTGATAGGTGAGCTGTATTCGTGACCAGCTTGCGGGAAACTCTTTTGGAAAGCAGCCCAAGGGTCATGAATCACCACTTCGTAATCGTTTACACCCTGACAGGCTGTCATGAGTGCGTTGTAGCTGTTGCCGCCTACCGATTTTACTGATTCATTAGGACCACAAATTGGGATAAAGCCATAAAGGATATGGGTCAAGTTGTCAGCGGGTAGGTTATCAACCGTGTAATCACGACCATAAATACCCCACTCAACAAAGTAAGTGCCTACTACCGTGTTTGGGTCCGTGTTGTATGACTTGTTGTTCGGATCAACATTCATTGCAAGTGGCGCTAAGTGTGAACCATCGGTATCTGCAATCGTGATCTGAGCGGGAGCACTCTTGGCGCAGCCTGTTTCGTCACACGCCTCGATTTCCATCTGAAATAAGCCGCCTTGGCCGTATTCGAATGAAGCTGTAGTTTGGCTGCCAGTAATAGGGCCAGTGGCCACTTTAACGCCATCGAAGTAGATGTTGTACGTGTTTCCTGACGTTCCGCTCCATTGGTTGAACTTGACGTCGACCTTTGCTTTGTCGTGATATTTAACCATCTGGTTGTAGCCTGATGTGGTTTCCATCGCGAGTTCAATTTTAGAAAACTGCAGGTTGTTGGAACCGTACATGTCGATGCTAGGTGCTGTTGGAGCAGCTAATGCTGTACCAGATAGCGCTAGAGCAATGCTCGCAGCACAGGTATTTATACGAATCATACTTTTTCTCTCATTCCTTGAAGGTTACGAGAACCAAATGGCCCCATAAACGGCTCCAGTCAGTTTTGAAGGAGCTTCCCAATCAGTATTCGAGAGAGTTTTAATTTTATAACTGAAAATAAATCCGTTTTCGATGGACAACTAAAAAATAGTATTTCGTTACAATTCTGTTGCTTAATGAGTGAGAGGCTGAGTCCATGTTTTATAAAATAAAACACCCTTCAGAAGTAAAATCTCATAAGTGAAAATCCACGACATGAAGTTATGAAAAGATGCGACAAATGATAAGAAAATATCGCAAGTTGAAGCAGTATCACAAAGGGAAGTGTGTTGGGTGAGCGGTGCAGATCGGTAGGTAAATATGAAAGTAGTGATGTGGAGAATACTTTTTACGTAGAAGACTATTATTTAGATGACTGTTATTTAGACGACTGAAGAAGACTGAGAAGGGGATTATCTTTTGAATTGCTCTGCTAAGGAAGCGCGTCTTTGTTGCATAACACTGTGGGTATCACCAGCTGCAGTATCCTCGTAGCCTTCTTTAATAAATTGCTGAGATGGTACGCTTGGCTCTAGTCGCTTCAAGCGAGGAGAATCGTAAGTACCACTGATGGTGTAAACGGTGGTTCCAGAGCCTGTGCTAATCGTGACAATCTTGCCATCAAAATCAAACGAGGTAGCAATGAGGCGATGATTCATCATTACACCATTATCTGAAAGTGTCAGGGTATCAGTATTGTAAGGTGGTGCTGCAATCTCTATCCATGTGCCATAGACATTGCTTGGGCTAACAGATTGTTGGTGGGCTTGGTAAGCAAAATAGCCCGCGGTGAGGGCAATCATAAAGCCAGCTAATAGGAAGCTGTAGAGTAACGAGTTGGCAAATAAATCTCTGCTTTTGACCGACTTTTTTGCCATTATTCCTTCATTTTCCCACTGATATTATTTTAGATTCTATTAACTAAAACCTTAGTTTGCAAAAATTGTTATAAGAGTTAGAAGCAGGATCGAATGTTCCAATAAATTTGGTTGCGTTGGCGATTTTTTGCCTGATTCCTTGGTATTTACGTTATCAATGAAAGCGAATTCAAGAAATGCCTAAGCTATGCGTATTTATTTCTTGTAGGACAGTCTCGAATTGGTTAAAACAATTATCACCTAGATTTACGCATAGGCTCATTCGTTGAGTCCAATAATTGCAATTTTGAGATAACAAGGAAGTACAATGATTAAAGAAAACACATACTTTGAAGGTGGCGTTAAGTCGTTAGCGTTTAACCAAGCTGGTGCTGATGTGAGTGTTGGTGTGATGGCGGCTGGCGAATACACGTTCGGTACTGCGGCTCCAGAAAAGATGACCGTTGTTAAAGGTGCTTTAATTGTAAAGCGTGTTGGCGATGATGACTGGACGACATACCAATCTGGTGAGTCTTTTGACGTTGCGGGTGATTCTTCATTCGACTTACAGGTAAAAGAAGCGACAGCTTACCTGTGTGAATATCTGTAACTCGCTTTAAATTCGTTTAATCAGGGAATCGTTTGTCTCTGATTTAATAGAAAAAAACCACGCTCTAGGAGCGTGGTTAAATAAGTGATAGTAACCGGCAGTGGATAGTGTCACTTGTTTTTGCAGTCATCAAATGGATGACCAAATCGTTGTTCGTTGCAAAATCTCTTCAATCTTCAATCTTCAATCTTCAATTCAAATCTCAAAGACAGACATTGGTAAATCAGTAAGTCTCAAATACGCCGTTGTTGTAATCCTGAATCGTCTGTTCAATCTCTTTCATTGAATTCATGACGAACGGACCATAGTGCACAACAGGTTCATTAATCGGTTCACCAGAAAAAACCAGTACACCTGAATCTTCTAAGCTGTCTAAAGAAAGCCATTCAGCTTTGGTGAGCAGGGCAAGCTGACCTTGCTTGATCACTTTGTCGCCAATCTTAATGCTGCCTCGGTACACATAAGTCATGGCATTGTGATTAACATTAGTCCCTAACGTCACTTTTTGCCCAGAATGAGAGCGCCAATCCGCAACGCTTAATGGCACACCTGTTTTCTGCAATGGACCTTGCGCTCGTAAAGCCTCTGAATCATCGTTAGTTTGGTTATGCAGTTCAAACCCACCGGCTATCACTCTCAATAAACCACGTTGTTCGCTTTGGTGCTCTGTAATGCTTTCACTCTGGAAGTCGTGATATTGCGCGGGCAGCATTTTGTGTGACGCAGGCTGATTTATCCAAATCTGAAAGCCATGCAGTGCGCCTTCTTCCATCATTGGCATTTCGCTGTGAATAACACCACGACCTGCGGCCATCCACTGCGCGCCACCGCTGCGTAGCTCTCCAACATTCCCCATGTGGTCTTTGTGTTGGAAGTGACCTTGGAGCATGTAAGTGAGCGTTTCTATCCCACGGTGAGGGTGTGGAGGAAAGCCTCCAACATAGTCTTTGCTTTCATCCGACTTAAGTTCATCAATCATCAAAAATGGAGAGAAACGCGTGTTATTGAAGCCAGCGAGTCTTTGGATTTTGACGCCATCACCATCGGAGGTGGCATGTGCTGCAATCACATGATCTACTGTTCTTACACTCGTCATTTTGAAATCCTCATAAACTTGAATAGCTGTAGTTTATGTAATTTGATTTTAAAAGAAGATGGCATAGCGTTGAGTGACTTATTCGAAAATTTTGAACAGGTAACAATAATTTTGAACAGGTAACAATATGAAATTATGTCTATACTCAATATAGAGTAGACCGCCAAGGAGGCCGCTATGGCAGTACAGCAAAAACATGGCGAAAGGCAAGGTCGGATGGGCTTTGATAACGACTTTACAACGGAGCAGGGGCAGCGTTTTACCGAGGTTGCGAACAGCGCGGTTAAACGTCGCGTAAAAAAACGTGCGATTGAAGCACCGTTTATTCAGTCGGCTAAGCAAGCTGCTTTTAAAACGGTAGTGAGACCTAGAGGCAATAACCCAAACCGAACACGACAAGTCGTATGGATGATTATGATCGGGTTAGTGAGCCTATGGCTTATGTATATGGCAGGTTAGTGCGTTTAGCCGTCAGCGATATTAATGGTTAACGTTGACGCGTTTTTAACAGCGTAACATTGTTCCCTTCGACTTTTGCTTCAAGACAATCTTCAAGCTCAGATGAATCCGATTCTGAGAAGGTTAGGTTCGTCGGTAGTTCTTCGATCAATGTCGATACTGGATTGTCGTGATAATAAGCGTATCGGTTTTTTCCTGAATGCTTGGCAACATACATCGCTTTATCAGCACATCTCGTCAGTTCATGTAGCTCTTGAGCATCTTGCGGATACAAAGACACCCCAACACTGAGCGTCAATTCCTTGATTCTCTCGTTTGTCTGGCAACCACTTTCGAATAACCCACAAATCCTATCTAAAATACCGTCTAGATCTTTACGAGTTGGTACATCGTAGAGCATCAAAACAAACTCGTCGCCAGCAAAGCGCGCAATCGAATAGTCGTATTCATGGCTTTTTCTGTCTCTGGTTCGAATGTTGTTACTCAAGCGATTAGCAAAGTGCTGTAAGACACTGTCTCCTACGTCGTGCCCGTAGCTGTCGTTAATGCCTTTAAAGTCATCAATATCTAAGAAGACTAATGCCGTAAGTGATCGCTCACTATCCACTGTCGCAAGCTTTTCTACAGCCCAGCGCTCAAAGCTCCAACGGTTGGCCAATCCGGTAAGTTGGTCTCTGTAGGCCAGATCTTCAATGCCTTCTTTATAAAGGCGTTGGATATAACTGACGGCTTTTGTGTAGTAATAAGCGGATGTGTGACACACCAAGCTCATAGTAAACAGGCTAAGAATAAACCGATGTGTGCTGTTAAATGGCAGAGAAAAGTTATTGGGCATTGCCGTAATCAAGGTGCTGATAAACAAACAAAATGAGGTGCTAAAGATGATTCCAATTCTGAAGTCATTGATAAAAATCACCGCCGCCAGAATAGGGTAGAGCCAAAGAATTCGGTCAGGAATGGCGTGACTGTACAAAAATAGGATGACCCCTTGAACCAGTAAAACACCGCTCAGGATCAATTCTGAATACTCAGGGTTAATGACTTTTCTTACGTAAAATGCATTGGAGATAGCGATCAGTGCAAAACACAATTCGAAAACCGACAGTGTGTAATGTTGGCCTTGGAAGTAAGCCCAAGTGTAGAAAATGAATAACGCAGCGGCAGTCAGTGAAAAGGAGTGGACAATTTTTTGCTTGCGGGTGGACCGTATGTCCGCCATTTCTTCTAGGTGTCTGCCGACGAGCCTTTTCATGTGATTTGTGCCAAAGATTTTGATAATGGAGTTAATAGTAGATTAGATAATAAGCTACGCGGAGATTTAGAGGGCTATTTAGTGTGATTGTTATCAAGGTTTTATATTAAAAACTAATCAACCGATAATAAATAGTGATGTGTATCACTGATGGCGCAAGCTTGTCCGAGAGTGAGATAATCAAGGTTCGAGTTGGCAAAAGCGATTTAGTTATTATCTACTTGCTTTCCAATGATTTACTCAACATAGTTTGTATATAGCTAAATGCTTGTAGATAGCTAAATGCTTGTAGATAGCTAAATGTTTATAGATACCTAAATTTGATAGAGGCTCATTATGTTAATTACCTTTAGTTGCAAGGCTCATGCTAGCGTCACGATGTTTGGTGAGGTAGGTCTTCAGTTCATTAAGATGCTTGGACATAGTGGCGCGATCCCAGGAGCCATTGATGCTTCAGCGGTCCCTCAAGCACTAAACAACTTACGTGCTGCGATCGCCGCTGAGCAGAGCAAACCGGTAGAGCAAGAAAATGCGGATGACGACAATGAAGAAGAGGTTGTTGAAGCGCCTGTTAATATCGGTAGCCGAGCTTTTCCGCTAGTCGAACTATTGAAAGCAGCTATCAAAGATGAATGCGAAGTGATGTGGCAAGACGGCAGCGGTAAACGACTGTAGTTCGATTCGCGCAAAGCGTAACAAGCCTATCGAATCTATTTTAATAGGAATGAATGTTGAGCCAGTATCGGGTATACCATGGAGTTTGATGGCGATGAATCGACACTGGCGCTTTTTTTAGGCGAAGTGTTTCACTTGTGTCTGTTCGTTTACAAAGTTCATCAGCCTTGAAATGAGTAACTTTTGTTATCGTAATATCAATACATAACAGACCGTAAACAAAGTGATGCTGTTCACGCTTTCTTGACTCCCAATTCCGAACTAAGAATTTTTCCTAGTTATTCTAAGACCCTCTCTCATGCGGTCGATTTTTAGACTCCTTATTATTTCACGGTCAACTAACAAAGAATGCATGGTCGCAATTATGCCGTGCAGACCTCATAAATAATAAGAGAGTTCACAATGTTAAAGTTCCTAGATCAGGTTCGAAAACCGACACTGGATCTTCCGATCGAAACCAGAAGAAAAATGTGGTTTAAACCCTTCCTACAATCTTACCTAGTCGTGTTCATTGGTTATCTAACCATGTATTTGATCCGTAAGAACTTCAATGTCGCGCAAAACGACATGATTTCTACTTATGGGTTATCAATGACGGATCTAGGTCTTATCGGTCTTGGTTTCTCAATTACTTATGGTATTGGTAAAACCGTCGTTTCCTATTACGCCGATGGTAAAAATACCAAACAGTTCCTGCCATTCATGCTTGTCCTTTCTGGTATTGCCATGTTGGGCTTCAGCTTCAGTATGGGTGGCGGCAGCGCTAGCTTATTCATGATGGTTGCCTTCTACGCATTGAGTGGTTTTTTCCAAAGTACGGGTGGCCCTTCAAGTTACTCAACGATCACTAAATGGACGCCTCGTAACAAGCGTGGTTCATATTTAGGTCTTTGGAACATGTCACACAACGTGGGTGGTGCAGGTGCTGCTGGTGTTGCGTTGTTTGGTGCAAATTACCTATTTGATGGCAACGTTGTTGGTATGTTCGTTTTCCCATCTATCATCGCGATTGTGGTCGGCTTTATTGGCATGCGTTTTGGTAATGATTCTCCAGAAGCATACGGCCTAGGTACGGTTGAAGAGTTGTTTGATGAAGAAATTAGCGAAGAAGATACTATCGCTGAAGAAAATCAAATGACCAAGAAAGAGATCTTTGTTGAATACATTCTAAAAAACAAAGTGATCTGGTTACTCTGCTTCGCGAATATCTTTTTATACATTGTTCGTATCGGTATCGATCAATGGTCTACCGTTTACGCGTATCAAGAGCTAGGTCTATCAAAGGAAACGGCGATTTCAGGTTTCACTCTGTTTGAAGTCGGTGCTCTGGTTGGCACATTGATGTGGGGTTATTTATCAGACCTTGCGAACGGACGTCGTGCTTTAGTTGCTTGTGTATCGCTTGGATTGATTATTGTCTCTCTAGAGTTCTACCAAAATGCAACGAGTGAGTTCATGTACCTAGCGTCACTATTCGTACTGGGCTTCCTAGTGTTCGGTCCTCAACTGTTGATTGGTGTTGCTGCGGTAGGTTTTGTACCTAAGAAAGCAATCAGTGTTGCTGACGGCGTGAAAGGCACATTTGCTTACCTAATTGGTGACAGCTTTGCCAAACTTGGCCTAGGTATGATTGCGGATGGAACGCCAATTTTTGGCTTAACGGGTTGGAAAGGGACATTCGCAGCACTCGATACGTCAGCTGCCATTTGTATCGTGTTATTGCTATTCGTTGCGGTTGCGGAAGAGAAGAAAATTCGTCACGCGAAGAAGATGCACCTAGCGGCTCAAAACGCGTAATTATTATCACGTGCTTTATTTGATTAAAGCACGTGAGATCATACCAATCGCTAGTTCGATTCAGTATCATCTCTATCAATAAACTTAATATTAAATAGCTCCTGTCGGGGCTATTTTTCTTTCTTACTCTTAATTCTGGTTAATATCATGATTAATGTTGCGCTTGTTGATGACCACGTCATTGTTCGTTCGGGCTTTGCTCAATTACTCAGTCTTGAAACTGATATTACGGTCGTGGGTGAATTTAACTCTGCGGCAGAAGCGCGCCTCGGATTGCCAAGTTGTCACCCTGATGTCGTTATCTTGGATATTTCAATGCAGGATGAAAGTGGCTTGAGCTTATTGGAAGAAATTCCATCAGGCATTGCCAGTATCATGCTGAGCGTACATGACTCTCCGGCAATGGTTGAGAAGTCATTAGAGTTAGGAGCTAAAGGCTACCTCAGTAAGCGCTGTAGCCCAGATGAGTTAATCCAAGCCGTACATACGAGCGCAAATGGTGGCTGTTATCTCACGCCCGATATCGCTATAAAGCTTGCGACACCCATGAAGAATAAAGCCTCTTTAAACCAACTCACCCGCCGAGAAAGCGAAGTGTGTCAGTTATTGGCAACAGGGCTCGATGTGAAATCTATCGCCGTTGAGCTAGGGGTTAGTCATAAAACGGTGCATGTACACCGTGCCAATGCGATGGACAAACTCAATGTTAAGAACAACGTTGAGTTAGCTAAATTGTTCACTCAAGATCAGTACTAATGCGCTCCTATCTAGCCACTTCACTATGTGGGGTTTTTATGGCTGGCTGTGCATGGTTTTGTTTATGGGTTATTGCCTTCTATTTTATTAATGACCCTGAGTTAGCCATTCTGCTTTTCCCATTCTCACTTCGATTGGGAATGACGCTGCACACTCGCACTCACTATTGGCCTGCTATCTATATTGCAGAGTGGGGACTTGCGATCGCGTTAGCGTTATTGCTTGATGAACCCCAATGGCTGACCATACTAGTCGCCAGTGGATTAAGTATTCCTGCCACTCTATTTGCCAAGCGTTATTACTATGGTGATCAAAATCGTCACTTGTTAGTGATGGCGAGCTTAATCATGGTTACCGCATTAATTAACGTTGCCGTGGTGGGTTCTCATGTTCCAGCCGTTTACATGGTGTGGTTAGCGAGTATCACGGGTGGATTGATGCTGGTACCTATGTGTTATCTGGTCTGGAACTATCTATTCCAAAATAAGTGGGCGCCACTGAGCTCTTACTTAATCCATAATGTTGTAGAGTTCAAAATCCGTCACATCGCTTTATACAGTGTGTTGCTGGTGGCCAGTATTTTGATACAAACCAGCTTGCCTGATGAACTAAGGCGCTTCGCCCCATTTTGTATGGCGATCCCTATTATCTTGCTGGCCGTACGTTACGGATGGCAAGGCGCTTTACTGGCGACCCTGTTAAACAGTGTTGCGCTGATTGCTGCTCATAGCGGAACGTCCAAACTCGAAATTACCGACTTACTCTTGTCTCTATCGGCTCAAACTATTACCGGTATATTGCTGGGCCTTGCGGTTCAAAAGCAGAAAGATCTCAACTCCAAATTGCGAAGCGAGCTTTCCAGAAACCAAAACCTTTCACGCCAGCTAATAACAGCTGAAGAGTCGGTTCGTCGTGATATTGCGCGTGAGCTGCATGATGAAATTGGCCAAAACATCACGGCAATTCGTACGCAGGCAAGCATTATTAAACGTGTCGATGCGGCTGAGATGAGCGTTCGCTGTGCGGGGACGATTGAGTCATTGTCTTTGAATGTTTATGACACCACCAAACGCCTACTTACAAAACTAAGACCTAAGATGTTGGACGATCTTGACCTAAAAGATTCCGTGGAACAGCTTATTCGAGAGATGGAGTTTTCGGATCACGGCGTTGATATCCAGTTAAATTGGCAAGGTGATTACTCGTGTTTGAGTGACACGCTCAAGGTCACTATCTTCAGGCTGTGCCAAGAATCTCTAAACAATGCCTCTAAATACGCCAACGCGAGCGAAATCAGAATTGAACTGATTCTAAATGATCAGGCTTATCTTCGGATCTCAGACAATGGCGTTGGTTTTACAGCGCAGGACCTTCTCAAAGGAATGGGGGTTCGTGGTATGCAAGAGCGTGTTCAGGCGCTCGGTGGCAAGATGACAATCAACGCTAATGGCTCATCTTCGGGTACCAATATCAGCGTTACATTACCTAAAGTGTGAGAACGAATATGTTTGGATTTCTGCGCTCGACAACGTCAAAGAGTGATGCTCTAACTGATGATGAGATCAATCAGAGTTATCGCTACTGGCGCCTCCACATCATGATAGGAATGTATGTCGGCTATGCGGGTTTTTACTTCACTCGTAAAACCTTTAATTATGCCGCGCCAGCCATGATCACCGACCTTGGTTTGGACAAAGGCGATATCGGCTTAATTGGCACGCTCTTTTATCTTTCTTATGGCTTATCTAAGTTTATCTCAGGCACGATATCGGATCGGTCGAACCCGCGTTACTTCATGGGGCTCGGCCTAATCGCGACAGGTTTGATCAATATCGCGTTTGGTTTTTCTAGTTCGTTGGCTGCTTTTATCTCGCTTTGGGTGCTTAATGCATGGTTCCAAGGTTGGGGCTGGCCATCGTGTTCTAAGTTATTGACGACTTGGTATTCTCGCTCCGAAAGAGGCTTTCGCTGGGCTATATGGAATACAGCACACAACGTTGGTGGGGCGCTAATTCCTATTCTCGTGGGTTATCTAACGCTGCAATTCAGTTGGCGAGCTGGGTTTATCTGGCCAGGTGTGATTGGTGTATTTATCGGTCTTATCGTTTGCTGGCGCTTACGTGACAAGCCCACCACCATGGGACTCCCGACGGTAGGGAAGTGGCGCAGTGACCATCTAGAGTTGGCGCAAGAGAACCATGGACAAGGGTTAAGCTATCGAGAAATATTGAAAACCTATGTGTTTAGCAATAAGTACATTTGGTTGCTCGCCTTTAGCTATGTGCTGGTTTACATCGTAAGAACGGCGGTCAACGACTGGGGTAACTTATACCTAACCGAAGAACACAATTACAGTTTGATAAACGCCAACGCTGCCTTGTCTCTGTTTGAGATTGGCGGTTTCGTTGGTTCACTTGTTGCTGGGTGGGGCTCGGATAGGCTGTTTGGTGGCAACCGCGGTCCAATGAACATCTTGTTTGCCATCGGAATATTTCTTTCAGTTTCTGCATTGTGGTTGATGCCTTTAACCAACTTTGTGTTTCAAGCGGCTGGGCTGTTTTGTGTCGGCTTTTTTGTTTTTGGTCCTCAAATGCTTATTGGCATGGCGGCGGCAGAATGCTCGCACAAAGACTCTGCTGGGGCGGCGACAGGTTTTGTTGGCTTGTTTGCTTACATGGGTGCAGCACTTTCTGGTTACCCATTAGCGCTCGTTCTAGAAACCTACGGTTGGAGTGGGTTCTTCATTACCATCTCTACTTGTGCTGCGGTCATCGGGTTACTGCTACTGCCTTTCTTACAAGCTCAATCACCTCAGAAAAGTGCAGAGGCTCGCTCTGGCTTTTAAGGGGCTTCTTCGTCAATAAGATAGCTGCTAATGGTCCTCTGGTTATTGTGCAGCTATCCTATCTTCAGCGTTTTTTATACGTAGCATTCAAATGTGACTCTTTTCACGCTTTTCATCGTTCTCACCCGTTTCTAAGAATTTTTCCTATTGCGTCTAAGACCTCATCTCATGTGGGTTCTAGCTGCTCTCTGTAGTCTTTCTAATTATTTACGTTATTAGAATCAGCTCTCTGAATTGTGTTCAAAGGGCTCACTACGGAAAACGCCATGTCACTCAGCCACTTCTCAGAACACTCATTTTTCCCAATGGAAAACACCATCCAAAATTATGCATGGGGGAGCATTTCTTCGATACGTGAGCTGTTTGGCTTTAAGAATGAGTCACAAGAGCCGCAAGCGGAAGTTTGGATGGGAGCGCATCCAAAAGGTTGCTCAATGGTTAAGCTTGACCAGCACTTGGTGCCTCTCTCTGAGCTGATTAACAAGAATAAACCGGCTTATTTATCTATTGATATTGCGCAGGAGTTCGGTGAGCTGCCGTTCTTGTTTAAGATCTTGGCTGCAGAAAAAGCGTTGTCTGTTCAGGTTCACCCAAACAAGCGCCAAGCTGAAATTGGCTTTGCGAGAGAGGAACAGGCAAGCATTCCTCTGACCGCAGGGCATCGTAATTACAAAGACTCGAACCACAAACCTGAATTGGTTTACGCGATCACTGAATACCAAGCGATGAATGGCTTTCGAGAATTCGATGAAATATTAGGTCTGTTCAGAAAGTTGGATTCGAGCGAGCTGGCTAATTTGGTTGAAGAGTTTGGCAACCACCTTGATTCTCTAGGCTTAGAAGCATTTTTCCGAGATCTGCTAACGTTGAATGACCAACGTAAACACCGAGCATTAGAGCAACTTCTGACTTACGCAGCATCTCATCAAGACCAAGCTGAGTTTGCTTTGGTTACTGAGCTTAGCCAGCAATATCCGAACGATATCGGTCTGTTTTGTGTTCTTCTGCTTAACTTGATCACACTGAAGCCAGGTGAAGCTATGTATTTGAATGCGAACACTCCGCATGCTTACATTAAGGGAACCGGGCTTGAGATTATGGCAAATTCAGACAACGTGCTCCGAGCCGGTTTAACGCCAAAACACATTGATGTCGCTGAGTTAGTCGCCTGCACAAAATTCACGCCAATTCCGTTCGAACGCTTGTTGTTAGCGCCCTCAAAACTGGGTCAATGTGATAGTTATGATATTCCTGTCAGTGATTTTGATTTCAATATCTTTCATCGCCCTCATCAAGAAGAAGTCATCACAAGCGGTGCTGAAATTTTAATGGCGATAGACGATGATTTAACGTTAATGAGTCAGAAAGGTGAGCATTTAACCCTTACTAAAGGGCAATCGGTATTTATCCCAGCCTATATTGGCCATTATGAATTGAGCAGCAACGGGCGAGTGGCTAGGGCGTTTAATTAGGGGAATAGCTGTCGTCTAACATTAGAAAGCTTTCGGGCTTTGGGTATGCGGTAAAGTCGTAGAGATATTAGTAAGAATGAACATTTCATAACAATAAGAGCTCTTCGAATCAGAAAACAAACGTTTTCATAGGTTGACTAATAAATGCAAACTGAAACAATAAGTCACATTTATAGAAGTGTGTTGATCTAAAGGAAATTTGATGAGCTCTTATTCTCACGTTCGCAGTTACGCCAGTTTATTCAGTGTCTTATCGTTGGCGGTTACGTCAGCTCCGAGTGCCGCTGATATATCAACAACGCCCGTCATTGGTGGCGTTTTTAGCTCCAGTGAAGTGTTGAAAAATGAGGTGCTTTCAAGCCTAAGTTATTCTGCCAAACTCACTCGTGATGCAGCTCTTTTCACCATTGGTGGCGTTACATTAGATGCGTATATTCTCGCTCTCCCTTTAGATGTCAAAACAAAAGCCAGAGTCGTTGCTCAGTTATCTAACCCGACGTACTCAATTCCTCTGGGTTATTTTCTCTATAGTTATTACGACCGCTATTCAGGCTTGGGCAGTGAAGATGTGTTCAAATCTTACTTGTCGACGGTTTATGATAAGCAGGCGCTAAAGGGCTTTGAACATAGCCTCTATCATGTTGGAGATAAACCAACCTCAGAGCATCACGAGCCAGATACCTCGACTGAAGCAACGGGACATCATGAAGGTATTCGTATCGATGAACAGTTCATTGCTAACATGGTGGTTATCTACGATGCGTTATTCGAAATTGGTGTTTGGCAGGATATGGACACGCTCCCTGCGAATTACACATACTTAACCAATAGCCCAGGAGATCTAGCGATCATCGCTCAGATTCAACCGATCATCGTTGATTTGATCGGTAAAGCGGCATTGGGAATGGATGACGGCGACATGAAGTCTGCAATGTTGGCGATTGCAGAAGATGGTAAACCAGAAAACGCTGATAAGCCGAATAACAAAGCACAAGCTCTTACCATCACGCTTATTGATTTTGTGCGCTTAAACTTGCTGAAAGCCTACCGACAATTTGTGTTTAAAGAAGAACGTGCAGAAGCGCTCGATGATTGGATGCAGCAAGCGTTCAGTGACCAGCCTGATGCGCTCATTCAGTTCTTAGAATCCCAACAGAACAAACGTTTTGCGGTCCAAGTGACTGTCGATGGTTTACAGCAGGGGTTGATCGAAGGCTTGGTCGATGAAGATTCACCTTTCATTTCGGTTGCTTACCAAAATCATAAAAACCGAGCGCAATACAAACCTAAGCTAGAAACGGTGATTGAGCCTGAGCATCAACAGCAGGTGAGGTTCATGGAGGTTCTGTCTGAACAAACCTACCGTGATCCGAATTATCTTCCGTTCTTCAAAAAACTCTATCAAGAGAATCGAAATAATATAAGCCGAGTGGGTATCTCTTCTACTCCGACGATCAGCGTACGCAACCTACCGATCATTAAAACGGGCGCAAAAGTGTCTGGTGATGGTGGTACGGGTATCCCTAATTTCCACTTTGTCGACCGAGAGATCGACCGAGCGTATTACTTCTTCGGTAATGATGCCCTACAGCTGGATGTGTTGATGGCAAACAACAAGGTTCAGACCATGTTTGATCGCCTTGATTACCTGAAAACGTTGAACTGCAACGCCCAATACGATTGGAATGCTCACACGACTTACGACGGGCTGGTAAACCTAGGTTTGGGTGAGTCACTGCGTGATTATGGTGAGAAACGCTGCGTTAAAGAGCTTCAAGAACGTTCAGAAGTCGAAGTGGTTTTGCAAGAAAAGCGTCAAGCCTTGATTGAAGATATTGAGGCGTATCAGTCTATATCTGGCTTTGATTTTTTCACTAAGTTTTCAAAGAGAGCTCAGGTTAAACAGTCGATCACTCAGTTTGCCGAGTTAGATGGAAAAGGGATGCCAGACTACACCTTGGTTTATAACCCATGGCCGGATCACTTCGCGCACTTTACCGGTCCTTTTAGTGACGAAATTCTGATGCCGACTGGAGAGCTTAACCGACTGGACTATTGGATTCGCCAGATTGAAGCGACCTACCGCAGTGCCGACGTTTACGATAAAACGCTATGGGGCATGGCAGGGGATCATGGTTTAACGCCGGTGTTCTACGCGCTTAACCCCGAAAAGCAGGTATTTGAAGGCTTACAAGCAGAGCTAGAGTATCCAATTGTGGTTAAGAAGATATCTTCAGACGAGGGTGAAGGGCCTAAAATCACCAATGCTCTAAGCTACCCAAGCTCGAAGGAATTGGATGTGGTGGTCGCCTCGACTGCCGGTGGTAACTTCATGATGGACTTCTTTAATTCGGCTCAAGGGTGGCAGGTTCAGCCGGTTTACCAAGAACTCACGCAGTGGTCTCCGATTGCAGCGCCAGCTGGTCAGAACATAGACATCATTAATCAGATAGCGCAACGCTTGCCTGAAAGTCTTGATTATATGGTCGTAAGAGAAAGCACATGTGATCAACAACGTTGCGCTATTCGTGTGATTGGCAACCGTGATTTAAAACGGGTCGATGAATTGATCACACGTGAAGGTGACAAGCTTTTCTATGAGTCATTGGAAGACAACCGAGCGCCGATTTTGCTCAATACGCAAAGGTTAAATCCATACCTAGCATCACCAAGCGAAGCTGATTTTTCACAGTATTCTCAATTGGTCGAAAAGTGTATTAACCGAGCGGTTAAGGCGGATGTGGCAACGTGGTGTAGCAGTGCTGAGTGGACTTCATTAACGCAACCAACACCTCGACCAGATTCAGTGAATCAACTGGCTAATATCTACCTTGAAGATAGGGCTGGCACGGTTAACTTGTTCCCTAAAGCGGGAATTGGCTACAACACCAAGGTACCGGGGCGTCATGCTGGTGAGGATTACTTAGAGAAAGATGCCTTCATCGGATTCTGGGGAGCGCCAATTGGCGATAAGTCTCAGCAACTGAAAATTGAAGCTAACGGATCTTTAGCGCCAACGCTGTTTGAGTATTTGACCGGAGAACCTGTGGTCGAAGGCGAGAACGGTTGGGGTTTCCCGTCGTTGATTGAGAAATTAGATATTTCAAGCGCGCGCTAACGTAAACGCTCTCTACCTACTCGCTATCTGTATTTTCTCTATGGTTAGCGAGGCTGAGAGTTAGCTAGGTTGAGAGCCATCCCCACAAAATCATCATCTCCTTCATCAACAACTCGGTAGCCAAGTGAACGATAAAAGCTAATGGCGCGAGTGTTACTTCTAAAGCTCGACAAGGTGACTTGCTCACGTCGCTCTTCCGTGGCTCTCTTATGTATGAGGCACATGACTTGTTTACCTAGCGAATGACCTTGGTATTGAGGGGAAATGATCAGCAGATGAATATGGTATGCGTTGTCATAAGGCTTAAAACACACAAGTCCAATCCTCTCTTCTCCTCGGTATACCCAATGAAACCAAGAGGGATGGTAATCGTTTAAAAGTCGTTGACGTTGAAAGTCATCATCCCAACCGAAAACGTCATCTACGTGTATGAATATACCTTGTTTCACACTCGCAAATAGTTCTTCGAATTCATGATTTGAAACGAGCTGGAATTGTATATTCTCTTCTTGTCTTGCCACAGTGTCCGCTTCCTTATCAAACGCCTTTGAATAAGCAAACAGTAACATAATTGAAGGCGCCGAATTAGCTTAGATTTGCGATGTGATGAAACCAAAAAGCCATGCGTGATGCATGGCTTAAAATAGAGTTTTGGCCTGATTTTTCTATACGATCTTAAGTGCGTGGTGGCGCGTGAGCTGTTTGTGTAGCGAGTCTTTTAGCGCCATGCGTTCAACTTTGAGGTTGTGCATGCTGTCGTCATCGATAGGGCTGCCAGAGATTTCTAGCTGACGGATGTCGTAGTCGAGTTGGTGGTATTTCTGCATGTCTGCTTTGAATTTTTCGTCGTCGTGGTTGAGCTGAACAATGTCTAATTTAAGATCTGGGAAATCTAAGATAAAGGCATGGTTTTCATTGAGCATTGGCACTTCCTCTCTAGTCGGATTATTAACAGTATAGAAGCAATTTATCGAAAGAAATGTGGCTCAAAACACAAAGCGAGAACAGGATCAAAAAAGGGCATTAACGTTCCCTTGTGGATTCGTTGATGCCCTTTGTTATTTTCGTAATATTAAAAACTACTTCGCTTTCTTACCAGAACGTTGCTGCTCTTTGTGTGCTAGCTTTTCTTTCTTACGTTGATCGATAAGGTGAGCGGCTTCGCCACCTACGTGGGTTTCGCCACGAGCATTCGACAGTTGAACTTGCTTTTCACGTTCGCGGAAACGGGCTTTCTGCTCGTCGCTGTGCTTATCAATACACTTAGGGCAGCTTACGCCTTTCTCGAAGTGCTCAGAGGCTTTGTCTTCGTCAGTGATTGGCAGGCGACAGGCGTTACACACGTCGTAGCCGCTCTTCTCTAGCTGGTGGTTTACTGCAACACGACCATCAAATACGTAGCAGTCGCCTTCCCACATGCTCTCTTCTTCTGGTACTTCTTCTAGGTACTTAAGAATGCCGCCTTCAAGGTGGTAAACCTCATCAAAGCCTTGCTCTTTCATGTAGGCCGTTGATTTTTCACAACGAATACCGCCAGTACAGAACATTGCGACTTTTTTGTGTTTCTTAGGATCGAGATTGTCTTCAACGTATTGAGGGAATTCACGGAAGGTTTCTGTGTTTGGGTTTACAGCATTTTTGAATGTACCGATATCGACTTCGTAGTCGTTGCGAGTATCAACCAGAATCACATCAGGATCAGAAATCAGAGCGTTCCATTCGTTTGGTTTCACGTAAGTGCCGACAACGTGGCGTGGGTCGATGCCCTCAACACCCATGGTTACGATCTCTTTCTTAAGCTTAACCTTGGTACGGTTGAATGGTTGTTCTTCGTTGAACGACTCTTTGTAAACAACATCAGCCAAACGAGAATCTTGTTTGAACCATTTAAGAAGAGCGTCGATAGATTCGCGCTTACCTGCAACGGTGCCGTTGATACCTTCACTCGCAAGTAGCAAAGTACCGCGGATTTGGTTGGCTTCTAACACGTCAGTGAGTGGCTGGCGAATTTCTTGGTAATCATCAAGTGCTACGAATTTATACAGAGCACATACAACATATTGAGACATGGTTTTTCCTTTCTGCGAGCTGGAACGTAAATCCAGAGCGTTGCCTTTTATGATACATACTGAGTTTGATTTACTCAGGTTTGCCCATATTGGCTTATTAAAATCCGCCGCAGTATAACCAAGCCAAGGAAGGACAAAAACCAACCAAAAGTAGGGCTATTTATCATTTCTGTTTGTGTGGTTTATGGACTAAGAAATGCAATGAAACCGTTTTATCTGGCTCGAATTACAACACGTATTCCCAAACCAAAAAGGCCCTGCTGTAAAAATACAGCAGGGCCTTGGTATTAATCTGTCTGACTTGATCAGCGATTACGCTTGGTTCAGTACTTCCGCTAAGCGTTTCACCGCTTCTGTTAATTCTTCTGGGTTGGCGTTAGTGAAGTTTAGGCGCAGTGCGGCTTTTGCTTCATCGGCCTTTGGATAAAATACTGGGCTTGGTACAACCGCCACACCATTCGATAGCAAAGTCTTAGCTAATTCGAAGGTATCGCACTCTGGTATTTCTACCCAAATGAACATCCCGCCATCTACGGCTTTTAACACACAATCTGCAGGCAGTTGTTTTTCTAGCTCTGAAAACAGAACCTCATAACGAGACTTGTATAGCGTGCGAATGTTTTCCATATGCACGCCAAAGTCTTCATGTTTTAGAAGGCCGACAAGCAGCGCTTGCATGGGTACACTTGAGTGTAAGTCAGCGCCTTGCTTCACTTTGATCAGTGGCTCAAGGTAGCTGCGTTTACCTGTTACCGCGCCAATACGTAAACCTGGCGATGCAATTTTAGAGAATGAACGAAGAACGATAGAGTTGTCAGGGCAGAACGAAGAAACCATTGGCAGCTCAGTGCCTGTAAAGCGTAGCTCTCGGTATGGTGCATCTTCAATGAATGCCACATTGTATTTGATACACAGTTCAGCCACTTTTTGACGAGTTTCTGTTGCCCAGCACACACCGGTTGGGTTGTGGAAATCAGGCACGGCATAGAACATTTTTGGCGCTTGCTCGGCAAAGCATGTTTCCAGTTCATCTAGGTTCGGGCCAAATTCAGTTTGAGACACGGTAGCGATGTTTGCTTGAACTAGGCCAAACACCTGCATCGCACCTAAGTAGCTTGGCGCTTCCATCACAGCTACATCACCCGGGTCAACATACGCACGCGCAATCAAATCCAAACCTTGCTGAGAACCTGTACAGATCATTGCCGTGTGAGATTCTGGCAATTGGTAGCTTTGTGTTAGGTGATCAAGCAACGGGCCATAACCTGCGGTCGAACCGTATTGGAAAACTTCAGGCATGTTCGCTAGGTTTTCTAGCGTAGGCTTCATTAAATCGATAGGGAATGTTTTCGCATCGGGTAAACCACCGGCCAACGAAATAACATTTGGATCGCTTGCGGCTGCGAGGATCTCTCGAATGTATGAAGATTGAATCTGTTGTAATGACTGTGCGATTTCCATGTGTTGTGTCTCGTCGTTTATCGTTTTTATTCTATCGCTTGATATTACACGGCAATTGTAAAAACTGGCGTGTCCGTTTATGCTCTTAAACATGTCCATTTATGCTATTTGAACGATGTCACGACAACATATATCCCGAATCAATGATGTTTTGTTCCATATTCACCAAGACATCAGTCAGCCTTTGTCAGCAAAAGCGCTCTCTGAGATTGCTGCGTATTCAGAGCAACATTTTCATCGCACGTTCAAAAGTGTGGTTGGGGAGTCGTTGCATCAATACATTCGACGCACTCGAATGGAGTACGCGGCCAATCAATTAATGTTCGATACCAGCTCGTCTGTGGTTGAGATCGCCCATAAATGTGGCTTTAGCTCTGTGTCTTCGTTTAGCCGAGCATTTAAAGCGACTTTTAATATGTCGCCCGGAGAATGGCGTAAGCATGATTTACAGATTGCAGAAAAACCTTACCTGAAAGATCCCGAAGTGGCGGCAGGCTATTTGAATGTGTCGCAGCGGGAGTTGCCTGAACCTAAAATTGTTGAAGTATCAGACCGAATGGCAGCTTATGTTCGACATACTGGCTATAACCGATCCATTCGTAATGCGTGGTTGATATTGAAAGCATGGGCGAACTCTGAACAGCGTGATTTTTCGAGTCAGTTCGGCTTGCATCACTCTAACCCCGCTTGGGTTGAAATGGATCAGTGTCGTTATGTAGCGTGCATCGCGATAGATGAGCCGATCAAGTATCGAAGTGTCGTGAACCAGATGGTGATTCCAGGCGGTTTGCATGCCGTGTTTCGACTTAATGGTCGTTATGGTGAGCTGCTACCACAGATCAGTATGGTATTGGAAAAATGGTTGCCGGCTTCTGGTTTCAAACAGCGTTCGACTCCTGCGTATGTGCATTATCATCGGAACCATTTTCTCAATAGTGATGAAGTGTTTGAGCTTGATTTCTACCTCCCTGTGAGTTTTTACTGAGCCTTTATCAGGCTAACTAATGAATTGGCTCGGTAATTGGTTTTGTTGCTTTTTTCCGAGCGTGGCTTTACTCATTTGTTGTGGCTAATTTGCTCACTCAATGGCTGAAAGGCATCTTATGTTGATGATGTAATGAAGAGAAAGCTTGTTGATAATTTACCCCAGTAATTGATGACAACGTACGGATTAAGCGATAGCATTCTGTTCTAATTGCAAATAATTCTTAATATCACTCGATAGAATATATGACCATTACCCATAAAGATTATCTGAAAATCGCCTTCCCCTTCATCATCTCTACGGTGACACAGCCTCTGCTTGGTGCTGTCGATACCGCTGTAATTGGGCAACTTGGCATTGCTGAATTGATTGGCGGCGTGGCGATCGGCACTATCATTATGAACACCATGTATTGGCTGTTTGGTTTTTTCCGTGTTAGTACCACGGGACAAAGTGCGATGGCACTGGGCAAAGGGAATCGTTCTGATTTAGCGGGCAGCTTGATGCGTCCGTTCGTATTGTCTGGTTTGGTGGGTTTGATCTTTATCTTAATACAACCGCTAATCTGGCAAGGCGCGATGTGGGTGATAGAACCTGAAGCGAAAGTGGCTGAGCACGCGCATATCTACTTCAGTATTTTGATTTATGGTGCACCCTTTGTACTGATCAACTACACCATTATTGGTTGGTTAATGGGGCAGGCGAAAGCTAAAGAAGTTCTTTACACACAAGTGTTTGGTAACGTGTTGAACATTGTATTGGATGCGGTGTTTGTACTTTATTTCGACTTGGGTGTTGCGGGTGTGGCCTACGCAAGTTTGATTGCACAAGTCACTACTTTCGCTATTGGTATGACACTGGTGATCAAGACCAGCAATATCTCGATCTCTGAGTTCCTACAAGGTTCGAAGATGACCAAGAAAGACCTATCGACAATCATCTCTTCAAATACCGATCTCTTACTTCGTACCATCTGTATTTTAGTTTTCTTCAACATGATGGCGCGTACGGGTTCTAAACTGGGTGCCGATGTTCTGGCTGCTAACGCGATCTTGATGCAGGTGACCTTCATTGTCAGTTACATGTTTGACGGTATTGCCAATGCATCGAGTGTGTTCGCGGGTAAAGCGGTAGGTCAGAAAAATCCTTCAATGTTGGATCGTGTATTAAGACTTAACTTCCAATGGACGGCGAGCTTTATTGCCGTACTAACCTTCCTCACCTTGGTATTCAAAGACAGCATTGTCTTCTTGTTTACCGATATCCCAACGCTTGTCGCTCTATATCAAGAGATGGCTCCGTGGTTGATTGTGTTCCCGCTGGTGTCTGGCTTTGGCTTAACGGTTTACGGCATCTTTACCGGAACGGGTACCACGCGTCCGGTTAGGGACTCTAGCATCGCTACTTTGTTGGTATTTTTAGCGGTACAGGCATTATCAATCGATATGTGGGGCAATCATGGTTTGTGGTTGGCGTTTACCTTGTTTTATCTTGGACGTATTGCCTTCTTGTATCCGTTCATCGCACAAGTTAAGCAGAAGTGCCTTTCAACAGAAGGTGCATCCGCGGCGTGTCATTAGGTTAGAAACACAATCGTTATTGCCAGTACTTTTGAAAGCGCCTGACAGCATTATGCTAAGGGCGCTTTTTCTATCTAATGACCTAGTAAAAATGGTCAATCAAACAGCAAATAAAATGCGATACGGTTAAATGTTCGCTTTTCATCATGTAGGCTTAATGATAGAGTTGTTATGTTATAACATCTATTTATGAGTATCTGCGTGAACGCCCCACTTCTGTCTGTTGACCAATTAAAGATCAAAACCTCTTCGAGAACACTTTTTCAAGATATTCATTTCGATGTATATCGAGGTGAGCTGTTGGCGATCATGGGTCCATCTGGCATTGGTAAGTCGATGCTTTCACGCGCGATTGCGGGTTTTCTGCCAGAGACGGTTGAGGTTGAAGGCCATATTTCTCTTTCTGGCGATGCCGTGTGTGGCTTGCCTATGTTGCAAAGAACCGCAGTACAGCGCCCCGCAGTTATCTTTCAAGATGCACTTCAAGCATTAAATCCTCTGGTTTCCATTGAAGGTCAACTCAGTTTGGCATTGACGGGGACGCGCACTAAGCTTAAATCACAAGACAAGATCAAACTCACTGAATTGTTAGTGCAGCTTGGATTTCCTAACCCTGAAATCATATTGCCGTTATATCCGAGCCAAATTTCGGGAGGGCAACGCCAACGGATTTGTATTGCGATTGGCTTGCTGAGTAACGCCGATATTATCATCGCCGATGAACCAACTAGCGCGTTAGATCCGGTGACAGAGCAAGAGATACTTAAGCTGATTCGAGACAATGTTAAACAGCGACAAATCGGTGGCTTGTTGATTACTCATGACCTGCACAGCGCATTAGCGTGTGACAAGTTGTTGGTCATCGATGATGGTGGAGTGGTGGCTTACGGCGCACCAAAACATGCGCTTGAATCAAGCTCTCACGCTTTCTGCTGTTCATTGAGAGACTTAATCGCATGAGCTCGACCTTACCACTAAATTCAGAAGTCTCGTCGTTAATGCCAGTGATAGATTCAGAAACACAAACACCGATCGAGATTAAGTTCGAGCATGTCGGTGTGCATTATTACTCAATCCCGAGTTGGCTGGGGGGTAAGGCGTTCAAAGCGCTACAGAACATCGACCTCAATGTTGAAGACAAAAGCTTAGCCATTGTTGGGCGTTCTGGTGCCGGAAAATCGACACTGATTGAGCTGTTATTTGACCTAAAATCACCGACTGTTGGCCGAATCAGCCTATTTGGCCATTCGCTGCCGATTCGCAATAGCAAAACGCAAGCAACGGTGTGTCGCTTGATCCAGTTGGTACCACAAGAGCCTCATACCAGTCTCAACCCTTACTATACCGTTCGACAGATCTTAGCCGAACCGCTAAGCAACTTAGATGTTTCTGGTAATCATGAAAGCATTATTGAAGAGACGCTATTGGACGTGGGCTTACCTGCCACTTTGTTATCACTGAAACCGAATCAGCTTTCTACAGGCCAAGCTCAACGTGTGGCTATCGCTCGGGCTCTTGTCGTTAGACCCGCAGTGTTGGTGGCCGATGAGCCGACTGCCAGCCTTGATCCTGTGAACCGCCAAAGGTTGCTGGATTTACTTAACTCACTGAAAAATAAGCGCGACATGCGAGTCGTTTTGGTGACGCATGATCTCGGTGCGGCAAAGGCGCTTTGTGAAGAAATTCTGGTTCTTGACCATGGCGAGATGGTGGAGCATGGACCGACACCTCAAGTGATGAGCACACCTGCTCATCCTGCGACTCAGTTGCTGATCGAATCTCAGCCACTTTCGAAATCTACTTGTTAACACAACCTTATTTATTACGAAATACTGCTTATTAACGAAAGACTGCTTATTAACGAAATACTGTTTATTAACGAAATACAGCTTACAGAGAAAAATAACTATGCGTTTTAATTCAATCAAACTGGCTTGCGCGCTTGCGTTGGCTCTGCCTTTGACGGGCTGTTTTGACTCTCAACCAGAGTCTAGCGATGCCGCAGTCAAATCTGAAATTCGTGTTGCGATGATGCAGCCACCAAGAACGGGCCTATCGCCACTTTCTGATGACGCGTTCAAACTATCACGTTGGAGCACGGCTGAAACGTTAGTGAACTTGAGCCCAACCTCAGAAGCAGAACCAATGCTAGCGACTGATTGGAAACATCTTGATCCATTGACTTGGCAGTTCACGATTCGCCAAGGCGTTAAATTCCACGATGGCTCTACATTAATCGCAGAATCCGTAGTGAACTCTTTGCAGAAAGCGCTTGAGGCTGCACCTAAGCCACGCATTCTAGATGGTGTCGATCTCGAAGTGAAAGCGATGGACAACTACCGCGTAGAGATCAAGACCAGCTTTGATGACCCTCTTTTACCAAGCCGTTTATCAAGCCCTCAATTAGCGATTCTTGCAGCAAGTGCTTACCAAGAAGATGGCCGTGTTAGCCCAATGGGTGCAGGTACGGGCCCGTTTGAGTTGACTGAAATTAACGGTACAACCAGCGCGAAGCTAAAACGTTTTGACGGCTACTGGGGCGAAAAAGCGCAAGTTGAATCTGTGATTGCAGAATACGTTCCTAACGGTTTTGCTCGTGCTGCAGCTCTAAGAACAGGCACGGCAGACATCGTTGAAGCAGTGCCCGTTTCACAAATCGCGACCATTGATCCGAACCTACTTTATGAAGTGGCAATGCCTCGTACCAATACGTTTTACCTAAACAACAAGTCAGGCGTATTCAGCGATATTAACTTGCGTAAGGTAGCGGCTGCTGCGGTAGACCGTGAGCAAATCGTGAATACCGTTTATGAAAACCACGCGGATATCGCACAAGGTCTATTAGGTCCTGCTCTTGCTTGGGCTGAACCAATTCGACCGGAAGGTCAAGCAGTAGACAAGACGCTAAAAGCGAACGGTGAAAGCATTGTTATCGGTACCTTTACCGACCGTGCAGAGCTTCCAGAAGTAGCAGCACTGCTTAAACAACAACTTGAAGTGGCTGGTTTCAAAGTTGAGCTGGATATCCGTGAATACGCTCAGATCGAAAACGATGCGCTATCAGGCAAGTTTGATGCGTTCATCCTTTCTCGTGCAACGGTTCTAGATTCAGGTGACCCAGTGGCTTACATGATGAGTGACTTTGGTTGTAAGGGTTCATTCAATCTTGGTCAATTCTGTTCTCAAGAAGTAGACCAAGCTCTGACTCACGCTGATCTGCAACCATTAGGTGCACTGCGTCAGCAAGCGATCATCGAAGCTGAGCAAAAAATCTTGAACGACTTCGCGGCTATTCCACTGCTTCACGAACGTGTGATTCAAGGTGAAAGCGAGCGCGTGAGCAATGTGGTTCGTGACCCAAGTGAGCGCCGTTTAGTTGACCAAACTACACAGATCAAACAAGCGAAACAGGCTAACTAAATAGATGCTATCTGCTGAGACTCTGCGTCGAACCTTATTTATCTTGACGCCTTGGCTATCAAGAATTGCCTCACTAATTGTGGTGGTGATTCTTGTTGGCTTGATGCCCGATATTGCGGGGATCGACCCAAGTCAATCTATTCTACGCGCGAGAGCGGGGCAACAACACCTGCTGACGCCAGAAGCTCTAGCAGCGGTGCGAGCTGATCTTCAGCTTGACCGTTCGGCAAGCGAGCGCCTGATTGACTGGGTAGGAAGTGCTTTTTCAGGCGACCTAGGGAAATCATGGATTGACGGCTCTTCGGTTGCATTAGGCATTCAAAAGACAGCGTCGACATCTCTGTTTCTGATGTCGAGTGCACTTGTGATGACTTTCGTACTGTGTGGTGCAGGCTTACTTGCTACCTTACGCAGTTGGAAGAAGGGCAAACTGGGGCAGAGTTACAGCAGTTTAAGTACGGTATTAATATCGTTGCCAGAGTACGTAGTAGCCTCGGTATTAATACTGGTGTTCTCTATTTGGTTAGGTTGGCTGCCGCCATATGGTTGGCAAGGTTGGCAAGACATCTGGCTACCGAGCTTAGCGCTTGCATTGCCTGCCAGTGGCCTGTTTAGTCGCCTACTCAGAGACAGTTTACAACGCGTTCTCAATGAACCTTGGGTGATTACTTGGCTCAGTGCCAACGTTCACTCTAACCAAATTATTCGCTTTGCGCTGAAAAGAGCGCTGAGCAGCCTGATCCCACAAATCGCGATGATCGTGATTGGTTTGACTGGTGGCGCGGTCGCGGTTGAGCTTATCTTCTCGATTCCGGGTATCGGGCGCATGATCTTAGGCGCAGCTAAGGCGCAAGATTTACCAATGCTGCAGGGAGGCTTATTGGTATTGCTGCTATTTTCAATTGCTGTGAGCAGCATGAGCTTGTTTGTTCAGCAGTTGATTCTGGGTCACAGCCTGAAAAGCGGTAAGCTGATTAGTAGCCACTCTTCGTTTCGTTTTACACAAAGCCGCACCAAGCGTGCTGTTGCTTTTACAATACTCTCATTCCTGATTTCAATCGTGGTTTGGGCTGCATTTCGTGACCCATACACCAGTCAATTTGCTCGCTTAGCGGATCCAAGTTGGCAAGCACCATTAGGCGCCGATGGCATTGGCCGAGACCTGTTAGCGAGAATCGGTTCAGGTATGGTCGCGACCTTCCAAGCCGGTATCTTGGCGACGTTTTTGAGTTTGGTGACGGGCATCATCATGGGCTTCAATACTCGCTTTAGCCAAGGTCTTATCGAGATCACTAAGGGTATTCCTTACATCATTGCTGGCCTGTTGGTTGCGGGTTTAACGGGGATGAATCCGAACAGCGCATTGATCGCGATTGTATTGGTGTCGTGGGCGCCGTTAGCCGCCCACTGCTCAAGCTTGATCGTAGAAGCCAAGGCTCAACCTTATACGCATCTCGCGCCATTGTGGGGCACCAGCAAGCTTCGAATCTTCCGTTTCTACTTGCTTCCTTATGTGTTGCCACCTTTGCTAAGGCACGCGATGTTGAGGCTGCCAGTAATCACATTGAGCCTGACCTCGCTAAGCTTCATCGGTTTAGGTGCGAAACCGCCTGCACCGGAATGGGGTTTGATGATTGCAGAAAACTTGCCCTACATTGAACGCGCACCATTGGCAGTCATGGGGCCAATCGTTGGGCTGATTCTGTTAGGTGCGGCAATTAACATGATGTTTGATGATTAACGAAAAAGAACAGGCTGCTTAAGTTTTCGACGTGCTATTCGATTGAGTGTTCGATTTGCTTTTTATGTTGTAACCTTGAGCCTGTTTTTTAGAATTGGCTTTCGGATCGGTTGTCGATCGGTTTTTAGCTTACTTAAGTGTTCAGCGTTAAGGGTTCAACATGTATCTCGTTTTGTATTGCCACAATATTGGTATGACCGACTTTTCCTTTTTTGAAACGGAAGACTTTGACAAAGAAGATGGCTATATCGTGCGAGGTAAATGGCCGAATGAGAAAGCGTTTCGTGATTACTTAACCAAAGAGTTTGGTGACATGAGCGAATTCGAAGTGATCGACTTGATCGCCAAAGGTGCAGAAGCAGAACACTACTCGCCAGAAGAGTTGATGCGCCTAGCTCTCTAACTGTCAGCTCTTAACAACTAGCTAAATAACGTTTTATCAAACGAACAAACAAATGGCAGCCTGATTGGGCTGCCATTTTTCGTTTCAGGTTTAAGCTATTTGCTCGAAACCTTAAGTAGTGAAATTGGGGCTATTGCGCCACTTCGTCAACCAAGTACAAGATTGACTGATACGGAATGCCACTGTGATGTGACAAACCGATCTCACAGGTTCGACTGTTACTGAAGCCACGAGTACAGTTGCTCGGCACTTGCTCTTTGAGTGGGTGTACCGCCGCTTCATTCAGTTCTGGAGTGGTAAAACCTTTATCACCTGCCCAACCACAGCATTGAATATGCTCAGGAACGATGACCTCTTCGGTACAGGCTTTAGCAAGGCTCAACATCGCGCCTTCCAAGCCCATTCGACGAGAGCTACAAGTCACATGCAGCATCACGGTTTCTTGCAGCGGCTCAAGTGTCAGGTGCTCAAGCAAATATTGATTCACAAACCCTGTCGGCTCTAATACCTCTAACGGTTTGGTGAACTGTTCAATACTGCGCTTAGCACATGGGCTGGTATCCATTAAGACTGGGTATTCACCCTGACGACTGGCCTGCCACAACACTTCTTCGAGCTGTTGCGCTTTAGATTGGGCTAAATCGGTCATCCCTTTGCTGTCGTAAGGCATGCCACAACATTGGTCGTCTAGCTTCTTCGGAAGAATTACCTCAAATCCTGCTTTGTTAAGCAAAGACATGGTCACTTCAGTTAGAGGACGTTGGTCGCCCGCATCGCTTTGTTGTCCCATGGTGCGACTCGCACAGGAAGGCAGGTAAACCACCTTCTTGTGGTTGCTTGAGGATTCTGCCGTCACTGGTGATGAGACTAGCGAGTGGTTATTGGATTGCGGCATCTCAGGCATCCACACGGGTGTCGCGCCTTTGGTGATAGAGCGTAAGCCATTGGTTAACTTGCCGACTGTATTCGCTCCTAGAACCTTGCTTGCCACTTGGTTGGTTTTGAGCCCAGCTTTGGTCAGCTTTGTGGTGGTCGAGAAATGATCCGCTGTCCATTTTGCGATTGGTGTAAATTTCTCGTACTTGGCAATACGAAGCTTCTTAATCAAATCACCAGTGTTGATTCCCACTGGACAACGTTCAGCACACAGGCCGGTTGCGGCGCAGGTATCAATGCCTTGGTATTCAAAGGTTTTCTCTAGTTCGCTTGCTTCTATCTCTTCACCCGCAGCTCGGCGGCGTTGCAGTTCTCGGTACAGAACAATGCGTTGGCGTGGTGATAGAGTCAGCGTACGAGACGGACAAACAGGCTCACAGAAGCCACATTCAATACAGCGGTCGACAAGGTCGTCAGCAGCAGGCATTGGCTTCAAATTGGTGATGTGTGAATTCGGGTTGTCGTTGATGATAACGCCGGGGTTGAGCAGTCTTTCTGGGTCAAACAGCGCTTTGATCTGTTGCATCAAGGCATAGCCATCTTTGCCCCATTCCAATTCCACATAAGGCGCCATGTTACGACCAGTACCATGTTCTGCTTTCAGAGAACCTTGGTATTTCACCGCAACCAGTTCGGCAACGTCATCCATGAAACCGCCGTAGCGGTCGATTTCTGTTTGGCTGTCGAAGCCTTGAGTAAATACAAAGTGCAGGTTGCCTTCGAGGGCATGGCCGAAAATGATAGCTTCGCTGTAGTCGTACTTGTCGAACAGCTCTTGCAGCTCTCGAATGCCGTTAGCGAGGTTTTCGACAGGGAAAGCCACGTCTTCTATGATAACGGTAGTGCCGACTTCACGCACGGCGCCAACTGCTGGGAACATGCCTTTTCGGATGCCCCACAGAGTTGCGACTGTCTTTGGATCGGAAGTGAAAGGCACCGATTCAACAATTGTGTATTCAGTCAATGCGTCCAAAATTGATTTACATTGTAAATCTAAGTCCTGCTGGGAGCTGGCGTGTGATTCCACTAAAATAGCCGCGGCTTCCAAGTCCAAGCTTGGCATAAATGCAGGCATACCCGGTTTATCAGCCACTGAACGCAGCGCTCTACCATCCATCAATTCAACCGCAGCAACCGGTGTTTTTGATAGCGTAGTAACGGCTTTACTGGCTTGCTCGATGTCGGCAAACACCAACAGAGCCGAGGCTTTGTTTGGGTGTTCGATAACCGTGTTGTAGGTGATCTCTGCGATGAAGCCTAGCGTGCCTTCTGAGCCAATCATCAAGTGTTTGATGATCTCAATTGGGTCGTGGTAATCGACCAAGGCATTCAGAGCGTAGCCAGTGGTGTTTTTGAGGCGGTACTTGTGGCGAATTCTGTCTGCGAGTTCTTGGTTTGACGCTGTCTGTTGATGTAATTCGACAATGCCTTCAAACAGCTCTTTGTGCGATTGCTTGAATGCTTCAACACTTGCGTTATCTGCCGTATCAAGCAGGGAGCCATCACTCAATACGATTTTCATGCTCTCAACGGTGCGATAAGAGTTTTGCGCAGTACCACAACACATGCCACTGGCGTTGTTCGCGGCGATACCACCGATTTTACAGGTATTGATTGAGGCTGGATCTGGGCCGATTTTACGTTGGAAAGGGGCGAGGTATTTGTTCGCATCAGCGCCAATCACACCCGGTTGCAGGATGATCTGATTACCATTGTCGACGATTTCATGGCCACGCCAGTCGTCGGTCAGTGTGATGAGTACCGAGTCTGAAACGGCTTGTCCTGACAGGCTGGTGCCCGCGGCGCGAAAGGTAAAATGAATGCCCAGTTCGCGACAGCTTTGAATGGTGAATATGACTTCGTCTAAGTTCTTGAGCCTTAGAACCATTTTCGGCACCAAGCGATAGAAACTCGCATCGGTGCCGTAAGCCAATCGCTTTGCCTCTTGCGTGACAATGCGTTCTGTTTCTATTTTTTGAGCCAGTATCGCTTCAAGCTGCTGATAAGCTTGTGCGTCTATTACTCGCTCATGGGATGTGGTTGTCTCCATCTTTGCTTCCTTGTGCTTCTTATTTGGCACTGTTCAGGGCGTGTTGACCTTTCGTGATTAAATTTTGTTCGAGATAAAAGCGTTTTAATCGCGGCGAGGGGGAAGTAGCCTAGTCACTCTAAGCAAATCCCCCTCAACAAAGAGTAAAACGCTTTTAGCTGAACCCTTCGGGCAGCGTTTGCTGGCCATTTCTACTACGTTATCGGCTTCTTATGTAGGCTAGCTACACATCGACGCCTCTGCCTTGTATAAATACCCAGCAACTCGCTGCAAAAATCAGCTCGAAAGATCAACACGCCCTAGCTTTTTATTTTATTTTCCAGTGCTTAAACGGTGTCACAACGGCAGTGGAATTGCTGTGACACCGATTGAACTTCAGTCTAAGTAGACCAAAGCATTAGTCTGAACCTAAATTGAATCGTGGCCGCTTAATCTAGCCCCACCAGAGAATCACGAGTTAAGTCTTTGATTGTCTTCGCACCAGTTAGAGTCATCGCAACGCGCATCTCTTTGTCGTAAAGGTCGAGTAGATTCTCAACACCTGCTTGTCCTTGCGCTGCTAACGCGTAGACGAAAGAGCGGCCAAGCAAGGTGCAGTCTGCACCCATCGCCATCATGCGAACTACATCTAAGCCAGTACGAATACCAGAGTCGACCAGAATCTTGGTATCGCCTTTTACTGCATCTGCAATTGCAGGCAATGCTTTGGCACTCGATAGAACACCATCCAGCTGACGGCCGCCGTGGTTTGAAACTACGATACCGTCTGCGCCAAATCTCACGGCGTCTTTTGCGTCTTCTTCATCAAGAATGCCTTTGATGACCATCGGGCCATCCCAGAAATCACGGATCCACTCTAGGTCTTTCCATGAAATCGACGGGTCGAAGTTGTCACCCAACCAACCGATGTAGTCTTCCAGTTTGGTTGGAGAACCTCGGTAAGTAGAGATATTGCCAAGATCGTGTGGTTTACCCAATAGACCAACATCAACGGCCCAACTAGGATGACGCATAGATTGAAATACACGACGAATTGCTGCATTTGGGCCGCTCATTCCTGAGTGCATGTCACGGTAGCGAGCGCCAGGTACAGGCATATCCACCGTGAAGACCAGTGTTGTTACGCCAGCCGCTTTGGCACGTTCCAATACGTTCTTCATGAAGCCACGATCTTTTAGTACGTAAAGTTGGAACCACATTGGGCGCTCAATCTTAGGCGCGACTTCTTCAATCGGACATACCGATACGGTCGACATCGTAAAAGGGATGCCTTTGTTGTCAGCCGCTTTAGCCGCTTGGACTTCGCCACGTCGTGCGTACATGCCTGTTAGGCCAACTGGAGCTAATGCAATCGGCATCGCCAGCTTTTCGCCAAACAACTCGGTTTCCAAATTTAGGTCTGACATGTCATTGAGGACACGTTGCTTGAGCGCGATCTCTGCAAGATCGGCGGTGTTGCGGCGTAGGGTATGTTCTCCGTAAGAACCGCCGTCAATGTAGTGGAAAAGAAACGGTGGTAATTTCGCTTTTGCTGCGGCGCGGTAATCAGTCGATGCGGATATGATCATAATTTCAGTCCTAAATTCTTGGGATGTTGCCCTTCTCTGAGAGCTTGGCTTGGGCTGCTTTAATTCTTGAAAAGTAAGCGTTTGTTGTTTCTTAATCGGTGAAGCAACTCATCGATAAATAAAATAACCAGTGAAGCAATTAATCTATGAAGCAATTAACCTATGAAGCAATTAACCTGTGAAGCAAATAAACAGTGAAACAGTTAAGCAATAAAATGGCGTTAATACCCGGGGTGTTGATGTGTTTTAGTATCCATTCCGAAACTCATCAACTGTCTTATTAGACGGTGTTGCAGTCGGGGAATTGAGTATTAACGCCAAGTGCTTTTGTAACGACTTATGGTTTACATAAGTGCGTCTGTCATTTTGAAGCCGTAGATAACCACTAGGCCGATGATTCCTGTCATCACCAAGTAGTAGAATGTTGGGATGATTGTCTTACGTAGTGTTGCGCCTTCGCGTCCTAGCAAGCCTACGGTCGCCGATGCGGCTACCACGTTGTGAATCGCAATCATGTTACCTGCTGCAGCACCAACGGCTTGCAGAGCAACAACCACAGCACTAGAGATAGACAGAGTTTGTGCTACTTCGAATTGGAACTGGCTGAACATCATGTTTGAAACGGTGTTCGAACCTGCAATGAAGGCACCTAACGCACCAACCGTGGCACTTAACGCTGGGAATGCGCTGCCGACTAAGTCAGCTGCAAAATTGGCCGTTGTTACTGGCATACTTGCTAAATCAGCGCCGTTCACGCCAGAGTTAATGAAGATACGAACCATTGGGATGGTGAACACCAACACAAAGCCTGCGCCAATCAGAGTCTTGCTCGATTCACCGAAGGCTTTAGCCAGTGGAGCTGCGCTGCGTGATTGCATTAGAACAGCAACCAGTGCGACGAAGACCAAGATACCGCCAGGTAGATACAGAGGCTGAATCGCTGTGCTTACGCCTGTCTCACCAAGGATGTTGCTGAAAGAAAGGCTAACGCTCTTAAGTAGGCCTTTGAACTCAGGGCTCACACGGCTAGCAACTAGAGTGACAGCGAGCAGAACGTAAGGTGCCCATGCCATCGCCATGCTCATTTTTTTATGGCTTTGGTTGTTGTCATCAAGATCGATTTTCAAAGAACCTAGCCATTCTGCTGGCCATTTGTCTTCGCTTTCAAAGTCCCATTTTGATTTAGGGACTAGGAAGCCGCGTTTTGCTGCTGTTACAACAATCGCAAGGCCAACCAAACCACCAATCAGTGATGGGAACTCAGCACCTAGGAAAACACCTGTTAGTGCGTAAGGAATAGTGAAAGCAGCACCGGCGAACAGTGCGAATGGCAGGATATCAAGACCTTCAGTCCAGCTTTTGTTCTTACCGAAGAAGCGAGTCAGCATCATCGCCATCAATACAGGAATCATCACACCAACGCAGGCGTGGATGATCGCAACACTTGATGTGATCTGTTGTAGGTAAGCATCCCATGTTGAACCATTGGCAATCAGGCTTTCACCGATGTTGTGCGTATCCAAACCTTTGTTTACGCCAACAATGATAGGTGTACCAACCGCGCCGAACGATACCGGCGTAGATTGAATCATCATGCCCATCAGTACCGCAGCTAATGCTGGGAAGCCGATTGCAACGAGTAAGGGAGCGGCGATTGCAGCGGGTGTGCCGAAGCCGGATGCACCTTCAATGAATGAACCAAAACACCAAGCGATGATGATCGCTTGCACACGACGGTCTGCTGATATGTCAGTAAAGCCGTTGCGGATGGTGGTGATAGCTCCGGTGTGTTTCAAAGTGTTTAATAAGAAGATGGCGCCAAACACAATCCAGAGAACCGACACGGTAATGCCGAAGCCTTGGAATACTGAAGCCAGCACGCGAGTGCTAGACATATCCCATGCGAATAGGGCGATAGCAACGGTTAATGCAAATGCCACTGGCATCGCTTTTTTTGCAGGCCAGTTAAGGCCAACCAGCAGAATCGCTGCAACAACTATTGGCGAAAAGGCCAATAATGCTAGTAGAGTTTCACTCATGGGTACTTCCTCGTACTTGTTTTCAAACGTTCATGTTTGAAGTGAATAACACGTCATTAGTTTTGTAGGTGTAATCTGAATCTCGAGGATTCAATTGTTGTAATTAGAGTCGCTTTATTTGTAACCGATGTGATTGCAAAAGCTGTTTTTGTAATTTTTTTGTTAATTTGGCGTGAATTTACCCCTTTATTTTTTATTGATATAGGGAAATAATGAAAATAATTAATTCCAAAATTGGCATAATCAGATGCGAGCAGACGATTTGATCCTGTTTTCACAGGTAGTAGAGCTGGGCAGTTTTAGTAAGGTGGCAGAGCAAAATAACCTTACAAATTCGGTAGTTAGTAAGAGAATTGCGCGTTTGGAAGAAGAGATTGGCGTGCAGCTATTATATCGAACCACGCGAAAATTGACGCTTACCGAGGCGGGTAAGGCAATGTTACACGGAGCCAAAAATGTGAAGCAGGCGGCCCAAGAGGCTATGGACGCAGTTTCAGGCTTTGGGGAAAATGTCAGTGGTCATATCAAAATGTCAGTGCCTACTATCTCCGGAGATTTGATTCTGGCAGACGCTGTTGCCGAGTTTTGTAATATGCACCCAGGTTTAACGGTCGATATGTCTCTGAACAATCGCTTTGTGGATCTGGTTGATGATGGCCTCGACTTGGTGATTCGTACCGGCTACTTGGAAGACTCCAGCTTAATTGCCCGTCATATATTGGACTCTCAATGGGTGGTATGTGCTTCTCCGTCTTATATCGCCAAGAATGGTAAGCCGATGCAGCCCAAGGATTTGGTTGAGCACAATTGTCTGCAATACGCTTATCAAACAACGGGTGCCAGTGAGTGGCAATTTCTGCATAGTAAAGATGGCTTTACTGATAATGATAAATACATAGTGCGCGTCTCGGGCTCTTTTTCTACCGATAATGCGACGGCATTAAGAAAGGCGGCGTTGGGCGGTCATGGGGTCGCGTATGTACCGCGCTGTTTGGTTTATCACGACATTCGTAACGGCCAGCTGGTGGATATCTTCCCTGATTTAGTCGGCAAGAAGCTCGGTATTTATGCGGTGTACCCCTTTACGCGCCAGCCACCGAACAAGATTAAGTTATTGATTGAACACATCAGAACGCGTTACCTGACGATTTCACATTATTTTTAATAAGGATCACGATGAGCTATTTAAAAGAGTATCAATATCCAGTCACCAACAAACAGATCGTCAGCGATGACTATTTTGATCACATAGTTGAAGACCCTTATCGCTGGTTAGAAGACGACAGAAGCGACGAAACTGCGCAGTGGGTGGCGAGCCAAAATGAAGTCACGTTCAGTTACCTTGCTCAAATTCCGTATCGCGATGATCTGCGAGAGCGATTAGCGAAAGCACAAGACTACAAAAAGAGCTCGCAACCGTTTGTGCGCGGAGATTACACCTATTTCTATAAGAATGATGGCCTGCAAAATCACAGCATTCTCTATCGTCACAAAGAAGGGCAACAAGAAGAAATTTTCCTAGATCCGAACACTTTCTCGGAAGATGGCACTACATCACTGGGTTCGGTGTCGTTTTCTAAAGATTACAGCCTAGTGGCGTACAGTATTTCAGAGGGTGGTAGCGACTGGCGTAAGATCTTTGTTATTGATACCGAGACTAAACAGCAGCTTGAAGCCGAAATCACCGACGCTAAGTTTACCGGCATTTCTTGGTTAGGTAATCGCGGCTTTTATTACTCTAGTTACGACAAGCCAGACGGCAGTCAGCTTTCTGCACGTACCGAACAGCACAAACTTTACTTCCATGAGTTGGGTACAGAGCAAGCTAACGACAAAGTAGTTTTTGGTGAGAATAACGCCGAGCAGCACCGCTATGTGTCGGGTTACACCACCGAAGACGACCGTTACTTGACCATTCTAGGGCGAGAGTCGACATCGGGTAACAGACTGTTCTATATCGATTTAAATTCACATGAACAATCGCTGAACACGCTGATTGATCATGTGGATAGCGATACGTACCTCATCGATAACCAAGATGAAGTCTTCATTTTATACACCAATCTCGATGCGCCTAATGGCAAGGTGGTGAGCTTTGATACTCGCAGTCAACAGTGGCTCGATATCATTCCTGAAAAGCCACAGCCGTTAGATATCAGCACTGGTGGTGGTTACTTGTTTGCTCATTACATGGTCGATGTGGTGTCTAAGATTGAGCAGCTGGATTACCAAGGCAATCTGGTTCGTGAAATCCACTTACCTGGTCTCGGAACGGCCAGCGGCTTAGGGGGTAAAAACGAGCAAACCCAGCTTCATTACACCTTTACCAACTATGTTACGCCGCCAACGATTTTCTCTTTTGATGTTGAATCTGGAAACTCTGAAATCTACCAACGCTCTGAGTCTCCGTTTGAGTCGGATCAATTTGAGTCTAAACAAGTCTTCTATACCTCGAAAGATGGCACCAAGGTTCCGATGCTTATCTCTTACAAGAAGGGATTAGTGTTAGACGGCAATAATCCAACCATGTTGTACGCCTATGGTGGCTTTAACGTTAGCCTAACGCCTTCTTTCTCGGGCACGGTGGGCAGTTGGTTAGAACTGGGTGGCGTATATGCGGTGCCAAACTTACGTGGTGGTGGCGAATACGGTAAGGCGTGGCACAAAGCCGGTACACAACAACAAAAACAGAATGTATTTGATGACTTCATTGCTGCTGCCGAGTTCTTAATTGAAGAGAACTACACCAGCAGCGATAAGTTAGCGCTCCGCGGCGGTTCTAATGGCGGCTTACTGGTTGGCGCTTGCATGACACAAAGGCCTGAGTTGTTCCAAGTGGCTTTACCTGCGGTTGGGGTGTTGGACATGTTGCGTTACCACACATTCACGTCTGGTGAAGGCTGGGCGTACGACTACGGTACATCAGCGCAGAATAAAGAGATGTTTGAATACCTGCTTGGTTATTCTCCGGTTCACAATGTGGTGCGCGGCGTTGATTATCCGGCGACACTGGTGACGACCGCTGATCATGATGACCGCGTGGTGCCTGCTCACTCTTATAAATTCATCTCAGAGCTGCAAGATAAGCATGAAGGTGGCGCGCCTGTGATGATTCGTATTGATGTTAATGCAGGGCATGGGGCAGGTATGCCGCTGAGTAAAGCTATCGACCTCACTGCTGATATCTACGCATTTACCCTGTTCAATATGGTAATAGAGTCCCTAGATTCAATCTAGAAAATATTTAATTTTAGATAACTGGGTATTTGACTCAGCCCAAAAAGCCTCAAAATCCGCCTTAGATTTTGAGGCTTTTCATATATATGAAAATCAATCAAATTCACATCCAATTCTTTTTGTTTTCCTACACCCTTTTCCGTGATAGCCGCCACCATTACTGATGAAATGAAAGCGATTTCAAGCTGAAATATCAGGCATGTTTTCTCATAACTTATTGATCTAAATGCAGTAGTTTTCTCCGTGAATTCTCTAAAAGTTTCATGACATTTAAGCTGGTTTATCAGTGTGAACAGCGACCAACTTTTCAACTCATTCATTGCTTAATATTTCCCTGTTCGATGAAAACTCAAAAAAATAATAGGGAATTACAATGCAAAAATTTAAGCTTTTGCCAATAACGGTCGCAGTGGCGGCTTCGCTTGCTTCACTCTCTTCTTTTGCTGCAGAAACGGATCTTGCTGCTCTAGAACAACGAATCTTAGAGTTAGAATCTCAAGTTGGTGACATCAAGTATGTTGATGACCAACAACAAGCGGTTCTAACGGCTGAAACAAATGTGCCAGATGGCATTGTCTTCTCTGGTTATGCTCGTTACGGCGCTCATTACAAGAACGGTGATGAACGTTACGTAGACATCGGTACAACAGGTCGTTCTGTCGGCCGTTTAGGTAACGAAGCTAATGGTGGTGAGGTTCAGTTAGCTAAGCTTTTCGAAGCTGACAATGGCGCTATCTGGGACATCGTATTCATGGCTGACCACTGGGAAGCTGACGCTTGGGCTGACGACGGCGGCTTGAGCATGAAAAAAATGTACGCTGGTGTAACCAATGTATTTGAAAGCCAACCAGAACTTTATATGTGGGCTGGTCGCGACTTCCATCAACGTCCGCAACAAGGTTTGAACGATTACTTCTGGATGACACACGATGGTCAAGGCGCTGGCTTTAACAACCTAGATTTCGGTGGCGCGAAGCTAGATATGGGCTTTGTAGGCCAAGTGAAAGGCGGCCTCGTCAATGATAATGGTCGATACGCTGTAACCGCGAAGCTACACAGTATTGACGCAGGTATTGGTAATCTGGATTTTTACGCGAACTACGGTTTTGCATCGAGCGAAGCGGATACGTCTACGACGACTGAGTACGTATACGATCCAGTGACAGATTCAATGCAGCCTGTCGTGACTCAAGGACAAAAAGTCAGTGATGAAACGGCCTACCTAGTAGGTGCAACATTAGGCTTGGGTGAGTCTAACAAGTTGGTTGTTAAGTACGGTGACGGTGCCGATTCATCGGTATATGACCTTAAAGGTGATTACCAGACTTTGTATGCAAGTGTTGAGGGTAGCTACGCTGCATCTGAACAGTTCATCATTGATTACTTAGTGTCTTACAAAGACAATTCTGGCTCAGACTTAGATCGTGAGAATACTGAATACGCGGGTATCGTTCGTCCACAGTACCAATGGGATGATGTTCACTCTACATGGTTAGAAGCTGGCTACGGCATGGTTGATTACGATGACGACGGTGAAGAGAATGCGTGGAAAGTCACTCTGTCTCAAAACGTTTCTCTAGGTGGCTTACCTTGGAGCCGTCCAATGCTGCGCTTCTACACAACTGTGGGTGATGTAGAAACGAAAGGCAACACAGTGAAGACAACCAATGTTGATACATTGTCGTTCGGCGCGATGTTTGAAGCTTGGTGGTAATCACAGGTATAGAAAGCGGTGCTCTTTGAATTTGGCATATTTTCAAGGAGCCATGCTTTCAAATATCTATGCTTGTTAAGAGCACGTAATACTGTCCATTTTAGCCCTAAAGGCAGATTGATTAGGGCACGTTTCAATTAACTCCATTCTTGGGCACATTTTTGTGCCCTTTTTTTCGCCACTAGATCAAGGAATAACGATGAGACTTTCTTCCATCGTGTCTCGAGTTTATTTAGGTTTCTTTACGCTGATAGTAATCATGCTGGGTAGCGCATGGTTGAGTATTAGCAGCAACAAGAACATAACCTCACACATCGAAACCATAACTCAACAAGCCACTCCTTTAATGCTCCAATCCTCCACGCTCACCATTCGTTTTTTGGACATTAATCGCAGCACTACTCCCTATTTATCCGCGAACTACATTGATGAGCTCGAACCGCTGAAACAAACCGTTTTGAGTAATATCGAGCAATATCAGCAGCAGTTAAATTGGTTTGATGGCAAGGCTGAATCGGGCTCACCACTTGAACCCATACTCCAAAATATTGAAGAAACGGGCGTTGCCACCATCAATAAGGTAGAGCAGTCCTTAAACTTATACGTCTCTTATTTGGATAGTAAAGATCTCGGTTCGATGGAGCAGGAACAATTTCAATCTGTGGTAGGACAACTCAATAACACCTTGGTGAATCAATTGGCGAGCGCAAGCTCAGATGCAACGCAAAAAGCGGTAGAAGCATTATTGGTTCAATTGAGTTTGATTGCTGCAGAAGCAAATGAAGCTTTCTCGCTGCAAACGTCATCGGAGGTTCGTGGTGTTGAGCGTCGCCTACAAAGCCGTAAAGAGCGATTCGAACAAGCTGTATCAGACTTGGATAATCTGGACTCGTCTTTGCTACGCCGCAGTAAACAGTCTTTATCACTGCTCGCTTCACATGTATTTTCAGCGCAAGGATCTGTGTCAACACATATGGAAACCGTGAAGCTACATGAGAGCATTGCTCAGCAAAGAGTGGAGATCGAACAGCTCATTGATGTGCAGTTAAGCCATTTTGATGAGCTTTCTATGTATGCGGAAGACACGGCTAAACGTTTATATCACGAGTCGATGGACTTCTCTCATCAAGCACTGTTGATGCAGGCCATCATTGCTATTGGGTCGGTTTTTATTGCGCTGCTAATCGGGCTGAACATCGCTCAAGGGATTCGCAAGCCAAGTAAATTACTGCAAAGTGCGCTAGACCAAGTCGCCAAAAAAGACTTGAGCGTGATGGTTCAGTATCAAGCCAATAATGAATTTGGTTTTGTGAGCGATAAAGTCAATTTGGTGATCAGTCACCTGACCCAAATGATTGACAACATGCGCCACTCCTCAACACGTTTAAAGGAAGCTTCCCTTGAGAACCAAAGCACTAGTCGTTCTCTGAGTGAAGCGATGCAAGAACAAACCAATCAAACGGTGATGGTAGCGACAGCGATGGAACAAATTGAGTGCTCAGTAACGGAGATCACTCAGGCGGCCAACCAAACTCTAACGCTAGTGACCGAAGCGGTATCCAGTTCCAGTGATGGGCAAAAGACCATGGATAAAAGCGTCGAATTGATGGGCAGCTTAGAAAGTAAGCTGGCGGAATCAACGGCGACCATTGGTCAGCTTGAAAGTGAAAGCGCCAGTATTGGGTCCATTCTGGATGTGATATCTGGGATCTCTGAGCAAACCAATTTACTGGCGTTGAATGCGGCAATAGAAGCCGCGCGAGCTGGAGAGCAAGGGCGTGGTTTCTCTGTGGTTGCGGATGAGGTTCGCGTGTTAGCGGCCAAAACTAATGCTTCTACACAAGAGATACACAACAAGATCGAGCAGTTGCAAACTAGCTCTAAACTGGCGGTTGAACAGATCAATCAGTGCGTGGTGGGTATGGTTCAATGCGTAGAACAAACCAGCGAAGTGAATCACTCGATATCGACGGTGTCTGATCTGCTTAATGAGGTTGAGCAAAGGAGTCATCAAATCGCGACCGCGACGACAGAGCATCAAGTCGTTGCCTCTCAAGTCACTCAAAATATCAGTCAGATACACACCTTGGCTGAAGATAACTCGCAACGTTCCCAAGTGCTTTTTTCCCACGGTCAACAGCTTGAAACCATGTCGCAACAGCAATTCTCATTAACTCAAGAGTTTAAGTTAGCGGAATCATCTAATCACAAAGATTAGAGCCAGTTAATTTCTTCCATGATTTCACGCCCAGCCTTCCGCTGGGCGTTTTCGTATCTGGTTTTTTGATGAAAAGGCTTTGAGCTAAAAATCACCGTGAAATGTTCTCATACAATTTCGAAAGGCCATTGAAATAACAAGGTCACTTTCCCCGTGTATATTGCCGTCAGCTGCGGATTCATCATCAAATGACGTTTTCAAAAAATGGATTTAGGCGGACTTGTTTGATCTGACGAACAAGTAACCGAGCGCCATCTTGATAATATGAACAATAATTCCATGAAACAGTTTCATGGTGTGAAGGTAATCTGTAAGCGCTTTCATGATTTCCACAACTGGCCTTTTTACCTCCAACTTTAGTGTGATGACACTCACTTCAGCCAAGACGCCTTTCTTTAATAATCGTTTTGTAAGCGGTTACAAGCTAATGAAGTATCGAGGTTCGAGTGGCAACAATTAAACACGTATCAGAACATGCAGGTGTGTCTCAGGCGACAGTGTCTAGGGTTATTAATGGCACTAGCAGAGTCAGTCATGACAAGAAATTAAAGGTTGAAAAAGCGATCAAGGAGCTGGGTTATCGCCCGAACTCTATCGCTCAAGCCTTGGCTTCAAGTCGTACTGGTAGTGTGGGTGTTGTTGTTCCAGAACTTGGCGGCTCTTTCTATTCAGGCATTTTGCATTGCATAGAAGAGAACCTACGCCGCTTTGGTTACCACGCTGTGGTTACAGCGGGTTCGAATACTGAGCAAGGGCAACGTGAGTCTGTGGAGTTTCTGTTGGGGCGTCGTGTTGATGCTTTGATTCTTCATACTCAACTGCTCAGTGATGATTATTTAATTGAATTGGAAGAACAGGGGACCCCTGTGGTTTTAATTAACCGCTTCATCCCAGAAATGGCGATGAGTTGCATTGATATTGATAACGAAGTCGGGGGGCTACTCGCTACTCAATATCTTTTGCAAAAGGGACATACAGATATCGCGTGTATTACCGGGCCTTTAGATAAAGCAGATGCTAGGGGGCGTTTGCAGGGGTATCGAAAGGCCTTGGAAGAAGCGGGTGTGCCATACGATGAAGCATTAGTCTCGGAAGCGGGCTTTACTGAAGAGACGGGCATCAGTGCTATGAAGAAGCTGATTAATCGTAAGTGTCATTTCACAGCAGTATTTGCTTCGAATGACCACATGGCATTTGGCGCCTTCGAGGTGTTGCATCAAGAGGGACTGTCTGTTCCTAAAGATGTATCACTGGTGGGCTTCGATAACACCATCTTCGCGCGCTATCTGACCCCTAGTTTGACCACCATTAATTTCCCTATTGAAGAGATGAGCGTTGAAGCAGTACAGCTCACTCTACAGAAGCTAAAAAAAATAAAACATGACGTGAACTTTAAATTGCTGCCGACGTTGGTCACTAGAAACTCGGTATCGGATTTACCAGTTACCCTATAAAAATATTAAGGATAGAACATGAAATTTAAGACCTTAGCGCTTTCATGCGCGGTTGCTTTAGGATTAGGTACAACAGCTGCAAATGCAGCAGACAAAGAAATTCGTTTCGACGGTTTCCCTGATTTCGATAGCAGCCTGAAGGTATTACTGCCTGATTTCGAAAAGGAAACGGGTATCAAAGTTGATTACCTTATGAACAACCACGGTGACCACCACACGAAACTCACAACGAACCTTGCAACGGGTTCTGGTGCCGGTGATGTGATTGTTGTCGACGTTGAGAAAATTGGTCCATTTGTTGGCTCTGGCGGCCTAGTTAACCTGTCTGAAAACTACGGTGCAGATAAGTACGAAGAACGATTTGCACCTTACGCATGGGCGCAAGGTAAAGGTGCTGACGGCGATATGTACGGCATCCCTGTCGACCTAGGTCCAGGTGTTATGTACTACCGTACCGACGTATTCGAAAAAGCGGGCATTGATGTAGAAGAAGCAATCAAAGATTGGGATTCATACATCGCTGCTGGTGAAAAACTGAAAGAGCAAAACGTACAACTTATCGCTTCGGCAGCCGACGTGGCACAAGCGATTATCTTCACGACCGTTCCTGAAGGTGAAGGTCTGTACTTCGATAAAGATGGCAACCCAGTGGTGACATCAGAGCGTTTTGTTCACGCTTTTGAAGTAGCAAAAGAGATTCGCGACAAAGGCTTAGACGGCCGCATTTTGGCTTGGTCTAACGAATGGTACGAAGGCTTCCGCAACGGCACATTTGCAACTCAACTTTCTGGCGCTTGGCTTCTTGGTCACCTAAACAACTGGATTGCTCCTGAAACTAAAGGCAAATGGGCAGTAGAAAACCTACCTGATGGTATCTACGGCAGCTGGGGTGGTTCATTCCTTTCAATTCCAACTCAATCAGACAACCCAGATGAAGCTTGGGCGCTTATTGAATACATGACGACGGATCGTGAAGTACAGCTTAAGCACTTCGAAACGATTGCTGCTTTCCCTGCGAACATCACAACGTATGACGATGAGCTTTTCCAAGAAGAGATGGAGTTCCTAGGCGGACAAAAAGCCCGTCTTCTTTTTGCTGAAGTGGCGCAAAACATCAAACCCGTCTCTCCAGCACAAGGCGACCACGTTGCACGTTCTATTATCTTAGAGAACGCATTGATGGAAGTACTTGATGAAGGTAAAGACATCAAGACTGCGCTTAAAGAGGCTGAGCGTCTAATCAAGCGTCGCACGCGTAATCTTTAATTTGTTTTTACTTTAAGTAAGTGAGGAAGCGTGGATAACGCGCTTCCTTTTTAAGAGGTCGTTACTATGAATAATACAGCGAGCACAACGATAGAACCTGCGGACAAAAGCCTTTTTTCTCGTCTAAATTTGAAAGCGCTTACACCGTATGGATTTCTTCTGCCGTTTCTGATCATTTTTTCTGTATTTGGGATCTTCCCGCTGTTGTTCTCTGTTTACCTGTCGTTCCACGAGTGGAACCCAGTAAGAGGCATGGATGCGATGGAGTTCGTTGGTTTTGAGAACTATCACATTGCTTTAACGGACCCATGGCTATGGCGTTCATTGAAGAACACGCTTTGGCTAGCGATCACTTCAGGCGTGGCTCAGCATTTAGTCGCAATTCCAGTGGCTTACATGTTGGTTTCAATGGGTGACCGTATGCGTCACTGGCTAACATCGGCGTACTTTCTACCGTTCATTACATCAACGGTCGCAGCGTCACTGATTTTCTTCAATATGTACTCTCCTAACTCAGGAATTATTAACCAAACGCTGATGGCTCTGGCCGATAGCACGCTGTTTGGTTGGGCATTCGCTTGGGTTAACGATTTCCAACCCATCCGTTGGTTAGACGATGCCACTATGGTGAAGCCGTCTATCGCAATCATGGTTTTCTGGAAATACACCGGTTTTAACATCGTCCTTTACACCACAGGTTTAATGACGATTCCTAAAGACATCTTAGAAGCTGCACGTATGGATGGTGCCAATGCGTTCCGCCGCTTCTGGAACATTTCACTACCAATGATTCGTCCATTCATCTTCTTTGCTATCACGATGACCATCATCGGTAACCTGCAAATGTTTGAAGAACCGTTCGTCCTAACACGTGGTACAGGTGGTACTGGCCAATCTGGTTTAACTATCTCGATGTACCTCTACAAAGTGGGTTGGGAATGGCTAGAAATGGGCACAGCATCTGCTATCTCGTGGTTACTGTTTGCACTCATCGCGACTTGTACATTGGTTCAATTTTTACTCTTCGGTAAGAAAGGCTTAGGGGAACATTAAGATGTCGACATCAATTAAGACAAATACCTCACCACTAAGTGGACTGATGCCAAGCGAACGCAGCATGTACATTCTGACTAAGATCTTGATGGTCATGTTAGGCATCTTACTGGTTGTTTCAGCGCTGATTACAGTCTTTCCATTTGTATGGTCGGCACTGCTATCAACTCGTGACCGTTCTGAAATTTTCGGCACGGGCATTAGCTTTGCGATTGGCGATAGCCTGGCGATTAACTACGCCAAATTGCTTGAAATCATGCCGTTCTGGAAAGCGATGTTTAACTCGATTTACGTGGCTTTCTTAGGCACCACCATCTCGCTGCTGTTTTGTAGCATGGGTGGCTACGCGTTTGCTGTGTTTAAGTTCCGCGGTAAGAACGTGTTGTTCGGCATGCTGGTTGGCTCAATGGCGATTCCGCCGGTGCTTAGCTTGATCCCTTACTTCATGATCGTGAAATTCTTAGGCTTGTTGGATAACCACATGGCGGTATGGCTACCGTTCACCACCACACCATTTGGTATCTTCTTGATGCGTCAGCACGTGATTGCATCGATTCCAAAAGAGCTACTTGAAGCGGCGAAATTGGATGGTGCTGGTGAGTTCAGAACGTACTGGAGTGTGGTACTGCCACTGATGAAACCAGCACTAGCAACACTGGCTATCGTTCAGTTCGTTTTCTTCTGGAACATGTTTATGCAGCCTCTCGTGGTGCTTAACAACCCAGATAATTACGTGATTACACAGGCGCTACGAAGCGTTCAAGGTATTCCGAATACGCCATGGGGCGCGGTAATGCTAGGCACCACAATTTCTATTTTACCGCTCGTGATTACTTACCTGTTCGCATCGAAACAGATGATCAGTGGTTTAACGTCCGGCGCAGTCAAAGGTTAGGTTTAAGGGTTATAACAATGAATAAATATCAACTTCCAAGTGATTCAAAGTTACGCAGTAAGGAATTTGTATTCGGTGTCGCGACATCTTCATACCAAATTGAAGGCGGCGTTGAAGAGGGCGGTCGTACACCGTCTATCTGGGACACTTTCTGTAAGACGCCGGGCAAGGTCGATAACGGCGACAATGGTGATGTGGCGTGTGACCACTACCACTTATGGGAACAAGATATCGAGATGATTCAAGGTTTAGGCGTTGATGCTTACCGTCTCTCTATTGCATGGCCGCGCATCCTGCCACAAGACGGCGTGGTGAACCAGCAAGGCCTAGAGTTTTACGGTCAGATCATCGACGAGTGTCATGCTCGTGGCATGAAAGTGTATGTGACTCTGTATCACTGGGATCTGCCGCAATACCTTGAAGATAAAGGCGGCTGGCTAAACCGCGAAACGTCTTACAAATTCGCAGAATACGCAGAAGTAGTGAGCAAATACTTTGGTGACAACATCGATGTGTACACCACGCTGAATGAACCGTTTGTGTCTGCATTCCTAGGCTACCGCTGGGGCGAACATGCGCCAGGCATCAAGGGTGAAAAAGAGGGCTACCTAGCGTCTCACCACCTAATGCTGGCACACGGTTTGGCAATGCCGATCCTTCGCAAGAATGCACCTCATGCTAAGCATGGCGTGGTATTCAACGCGACGCCAGCTTACCCGCTGACGCCACAAGACCAAGCGGCAGCCGACTACTGCGAAGCGGAGAACTACCACTGGTTCATCGACCCAGTATTAAAAGGCGAGTACCCACAGCTGGTGGTTGAACGCCAAGCGATGAACATGCCTATGATCCTTGAAGGTGATTTAGACATCATCAGCGCACCAGTTGATTACATCGGTATCAACTACTACACACGCAATGTCGCTCGCTTCAATGAGAACGGCGATATTGAATCGGTGAAGCAAACTGAAGCAGAACACACTTACATCGGCTGGGAGATTAACCCACAAGGTTTAACCGATTTATTGGTAAGACTGGATGCGCGTTACGAAAACATGCCGCCTATCTACATCACAGAGAACGGTGCTGCAGGCAACGACGAGCGTGTCAACGGACAAGTGATGGATGACCAACGTGTTCGCTATTTCCAAGGTCATATCGAAGCGGTTCACAACGCCGTTGAAGTGGGTGTGAAAGTCGACGGTTACTTCGCTTGGAGCCTGATGGATAACTTTGAGTGGGCATTCGGCTACTGCCAGCGTTTTGGCATCGTCCATGTTGACTACACCACCCAAGAAAGAACATTGAAACAGAGCGCAATTGCGTACAGAAATATGTTGCTAGAGCGCGCTGAGGAGAACAGATAATGGCTAAAGTAGAATTTAAGAACATCAAAAAATCATTCGGTGATGTTGAAGTCGTCAAAGAGTTTGATTTCACGGTTGAAGACGGTGAGTTCGTGGTTTTCCTTGGCCCATCTGGCTGTGGTAAATCGACAACGCTACGCATGCTTGCTGGCCTTGAAAGTATCAGTTCTGGTGACATCGTGGTTGGCGGCAAGCTGATGAATAAAGTCGACGCTAAAGACCGTGACTTGGCGATGGTATTCCAAAGTTACGCACTGTACCCGCACATGACGGTTTACGAGAACATCGCGTTTGCTCTGAAGCTAAAGGGCATGCCTAAAGCAGAAATCGACGTAGAAGTGCTAAAAGCAGCGAAAATGCTAGAGCTTGACCCACTACTGAATCGTAAGCCTAAAGAACTTTCTGGTGGTCAACGTCAACGTGTGGCAATGGGGCGTGCAATGGTTCGTACGCCGAAGGTTTTCTTGTTTGATGAGCCGCTATCTAACCTAGATGCAAAACTTCGTGGCGTGATGCGTGAAGAGATCAAACACCTACACCGTGAACTTAAAACCACAACGATCTACGTAACCCACGATCAGATCGAAGCAATGACACTGGCGGATCGCATCGTGATCTTGAAAGACGGTTATGTTGCTCAAGTTGGTACACCAACTGAGGTGTTCCAGCGTCCGGCAAACAAGTTTGTCGCGCAATTCATTGGTAACCCATCAATGAACATGTTGGAAGCAAAACTGATTGAAAAAGAAGGCGAGTACTTCGTTGAAATCGGCGATGTTCATATCCCACTGCCTGAGCGCTTTAAGTCTCTGGCATCTAAGAACCTAGCTCTGCATTTTGGTGTTCGCCCAACAGATATTCACCTACGTGCCGAGCAAGTTGACCACGACCGCGTGCTGCCATTCCCTGTGAAAATTAAAGACAAGGAATTACTGGGCGCGAGCATTCTTCTGAAAACAGAAATTGGCGGTCAGCCGTTGATGGTTGAAACCCAAGCGGCTGAAGTCGATGTAAAAGATCTGACGCTTTACTTGGATTTGGATGCTTTCCACTTGTTCGATGCTCTCAGTGAGAACTCGCTAGCGAGCTAGTCAATCAATTTAAATCAGTCATTGAACTGACACCAACCAACTTACGACAAATTGTTTTGGCTCCTCCTTATTTGGGAGGGGCTAGGGATAGTGATGATGAAATTCGGATATTTTGACGATAAAAACAAAGAATACGTAGCAACCACGCCGTGTACGCCGATCAAATGGTGTAACTATGTCGGCACATTAGATTTCGGTGGCATTGTTGATAGCAACGGTGGTGTGCTGTTGTGTAAGGGCGATCCTGCACTCAACCGCATCACTAAGTACATTGCTCAATTGCCAAACTCAGATTTCAAAGGCTCGACCATGTACCTCAAGGTGCGTGACGAAGTTGGCAACGTAGAGGTGTTCTCACCTTTCTACACGCCAACCTTGAAGCCGTTAGATAAGTTTGAAAACCACACCGGTTTGTCATACACCACCATCATTGCAGAAGCCTTTGGTGTGCGTTGTGAAGCGACTTTCTTTGTACCGAAAGCTGACCAAGTACTGCTGCAAGACATTAAAGTGACCAATATTTCAGACAAAGCACTGCACGTTGATGTGGTGCCTGTGTATGAATTCACACACTTCGATGCGCTTAAACAGCTACTCAATGCGGACTGGGTGCCACAAACCATGACGCTAAAAGCACACCAGCAAGAGTCGGGTTACACCGTGCTTGAGCAGTATGCTTTCATGAAGCGTGACTACGCGGTGAACCTGATGACAGCGGATCGCCCTGCGACGTCTTTTGATGGTGATCGCCAATCGTTCCTAGGGAGTTTGGGCTACGGCACATGGGCAGCACCAGAAGCACTAAACAATGATGAATTAGGCAATACTGAGTGTTTGCGTGGTGACAACATTGGTGCACTTAACCTGCGCCTAGGTTGGTTATCTCCAGAGCAGACAGAACGTACGATTGTACAAATCGCACAAGAACAGAGCCTAGAAGCAGCATTGCCTCTGCTGGCTAAATATCGTGACCATCAAGTGGTTGATTCAGCTTTCGCTGAACTGGCTGAACATTGGAATGGTTACCTACAAGCAGTTCAGGTTGAAACGCCAGATCCTGCAATGAACTCAATGCTTAATGTACATAACCCACGTCAGTGTCACACCACCAAAAACTGGTCTCGTTACCTGTCTCTGTATCAGCTTGGCTATGGCGCACGTGGCATCGGTTTCCGTGATTCGTCTCAAGATACTTTAGGCGTAATTACTCACATGCCAGAAGAAGCGCGTGAGTTCATTGAGCGTCTGTTATCTGTGCAAAACACCAACGGTTCTGCGATGCATCAGTTCTTCCCATCAACGATGGAAGCGAACGCGGGTGACTCACGTGAAGAGGAAGATCGCCCTGATTATTACGGCGATGATCACCTGTGGATCATCTACGCGGTCACTCAATATGTGAAAGAAACGGGCAATGCAGACTTCTTGAATAAAGAGATCCCGTTCTATCAAAAAGACAAAGCGGGCAACCCAGTTGAAACGGGAACGGTTTGGAACCACCTGTGCCGCGCGATTGAATTTACCTACACCAATACTGGTGAGCACGGCCTACCGCTGTTAGGTTTCGCTGACTGGAATGACACGGTGAACCTGCCAACGGGTGCTGAATCGATGATGGTGGCTAACATGTACGGCAAAGCACTGCTCGACATGTTGGATTTGTGTGAGTTGCGCGGCGAAGTGCAACTGACAGCTAAGTTTAACGATCAGTACCAACAGATGCAGAGTACGGTGAATGAGTGCGGTTGGGATGGCGAATGGTTTGTTCGTTACTTTGATGAACAAGGTTTGCCAATCGGCTCTCATAAAAATGAGCAAGGGCAGATCTACACTAACGGTCAAAGCTGGCCTGTGATCTCTGGTTTCGCGACTCAAGAACGTGCAACGCAAGCACTAGATTCGGTTTACAACAAGCTGAATACAGCGAATGGCATTAAGCTTTCAACACCGGGTTACAACGGCTTTGACCCGCAGCTAGGTGGTGTTTCAACTTACCCACCAGGTGCAAAAGAGAATGGCGGTATCTTCTTGCATTCCAACCCTTGGGTGATGATCGCAGAAGCGAAAATGGGTAACGGCGAACGTGCTTACGAGTACTACCGTCAGATTAATCCTGCTTCTAAGAACGACGACATTGATACCTTTGAATCTGAACCATACTGCTACCCACAAAACATTTTGGGTGATGAACATAAGCAGTTTGGTTTAGGCCGAAATGCGTGGCTTTCTGGTACTTCATCTTGGACATACGTTGCGGGTACGCAGTGGATTCTGGGTGTTCGTCCTGAAGTGGATGGCTTGCTGGTGGACCCATGTATTCCTGCTGAGTGGCCTGAATTCAAAGTGCGTCGTCAGTTCCGTGGCGCGACCTACAATATCCATGTTACCAACCCAAATAACGTGTGTAAGGGAGTGGCAGAGATGAAGGTCAACGGTGACCTAATTTCAGGTAATAAAGCGCCAGTGTTTACCTCTGGTGAGCACACCATCGAGGTGATTTTAGGTTAACAAAGAGAAGGGCGCTTTATGCGCCCTTTATTGCTTCTTTCGTTTGGTTTTCTAGTTTGGCTCTTTCGTTAGCAATGCGTTCTCTGGGGGCTGATTTCGCATTCAGCGGCTGTCTTACTTTGCTTGCCTTAGTTGGGTTGATAGTTGGCTTGGCATTGCCAAGTAAAGGTCTGAGATTGGTTCGGGCTAAGTGTCAATAAGCCGATCTGGTTATTGAACGCATCAGCTGGGCAAGTCATTGGTTCTATTGCAATACTTTGCTCGCTAGTTGGCGTGTAAAGCTGAACGAATGGGTAGCTTTCATCTTGTTGGTAGCGAATTGCGGCAGACGAATCTGAGCGCGTAAACGCAAGTTGGTTGGTTGTCTTGGAATCAAATTCAAAGCAGTGATTTAAGCTTTGATTGGTCAGTGAATCGTCCAAAGACAAACGGTCAAAAGCGTGTTTTTCACCATTGGGTAAGTCGTTTTCGTGTATGACCTCAGAGCAAGGCGACATAGCGAGTCCACATTGTGCTAGCTCAGTGCCGAGTGAAAAGTAAGGGTGCCAAGCATCACCGAATGGGAAGGCTGAATCACCCAGATTAGAGACGGTCGTTGAGGAAGAGAGTCTACCCGTGATGTCGATAGTGAAGGTCACTTCAAGGTTGAACGCAAACGGGAAAGCAGGGTGCAATGACGACGTTTGATACTGCAACGTCACACTGGCGGATTCTTCAGTGGCTACGTTGTTTGTGATTGAAAAAGGTTGGTTGTAGAGCAGGCCGTGTACGGCGTGATCAGACCAAGGAAAGTTAGCTGGGAGTTGATGGTTTTGGTTATCGAAACTGTAACGACCTAAGTTTAAACGGTTTGGAAAAGGGAATAATTTAGCACTGCGGGAAAAGAACGGATGTTGGTTGATCAGTTCATCATAATTCTGATAACCACAAATAAAAGAGAATGGACTGTTATTTACGATATATTTATTAATAACAGCACCAAATCCATTGATTATTTGAAGTTCTATACCATGTTGGTGGTTTATTAATGTGACAGAGTCAATATTTCCAAATTTTTCATTTATAATTTTAAACATGTTGATGTCTCCATTTTTAAAAGATATTAACAAGAAGAAAAAAATATTCAATGGCGGTTTTAAAATGAATAATAAAATTCCATATACGAGCTACTCAGGAAATTCAGAACACTTGTGTAAAAAAGGTGATGCAGTTGAATTTATTCAACCTTGGTACACGCCAATTTCGACTACACCAGAAAATACCGGTATGGCAGTCGGCGGAATTGGTAACACATTTACACTCACACCAAACGGCAACACGCCGAACTTTAGCTTTATTCCGGGAATATTTGTCGATTGTTCAGAGCAAGCTATTAATTTTAATGATTTTTATGCGTCAGTGATGAATGTGCCAACCATCGACACGCTGAAAGTTCTTAATGAACAAGAGTTAAGCGTTCACCTGAACTTTTATCCGGCTTTGTTCGATGGCAAAAAGATTGAAAGTCGAGAAATGTCGAATGCGATTAGTCTCATTCAAGCAGCATTGAAAAATGGTCGCTTCTACCAAGAAAATAAAGCTAACTTTACAAAATGGAACGTTGAATTTTCAAATAAGACTCAATTGTTGATTGTAGAAGATTCAGGTTCACCTATTTGTCAATTATATGTAGCCTTAGATTTCTTTAATGGTTTATTAATAAATGATACAACGAGATTATTATCACTCACTGCGGGTGATAATAATGATATGGATAGTATCAGTGGCAGCGATATAGATAGTGTTAATGGCAGGGATATAGAATACCAAGCTTTATATCCACTAGCTGAATATAAATACAATAGCTTCGACGATATTAATATAAAGCGTAAGGTAGTCTCTCCGATCGTTAAAGAGAACAAACGCCTGTGTTCTTTACCGATGCACTGGAATCACTTCGAATTAACCAATAATTCATTGCAACCACGCGTGATTACGCTTGCTCAGCCGCTACAAAACTTGATTGGCTCTACCTACCAAAAAGGCCGTGATGGCATTCAGGATTCGGCATGTACCTTGTCTCAAAATCCGATTGCTCAGCAGCATGAAGTGGTTAACTTAAAAGGCGAAAGTCACAGTTTTACGGGTGTTCAATTGTCTAGCCAATCGCCTTATCGAAGCGATATTGAAGGCGAAGTGGTGTTTGGTGTTCAAGCGGATAATCAACTGACAGAATCTGGCAAGGTTTCGATTTCTGTCAAGCCAACGCTTTATAGCTCTAAGACAGCGGAACAAACAGAGTTCGCACTGAAAACAGGCCGTACCAACGCTGAATTCCAAACGGGAATTTACACAGGGCGTGAAGCGTTGAGCGCATTGGTTGTGGTTCAGGTTGAATTGGAAGCGGGTGAGTCTGTTGATCTGCGTTTTGCTCAGGTGATGGCTCACAGCAAAGTCATGCTTAATGGCTGGCATTCAGACAAGGCTTACACGCAATTCTACCCTCAAACGCAACCGGCTCTGCCGATGTTAGAAGACATGTTGCCTGAGCTAGAAGCGATTGAACAACAGATCGTCGCGCAACAAACGGCCTTCCTAGAGCAAGCTCAAAGCAAAATCTCGCAGCCTGAATCGGCACTGCGCTATGCGACGATGGCGATGAATTCACTGTCTTTCCTAGCCGAATCAACGGTATGGGATAAAGAAGATAAGTTCTTGGTGAAAGAGTGTGTCGACTACCCGTTCTTTAACTCTCTGGATGTGTATTTCTACGGCTCATTCTCTCTGCTTTACTTGCTGCCAGAGCTTGATGGCTGTGTGATGAAAGAGTTCTCGAAAGCCATTTTGGCGGAAGACTTCACTCAGCGCCGATACTGGGAATACGAAGCGACGCCCAATGCCGAACTGATTGATGAAAAGTACCAAGGCGTACGTGCCATTCGAGGTGCGGTAATCCACGACTTAGGCAGCCCATTCGACATCCAGCCCGATGCTTATAGCTGGCACAACGTGAAAGAGTGGAAGGACTTAGCGCCGAAATACATTCTGATGGTGTACCGCCATTACCAAAACACCCAAGATATCTCTGTGGTTAAAGAGTGCTGGCAAGCAGTAACTGAAAGCATCGATTTCTTATCGAATTTGATCGCTGAAGGTGACGATTTACCACTAACCCGAGGTACAGACGATACCTTTGATAACCTCGCTTCTCATGGCATTTCAATTTACTGTGCGAGTCTTTGGGTTGCTGGCTTGCAAGCCGCGAGCGAACTTGCACAATTGATGGGTGAAAGCGAGCGAGCTAGCGGTTACTTAACACGTTCTAAAAAGGCGTTAGCCACGGTTGAGCAAAGCTTGTGGGATGACAAAGAGGGTTACTACCACTTCTTCGTGACGCCAGTTCAGGCCAAGCATTTAACAGGTGAAGGCTATCAAGCTCTGGAAACCTTAGGACTTTCATTGACTGGCGATGCGATTGCTGACAAGAACACGCTCAATACCTATCTCAATGAAACGGATACTTCCATCAGCATCAGTAAGGTATCTCAAAGAGTCTCTAAGAAACGCTTGCTGAGTGAGACGGCGCCACAAGCCTTTACTCAAGAATACTTAGATTTAGTGCCAGATTCTGACAACAGTTTTGGTGATGCCTTGTTGGCCGACAGCTACCTAAAGCTCATCGGCTTAGACGGTATTTTCCCGCAAGAGAACATCCAACGCGCATTGGACTATGTTTATAAGCACAACTTTGAGATTAACAGCCCTAAGCTTGGGGTTGCGAATATGACGTTAGCCGACGGTTCACCGCATGAGGCATTTCAGGCTCAAGATGTGTGGATTGGTGTGCAGTTTAGTGTCGCAACGGCGTTGAGTCTGGCAGGTAAAAACCAGCAAGCAGAAACATTGATGGATACCGTGTATACCGCACTCTATGACTATTCAAAAATTCCATTTGCAGCGCCAGAAGGGTTCAATTGCTCTGTGTCTGTCCATGAGAAAGATCTTATAGAAGCATTTAAATTGACGAAAAATGATGCGAAAAACTGGCTAAGTGTACTTAAATGTCAAAACTGTGTGCTGTCTGACGGTCGTATCAATCCAACATTGACGAAAGATACTGATAGTTTTGTTAAAATGGTGAGCGGTGAAATTCCGTTAGAAAAGCTGGCAGGCTTACACAAATGGTTACTGAGTACTGGCTTGAAATATACGGCTGGTCGTTACTTCAGACCGGGGATGATCTTCGCCTACATGTATTAACTTAATGACACGAGTTTTAACGAAAGCAGTGGTATGCAGGTAGAAACTGATGGGGGGCTTTTGGGCTCCCCAAATGTCACTTGATTAGGGATTCGAGATGCGCACTAAAACAAAAAAAACAACAGTATACGATGTAGCAAGACTGGCTGGTGTTTCTCCCAGCACCGTGTCTCGCTTCCTTAATCGAACCACTTATGTGTCTGACGATAAAAGCCAAAATATTGAGCAAGCCATTAAAGACACGGGCTACAAACCTAACTTCCAAATGCAAGAAAACACCAACCGACGTTCACTCACCATTGGTGTGTTGGTGCAACACCCTGACAGCCCTTATACCAGTCGTATTCTCAATGACATGGAGAAAACACTGATCGCTCAAGGTTATTCGTTAGTAATCGCGACAGGGCATTGGCAGAAAAAGTTAGAAATGCACGCGTTGGAGTATCTCGCAAAAAGTAACGTGGATGGCATGATCATCGTGACAGGAAGCATTACTCAGGAAGAAATTGCCAAGTATGCACAAGACATTCCTATCGTGATGGTTGGCTACGATTTTGTTGAGAATAACGTCCGCTCCATCAACATTGATAACGTGTTGGGCGGTTACATGGCAACCTTACATTTACTGCAACAAGGGCATGTGAATATTGCTCATATTAAGGGGCTTTCAAGTCAACCTGATTCGGGAAATCGCTTTGAAGGCTATAAGAAAGCACTTCAAGAGGCGGGTATTAAAGTGATGCCAAAACTCGTTAAACAGGGTGATTTTAGTAGTGAATCTGGCTACGAGAAAACGGTAGAGTTGATTGAATCTAAGGTTCACTTCTCAGCCTTGTTTGCTGCTAATGACCAAACGGCTTACGGGGCGATTAAGGCGCTGTCTGACCACGGTTATAAAGTGCCAGAAGATGTGTCTGTGATTGGGTTTGATGACTTGCCGACCTCTAAGTACTTCACGCCAGCATTAACGACCTTGAGACAGCCTATTGAAGAAATTGGAGAGGTATGTGCTCAATCGATTCTGAATCTGTTATCTGGCGAACGGCATGAAGCTAGATTGCCACCCATTGATTTAATTGTTAGAGAGTCGACCAAGTCTTTGTATCGTTAATTTCAAGACAAGCATCAAGGTGGTACGCCTGTGATGATTCACATTGATGTCAATGCGAACCATGGTGAAGGAATGCCGTGAGTTAAACTAGCGATCTTGCTGCTTATATTTGCGCGTTCACATTGTTCAATATGGAGCAGGTAAGTTAAAACACTTCTGCCCCAAACCTTCTTAGGGTGTTTTTCACCGATGCTCTTACAATCCAAAGTTGGTCAAATATATAATGATTAGTTCTTAGTTTATAGGTGGCCCTTTCCGTAATTTTCTGTTCATACTCCACATGAACTGCTTATATTGTAGTGGCATAGTGAATTTGGTCACTTAGTTAGAGGTGATATCATCACCTCATAAGTAAACAGGTGACACTATGACAAAACGCACAAGACGACTATTTAGCGCAGAATTTAAGTTAGAAGCAGCGCAGTTAGTCCTAGATCAGAACTACTCAGTGACTGAGGCAGCTCAAGGCATGAACGTGGGCAGTCCACGATGGATAAGTGGATTCGCCAGCTCAGAGAAGAGCGCCAAGGAAAAACGCCCAAAGTTGCACCTATGACCCCTGAACAAATAGAAATTCGGGAATTGAAAAAGAAGCTAGCTCGTCTTGAAGAGCATAATGAAATATTAAAAAAACACGGCTCTGTTGATGTCGGACTCACTGAACAATTATTGATAATCAAGAAACTCAAGCATAGCCACAACGTATAAACATTATGCGAAGTCTTCAATGTTCATCGAAGCAGTTATAACTATTGGCTTAAACGTCCAACGGTAATTAATACCGATAGAGTAAAACTTCGCAGCTTAGTTAATAAAGCTCACGCTGCAAGTAATAGCTCTGCGGGAGCGAGAACCATCGCAGATATAATTACAAGTTAGGGCGTAAAGCTGATCCGATACCGAGCAACAAAACTGATGAGAACTCTTGGTTTAGTGAGCTGCCAAGTACCAAAACATCGTTACCGAAAAGCTTCACGGGAACATATTCAAGTTCCAAATCACTTAGGTAGGCAGTTTGCTGTTACCGCACCGAATGAAGTCTGGGCAGGCGATGTTACGTATATTTGGACAGGTAATCGGTGGATGTATTTAGCGGTTGTTATCGATCTTTTTACCCGAAAAATGATCGGTTGGTCAATGTCTTCGTCACCGGGCATTCGGTTAACAAGTAAATCTATTTCAATGGCTTATGAGTATCTCGACAAGCCTAAAGGTGTCGTGTTCCATAGCGATCAAGGTAGTCACTATACCAGTCGTAAATACTGCCAATTACTGTGGCGTTTTCAAATCAAACAGAGTTTATCTCGCAGAGGAAACTGCTGGGATAATGCACTAATGGAGCGCTTCTTTAGAAGTCTGAAGACGGAATGGGTGCCAACTGTGGGTTATCGTAGCTTCGTTGAGACTAAACAAGAGATCACCCGCTACATTATCGGATATTACTGTCAACTCACGCCACATCAGTATAACGGTGGCCTAACTCCCAATGAATCGGAACGATTATATTGGGAAACTCTAAAACCGAGGCCAATTTTAGTTGACCACACTTTTTATTCATCATCCCACCATTTTTATTAACTCCTCTAAACCGTAGCTTAAGAAGACCATGTTTTTGAGATGGTCCCATCTGATGTAAAAAGTCACGTGGAATTCGGTTATTTCGTCTTGTCGCTTCCAGTATTTATAGAATTGCCAATAGACTCTTGAATAAATTATTTACTAATTTGACAGGTTAGTTTTAGGTTTTTTCTTGAAGTTAAGCATGTTAGTCCCGAGTCATAGTTTAGTAATTACATGTTTTTATTATAAATTCACAAGAACTTATTGTATTTAATATGCACCAAGTGTAGCATCATTCCGAATTGGTAACAATTCGCATTATCATTAAGGTGAATTTAACTGTACTTAAAGTCGTGAGTCCCTGCTGTGACCCTAATTAATTTACATCTGTAGTAGCTCTAAAAATTTTGAGAGTTTAGTTGTGACCTTATTTTTTAATAAAAAGAAACATAGTTACCATTTTTTAGAATTCGACATTTTCATTATGGTAATTCTATTTTATGAGTACTTCATTCTATTTGCTTTTTCCCTGAATTTTGATGCGTCTCAATATTCCTACTATTTTGGAGAGCATTCTAAATGACTTTTCGTATGATTCTGGCGTTCTTTACTTTGTGCGCTACATCTCTTTTTTTTGGTGCGAACCAGATCGAGTGGTCATTATTGCCGACGTTTAATGAGAAAGCTTGGTTGCCTATTATAGCCAGCAGGCTACCAAGGCTAGTTGCTCTGATTCTTACGGGGTCCGGCTTGGCGATGTGCGGCGTTATTCTCCAACACATCGTTAGAAATCGTTTTGTTGAACCTGGAACTACAGGCAGCCTTGATGCGGCTAAACTCGGTATTTTGGTTTCAATCGTGATGCTGCCATCATCAGACAAATTGGAACGTATGTTCTTTGCTGTCCTGTTTTGCTTTGTCGCTGGCTTGGTCTACATCGCTATAATACGTAAGGTTAAGTTCAGCAATACTGCGTTGGTTCCAGTGATTGGCTTGATGTTTGGTAGTGTACTCAGTGCACTTGCTGAATTTTACGCCTATCAAAACAATATTTTACAAAGTATGTCTGGCTGGTTGATGGGGGACTTCTCCAAAGTGGTTCAAGAGCATTATGAAATCATTTTTTTGATCTTGCCTATAACCTTGTTGACCTACCTCTATGCTCATAGATTTACAGTGATGGGGATGGGGGAAGATATAGCCTCCAATTTGGGCATCAGCTACGCCATGACCGCCGCATTAGGGTTGATACTCGTTTCAATCACGGTTGCAGTCACAGTAGTGACGGTGGGCGCCATTCATTTTGTTGGCCTAGTTATCCCTAACTTAGTGGCGCTAAAATACGGCGACCACCTCAAAAACACTTTACCTATTGTTGCATTGGGCGGTGCCTCGCTACTGATTTTTTGCGATGTCATTAGTCGGGTTGTGCTTTTTCCGTTTGAGGTACCAGTAGGTTTGACCGCAAGTGCCGTAGGTGGAGTTATGTTTCTTGCCTTTTTGCTTAAGGGAGCAAAAGCATGACATCACTCAACTTAAACTTACGAGTGAGTGTTGTACTCGTGATCCTGTTATCTATCGCTTTTATTTTCATTAATTCAGGGTTTGACCTTGAGTACATCATCCCAAGAAGGCTCATTAAACTCAGTGCGATCATAATCGGGGGAAGTTGTGTGGCTATCTCTGCTGTCATTTTTCAAGCCTTGGCCAGAAATCGCATATTGACGCCATCTATTATGGGTTACGAGTCCATTTATCTTGTATGGCAAGCTCTGCTCTTATTATTTGTTGGCACCTCTGGTAGTGCAGTTTTGGGTGTGGTAGGTAATTTTGTAGTATCAGCGGTACTCATTTTGTTGTACTCATTCGTTATTCAATTCTGGGTGCTCAAGCGATTTCAACATGATATGCATCAAGTGTTGTTGATTGGGTTTGTGCTGACCATGGTGCTGACAACGGTTGCTCAATTTATCCAGATTAGAATAAGTCCTGGAGAGTTCTCTATCTTCCAGGGGTTAAGTTACACCTCGTTTGAAAGAGCGAAGCCGTCCACACTTTTATTTGCTGGCACGGTGTTGAGTATTCTCGCCCTCTTTGCCAATAAATGGGTGAGTGAGCTAGACGTGATTGGGTTAGGACGAGATCAGGCAATGTCTTTAGGGCTCAACGATGCGCACTATATTCCTAAATACTTTTCTGTCATTGCAATTCTTGTGGCCATCTCTACTAGCTTAATTGGACCAACTGCGTTCATGGGGGTTTTCATTGCCAACATTGCTTATTCCATCACGGGTTCTCCGCAATACAGACACACCTTACCGGTTGCTTGCACCATCGCTATTGTGATGTTTTTAACTGCTCAATTGATGGTTGAACACTTTTTTAATTATAAAACAACAGTCTCTATTTTGGTCAACGTCCTTTGTGGCGGGTACTTCCTTATCATCACGATGAGAGCAAGAAGCCAGCTATAAAGTCTGTTTATCGCCTGTTTATTGGCAACTTACTGAAACATAAGGAAATCCCCATGTTTAAGAGCACCCTAAATATTGCTGTCGCGATCGTCTGTAGCTCTCTTGTAACCTTAACGGGTTGCGAACCAAAAGTGGCTCAATCTCAAGTTATTCAACCATTAGAAACCCCCATCGTGATTGAACATAATCTAGGTCAAACCGTGATTTCAAATCGACCTCAGCGAGTGGCAGCTCTCGATATGAATGAAGTGGATTTCTTAGATCAGTTAAACGTACCTATTGCAGGTATGGTGAAAGATTTTGTACCCCACTTTTTGGCAAAGTATAAAAACACTCCTGACATTTCGGACCTTGGAGCAATCGTTCAACCCAACATGGAAAAAATCTATGCTCTTAACCCCGATCTAGTTTTGATGACCCCACTGCACGCCAATCAGTATGAAGAACTGTCTAAGCTCGCACCAACGGTACACTTTGATATTGATTTCCGTAACAGTCATGGGCATCACGTCGACATAATCAAACAGCACGTTATTGATCTCGGTGAAATCTTTAATAAACAAACACTCGCTCAAAAGAAAGTGGCTGAAATCGATGCCAAGGTCAATGAGGTTCAAGCCTTGACGGCCGAACGCTCAGAAAAAGCTTTAGTTGTGATGCATAACAATGGCTCTTTTAGCTCATTTGGTATCGAGTCTCGATATGGCTTTGTCTTCGATGTACTGGGTGTAAAACCTGCGAGTACTGAAATTGCAGCCAGTTTACATGGCCAGCCTATTTCCAGTGAATTTATTAATCAAGCCAACCCTGACATTCTTTACATCATTGATCGCACAGCGGTCATGGAAGGCAAGCCGGTTATTGATGCGGAACATTTGGCAAACCCTCTTCTTCGACAAACCAAAGCATGGAAAAACGGCAAAGTAATCTTTGTCGATGCTGACGCCTGGTACATCACTTCTGCCAGCATCACATCACTGAAAATCGTGATTGACGACATTATAAAAGGTTATCAGAGCTAGATTTCAAAACAATAAGCTAGACCAACGTAGTCCAGCAAAAAACCGTCACTGCTTTCCAGTGCGGATGTGAGCCAGCCTAAAACAGGATAAAAAGGAATCAACCATGACTCATCAGGTAGCGACCTGTCATAAAAAACAATCATTTAGTGGTAAACCAACTCTAAGTCGTATCGCTCTTTTGGTCGCGCTTCAGATCAGCGCGTCTGCATTGCCCATCAGTATCACTCACGCTGAAGAGCAGGCCGACGAATCTATCACCGTTTACGGCCAAGCCAATGAGGCGTATGCGGCAGGTAAAATCTCAAAGGCGAGCAGCATAGGGATGCTCGGCGATAAAGACTTCCTAGATACCCCATTTAATGCCATTGGGTACACAGACAAACACATTCAAGACCAACATGCACAAGATATATCCGATGTAATATCCGCGTTTGATCCTTCTGTTTTTACCAGTGGGGAAACCGGGTTAAACAAAGAAAGCTTTAAGATCCGAGGTTTCAGTTCGGATATTGGCGATGTTATGTTCAATGGTTTATATGGAATCGCTCCTTACTATCGTAGCTCTCCAGAGATGTACCAACGCATCGATGTACTGAAAGGCCCGGCTTCTTTGCTTAATGGTATGCCACCGAACGGTTCAGTTGGCGGTTCGATCAATTTGGTGACTAAACGAGCTCAAGAAGCACCAATCACATCCTTTACTGGCACTTATATGTCGGATTCTCAATTTGGCGGTCATATTGATATTGGTCGCCGTTTTGGTGAAAACGAACAATTTGGGGTTCGTTTTAATGGGGTTTTCAGAGATGGGGATGCGTCAGTTGATGGTCAAAGTCGTAAAGCGCAACTCGCATCGCTGAGCCTTGATTGGCGTAATGATATTGCGTTGATTGAAGCTGATTTATACTTTAGTACAGAGCGAGTTGATGGTGCAAATCGAGGTTTGAGCATAGCTTCTGGCGTTGACGTCCCGTCCCCCCCTTCGTCAGATACCTTACTCAGCCCTAGTTGGGCATACAATGACAGTGAAGATAAAGGCATGATGATTCGTGCTGAACTGGATTTGAGTAATTCCGTAACAGCTTACGGTGCTGTGGGTGCCAGTCGTACAGACTTTGATTCTAATGTACCACAAAGAGTTAAAATCATCGACGACAGCGGAACTCTTGAGGTGTCTCTTGGCTCCGTTAAGTTAGAAAGCAAACGCACTTCCGGTGAGGTAGGGATTCGTAGCAGTTTTGACACAGGGCCTATAGAGCACTATTTGGTGCTTAATAGTACCTACTTTAGAGAAGATAAAAATGATTCTCCGACAGGGAACAATAATCCTGAGTCCTGGAATCCTAATATATATAACCCAGTGTGGGGGCCTGAAGATTCCACATATGACAACTATTATGAATTACCGGTCGATTCCACACAGATCAGCTTTGGTGTAGCCGATACCTTATCTTTAGCTAATGGCAAATACCAACTCACATTAGGTTTACGTCATCAGAGTATTGATTACGAATCAGGTGTTACTTGGAATGGAAATGCTTTTCCTACCACAAAGCTTAAGGAAAGTACCTACACACCGGCTATTGCTGCGTTGTATAAAGTTTCTGACTCAGTTTCTCTTTACGGTAACTATACCGAAGGCCTAACAAACGGAAAAACGGCAGGCTCGGGGGCCGCTAACGTGGGTGAAGCGTTTGAACCACAAAAAACCAAGCAAACAGAAGCCGGCTTAAAGCTCGATATGAACGACTTTGCTCATACTTTTAGCTTGTTTGAGATCAAAAAGCCCAACGGATACCAAGACCCAGACACTAACATTTACTCTTTTGGTGGCGAGCAACGTAATCGAGGTATTGAATGGGGGTTCTACGGTACGGTGTTAGAGGACTACACGCTGACTGGTGGTATCGCTTATACCGACGCAGAGATCACTAAAGCAACAGATGTCACGACTGAAGGAAAGCAAGCGACTAAGCTACCCGATCTTCAAGCTAAGTTAGCATTGGAATGGAACCTACCAGTGATGCGTCAACTTACTCTTATTGGTCAAGCAAATTACATGTCAGAGCAATATATTGATGCACAAAACACTCAATCACTGTCTGCACAGACTATTTTTGATTTAGGTGCTCGCTATAACTCTACCATCGCCAATCAAAATGTCATTTGGCGTCTTGCGGTCAACAACGTAACCGATGAAGCATATTGGACTACCACCCATTACGCTAGCCTTGCGTTGGGTGCCCCTCGTACGGTGATGCTATCTGCTACAGCGGATTTTTAATCTCGGTCAATTTTGCCCTTGACCTTTCTGGTTAAGGGCTTTTTCGAACGACTACTCTTGAACTCAACTTAACTTTAGCGAACAGAGTTCACATGACGTTAAGTCCCTCCGTATTAGAGCTGCCTTTTATTATAAATAGAGGAAAATGGAATTGAGAAGCAGTATTGGGGTTATTTAATCGATTCATAGATAAGAATTTTTAAAATTAGACTATTGAATTTATGTGAAAAATTATTCCTTAAGAGTCTTAAATCAAAAGGCGGACAGCATGATTGTAGTGAAAAATATCTCTAAAACTTATAGAAACTGTAGAGCATCTTTTATCTATTGCTTCAAACTTGACTACACAGAGATAGCGGTAGCGCACTTATTGACTGCAAAGCGTTAAGTAGTTGGAATCATAAAAATTTAGCCAAGCATTTGTCTGTATTGCGCCAATCGAACTCTATAAACATACGGCTTACAGTGAATAAAATACTCTCTTTTGGATGTTTTCTATATTCAAAAGGACGATTAACTGAAGGTGATAAAGTGGCGATTGAAAAGTCAATGGCAGGAGAGTTTTCACATCTCAATAATACTAAAATTTATCAATAATTTTGCGCTAATAGAAATAATTAAAATCTATCAACCTCATTTCAATAGGCTTTATATGAAATATCGAGAGAGCTCAATAAGCTCACCAAAACTCACTCTATCTCAACTTTGTGGGTTAACTAGGGTGCGAAAATGATAAATAAGATCAGCCAACATTACGTTACACCAGCCTTAATACCAGCCTTAAGACCTTCATTAGCAAAACTTACTTTAGGGACTCTAAGTGAAATTTTTTCTGCAGTGGCAAAAATTGGTGCATTGCTATGTTTAATACAATTAATCGATGATCTATCTAACCAATGGGTTTACGGAGCCATCGGGCTTTGGATCTTTAGCGCATTGCTCTCATCTTTGTCCTCTTGGTTAGTACACAATGCTGAATCTCTATTTTCAGCAAGATTACGTCGTCAGGTGGCACAACACTTAACGCGCCTTCCAAGCAAGACTCTCTCTCGGTATGGTGATAATCAACTTCGCCGCTTGGTTTCAGAAGACATCAATACTTTACATCATATGGTTGCTCATCTGCCTTCAGAGTTTGTAACTTTCGCCATCGTTCCGGTAATGTCCATTACCATTATGCTAAATATGGCTGGTCCTATAGCGCTCTTAACCTTACTCCCTGGCTTTATTGCATCATTATACTACCTAGTCTTTCTGCCTAGATTCGCAGCTAAATATGGTGCAGAACGTATGAACATAATGGGAGAAATAGTCACCGCAGTAAATGACTACACCAGAGGAATTAGAGTTAACCGGGTTTATGGAACTCAATCAGGTGCGCTCGCGAGTTATCACGGGGCAACTCAACGCTTCACTAATGGCATTATAAAATGGGTAGGGAGTGTGGCACTTCCAGCTTCCATCGCTATAGCTTTACTTCAAGCAGTTTCTACTTTTGCTATAGCTTATTCAATTTCTTACCGACTAAGTCCATCAGCAATGGCTTCTGTGTTTTTTTTCGGCCTGGCTGTCGTTTCACCAGTATTAAAGCTTGGTCACGGATTAGACTATGTCACTGCAGGTAAGAATGCAGCTAAGAACATTGGTAAGCTTTTGAAACAAACACCTATAGGTTGTGGAAACGTCAATGTAGGTTCAAAAACACTTCCTTTACAGGCTTCAAAAATCTCGGTAATTAATGACACAACAACCATTATCGATAGCTTCACCCACTGCTTTCCAACAGGTTCATGCACTGCCATTATGGGACCAAGCGGCATTGGAAAAAGTACGTTGCTGCGTATTTTAGCCGGTCAAGAAGTACCTTATTCAGGAACCACCATGCTTGGCAGTTATGAACTGTCCACACTTACCGAAATGTCACGTCACATGGCGATACGTTATGTTCCTCAAGATATAGGGGTACTTAAAACGACAGTTAGACAGAACTTACAACTAACGGCACCAAATGCCTGCGATAGCGAATTCTTTGACGCCTTAGCTCTAGCCGAAGTAGATATTAACCTCGATTATGATGCCAGCCTTCTTTCTGGTGGCCAGCAGCAACGCGTCGCTCTAGCTAGTATATTTCTCAATCAAGCCAGCATTTTCTTGTTAGATGAACCAACGAGTGCACTTGATAAAAAAACAGCCTTATCCATCATGAAAAACCTAACTGAATTCGCGCAAAAAGAAAATAAAACCATAATCATGGTAACCCATGATGCAGAGCTAGCCCAACGAGCCGACTTTATATTGACACTACAAAAAAATGCTCAATTACAGGATGAAGAAGTATGACTTATCAAAATACCCCATCTTCCAAATCAAACATTCCCGCGAGCGCAAAATATCGTTTATACAGGGTGGGAGCTGGATGGGCGTTGGTTGCGGCACTCGAAGCCTTAACCTACACAGTTCTTGCACTATCATTGGTAAAACAAGCCCCGCCACTAGGTGTCATATCAGCAGCAATTGTCGCTATTTTGGTGACGGTTCTAGTAACACGAGCGGGGTTTATATCTGGTGCGCAATTAGCCGGAGATTTGTACTCGGCAGTCGGTCAATCTCTTAGTAAAGCAAAACTTTCTTGGTTTAACGATCAGCATCGAACGCAACTAACTCAACTTGCCGAACGAGGCATTCCTGGCTTTATGTCAATCCCAGCTCACCAATTACAAACATTTTTGCACACGCCATTAGTACCCTTATTCTTGATCGCTGGCATCGGAATCGTTGGGGGGGCAGATGTTGCACTAATCAGTGCAGTCTCATTGATAGGCGCATTGCTGCTGCAATACAAAGCACAGAATCACCTCAGTAACTCTTACAGCGAAAGACACAACGCTGATGTTCAAGCCACAAAATCAACGCTCGAGCTCATAGATCACCTTGATTTGCTTCGCTCAACGGCAGGACCTGAACGAGCGATAGAAAGGATTGACCAAAGTTGGTGTACACAAGAAAAAGTACATTCGAGAATCAACCTAACTGCATCCATGGCCACTTTAACCTCTGCACTTGCAACGGTCTTCCCTTTGGCCTGCGTCACTATCTACCTAGTTGTAGAAGGGGTTACCCAACCACTATTGATTTTGGGGCTGCTGATATTAATTACCAGAGCGGCTGCACCACTAGGAGAATTAGCCTTAGCTGGTTTCGCCATCAACGACGTAAAGTCCTCAATAAGAGATTACAACCAGCTAACCAATGTACCAACTCTACCTGAACCCAAACCGGAAAATGCTATTAGTCCTAATAACTACAATTTCGAACTAAATCATGTTGGCTATTTGGATCTTTTCAAGGACGCCAATGTAGAAATAGTACAAGGTGAAAAAGTTGTAATCAATGGCGTAAGTGGTAGCGGAAAGAGCACGTTATTAGGATTATTCTTAAGGTTTGATGACCCTAACCAAGGTCATATTTCGCTTGGTGGCATAAACCTCCAGAATATTCCATACGACATATTAATCCAGCACATCGCCTATGTCGCTCAGGATCCAATAATATTTACTGGAACATTGGCCGAAAATATTCGTTTAGGTAACCCAGAGGCAAGTAATGCTGAAGTAGAACTCTTTGCTAGGCAAGCGCAACTGAGTGAACTTATTGACTTATCAGGCGATGGAATAAACCAAAGTGTAGGCCAGAAAGGATCAAGGCTTTCTGGAGGGGAAAGACAAAGAGTCGCAATTGCTCGAGCTCTAATAAAAAAAGCACCTATCCTAATTTTAGATGAAGCCACCTCTGCACTTGATGAAGTAACCGAACAGAAAATAGCACAACAAACTCAAGCATTAGGTTCAACTGTTATTGTGGTAACACACAGAGACAAGAAAGTTTGGCATCCAACGCTAGAACTCACGATTGATAAACAAAGAGTCAATGTTCTTCGTCTTAGGAAAAACAGTGTGCAATATTGTAAACGAAGCTAACTAGCTTTCCATACTGTTAGTTATTACTAATGCCGCTAACAAACTTTTTTCCAAAAACGAGCTGAACGAAGCCGCTCTGTGACCCGACTATCAACTAACCCTGTTTAAAGTCCGTCAGTTTTAACAAACCTTCATAATCACTGAGTTGATTTTTCATATACGCTAGAAACGAAAAATGTCGCATCCATGCGACATTTCTCTTTTGGCGGCCAAACCAGTTTTGCTATATCCATTCTAGATTTCAATCCATTAGGAGATTATTCAGAATGTACTTATAAGACGCTGTTAATGTTGATTAGTTCCCGTTACGCCGCATTTTTTTTCGATTTATTTTCTAAGTCGAATGACGCTGCGATTAACTTCTTGGTGTAGTCATTTTTCGGTGCATTGAAAATCTCTTCTGCAGACCCTTCTTCCATCACTTCACCTTTCTGCATCACCAATACGCGATCTGACAGTGCTTTCACTACAGAGAGGTCGTGGCTGATGAACAAGAAGCCGATATTGTGCTTGGCTTGAATGTCTTTTAGCAGTTCAATCACGGTCAGTTGTACTGAGCGATCGAGTGCTGAAGTCGGTTCATCCAGCAAAATGAAAGAAGGTTCAAGAATCAGCGCGCGAGCAATCGCGATACGTTGTCTTTGTCCGCCAGAGAACTCATGCGGATAACGGTTTATTGAATTCGGCTCTAAGCGAACTTCAATCAATGCTTTGCGCGCTCTTTCTAAACGTTCTTGCTTGGATAGATGAGGTTGATGCACCGTTAAGCCTTCGGTGATGATTTCCCCAACTGTCATGCGTGGTGATAAAGAACCATAAGGATCTTGGAACACCATTTGGACATCTTTCTTGAGCTTGTGACGCTCTTTATCATTTAATAAGCTAACGTCTTGGCCTTTGTAAACAATACGTCCGGTACTTGGCAGCAAGCCGATTAATGCACGTCCAAGGGTCGATTTACCTGACCCTGATTCACCCACAATGCCTAGCGTTTCGCCTTGTTTAAGATTCAACGAAATGCCTTTTACGGCTTCGAAATACTGACTTTTACTCTTGATGAAATGTGATTTAACCAAGAATTGAACTCGGATATCGTCAGCACACAATAGTTCTGGAGCTGACGCCTCAACAGGAACCTTAGCGCCTTTAGGAATCGAGTTAATCAGCATGCGTGTGTAATCGTGTCTTGGATTCTCGAATAAGGCTTGAGTCATCCCTTCTTCAACTAGCTCACCTTTGCACATCACCAAAACACGGTCGGCAAAATGTTTCACGACGCCAAGGTCATGGGTGATGAACAAAATTGCCATGCCCATTTTGTTTTGGATTTCTTTGATAAGAGAAAGCACTTCCGCTTGTACGGTCACATCCAATGCGGTGGTGGGTTCGTCGGCAATCAAAATATCGGGCTCGTTGATTAAAGCCATCGCAATCATGATGCGCTGCAACTGACCGCCTGAAAACTCATGCGGATACTTGTTGTAAGCCTGTTCTGGCATTGGTAAGTGCACAAGATTGAAGAGCTCTAGCACACGCTGTTTTGCTTTTGATTTCGATACATTGCGATGACACATAATGGCTTCAGCCACTTGTGTGCCCACGCGCAGGTATGGGTTGAGAGAGGTCATCGGTTCCTGAAAGATCATGCCGATTCTGTCGCCACGAATCGACTGCATTTCTCGTTCAGTCTTGCCAAGTATTGATTGCCCCTCAAATTCTATTTCAGATTGAGCATCAATGATGGCGTTATCAGGGAGCAAACGCATGAGTGCGTTAGAAGAGACTGATTTACCTGAACCTGATTCACCAACAATGGCCAAGGTTTCGCTAGAATTAAGGGTAAAGTTAACCTTTTTTACCGCATCAATGATTCCATCATTGGTTGTGAAGCTAACGGAGAGGTTATTGACTTTAAGAATGGCCCGGTCCGACATGATATATCCTTATCAATTTAAGACATTAGGTGAAGATTTCACTTCTGACGTGGTTTTAAGTTGCCCAAAATGGTGATGAGCACGTTGAATTTGTTCTAGTTCGAGCATCCAATACGAACTGCGTTGAGCACTGCAAAAAGCGATCAAATGATTGAGTAGATCTTCACTCTGTTTTTCCAGCAGTGAATAGGTGCGTTGGATCAGTTCTGTGCTTTCGAGAGAGATAAATTGCATCAGTGCGTAAGACTGATTCAAGGTGTCGAAGGCTTGCTGATGATGGCCTAAACGGTTGAAAATCTCTGATTGAGCGACACTTGCGTCTCGAAGCCCTGCAAGTAGACAGGCAAATTGGCAGGGCTTGATGTCGCTTTGGTATGCAGCATCTTGGATGTGGTGAGGAAGAGACGTTAGAACATCACCATACAGGCGCTGTGCTTCTGGCCAGTGACCTTGTTCCATTAACTGTTCAGCTTTTAGGTAGTGCATCCAGCATCGTTCAATTTCCATATCCACATCCTCAATTTATAATATTCGAAAATGGTAATGATATTTATTATCAAATGCAAATTAAAATCATTCACGTGTTAAGTTGGTAAATAAAATGGCCGGTTATTCTTAAAAATGGCTCAAATTGTGCGTTATTTGTTCAGTTGAACAGCGGTGTTGCGTAAGTCACTAAATTTATAGGAAATTACATCTACACTGATTTTATCTACACCCAAGTAATGAAGGACTAAGGAGGCGGCGATGGCGATGCAAAGACTCAATACAGAACAGCTGTATAAGGTAGCGGAACTCGATAAGCTACCATGTAAGTCGACCAAAGAACTGGCTCCAATTGACGAAATCGTCGGGCAAGAACGTGCACAAAAGGCCGTTGAGTTCGCGATGTCAATCAAGGAAAAGGGTTACAACATTTATGCGATAGGGCGAAATGGTTTGGGTAAGCGCACCATGATTTTGCGCTATCTAAACCGACACACTCAAGAGGTCCAAGAGCTTTTTGATTGGTGTTATATCGCGAACTTTGAAGATATTCGTACACCGAAGGTACTCAAGTTGCCACGTGGCGTGGGCAGCAGCTTAAAGCAAGACATTGAAAAGCTGATGCGTAAATTGCTTAAAGCCATGCCGCTCGCATTCGACAATGAGATGTACTTTAGCCGTGCAGATAGGCTTAAAAACCAATTGGCCACGAAGCAACAAGCTGCACTCGAAACAATTAGCCAAGAAGCGAAAGACAAGGGCATCAACCTGACGATTACCACTCAGGGTGATTACCAGTTTGTCGCAATGAATGGGGATGATCTTCATACCGAAGAGAGCTTTGATCTGCTTTCGCCGGAAGAGCAAGACCAGTTCGATAAAACCATTGATGGATTGGAAGTAGGTCTACGAACCATTTCTCGCGAACTGACCGAGCTTGAAGAGACGTATACGGAGAAAATTCAAAAGCTTAATGATGATACGGCGCGAGATGTGATCACGCACTTCATCAAGCAGTTGAAGCAAGATTACAGCCAATATGCAGATATCAAAAAGTACCTGACGGCACTGCGTAAAGACATTGTCGACAACGCAGACATTTTCTTGGAAGAGAGCACAGAGCAAGCAGAAGTTGCGACCGCCTCTTTGGATAAGAAAATGCCACGTCGTTACAAGGTTAACGTGATTGTGAGTCAGAAGGAGGAGACTTTGCCGATCGTGGTTGAAGAGAATCCGAATTATCACTCTCTGTTTGGCTATGTCGAGACGGCAACTTTTAAAGGCACTGTATTTACGGACTTCTCATTAATTCGCGCAGGTAGCTTACACAGAGCCAATGGCGGTGTGTTGTTGATGGATGCGGTTAAAGTCCTCGAACAGCCTTATGTTTGGGAAGGCCTGAAGCGCGCGCTACGTTCGCGTCAATTGAGCTTCACTTCATTAGAAAAAGAGGTCACGTTAACGGGAGCGGTATCGCTTGATCCAGAACCTATTCCATTAGACGTTAAGATCATTTTATTTGGTGATTACCGCACTTACCAACTGCTGCAACATTACGATGCGGAGTTCGGTGAACTGTTCCGTGTCACAGCCGATTTTGAAGATGAGATGAAGCGTACTGCGGATTCTGAAATGCATTATGCACGCTTCATTTCGAGCATCGTACATGACAACAACATGCTGCATTGTGATCGTAAAGCGATTGCTCGCATCATTGAGCACAGTTCTCGTCAAGCGGGTGACCAAGGTAAGTTGTCGCTGCACTCGGCACACATTGCGAATCTGCTTCGTGAGTCAAACTACGTAGCGAGAGGCTCAAAATCGAACTTGATTCGTGCAACGCACGTCGACCAGGCGTTATCTAACCAACAGATGCGTGTCGGACGACTGCAAGACAGCGTAATGGAAACTTTCACTAACGGTACAACGCTTATTCATGTTGATGGCCAAGCGGTTGGGCAGGTCAATGCGCTTTCTGTACTCAGCACTACCGATCATATGTTTGGTGCGCCGAACCGAATCACGGCAACCACAGCTTACGGTGACGGTGAGGTGATTGATATTGAAAGAAATGTAGACCTAGGTGGCAGTATTCACTCGAAAGGGGTGATGATCTTGTCTGCTTATCTTTCTTCAGTGTTTGGTAAGACAGCCAAAGTTCCGCTCACCACTAACATCACCTTCGAACAATCGTATGGTGGCGTCGATGGTGACAGTGCGAGTATGGCCGAGTTCTGTGCGGTGGTATCGGCGTTTTCTAAGCAGCCAAATCGCCAAGATATTGCGATTACCGGTTCAATGAACCAGTTCGGTGAGTCTCAGCCAATTGGTGGTGTGAACGAGAAAATTGAAGGTTTCTTTGATGTGTGTGAAATCAAAGGACGTTCAAACGAACAAGGGGTGATAATCCCACGCTCGAATGTTCATAACTTAATGCTGCGCGGTGACATCGTGAAAGCGGTTGAAAAAGGCGAGTTCAATATCTGGGCGATTGACCATGTCACAGAGGCGATTGAACTGTTCACAGGCAAAGCCGCAGGTGAGGCAAGTGATGAGGGTAGCTATCCAATTGATACTATCTTTGGTATCGCTCAAGCTAAACTGAACGCACTGCGTAAATAGCTGTATAGCTAGACTAGATAGTTAGCTAGTTTATGCCTAGATAAACAGATAAACAGATAAACAGATAAACAGATAAACAGATAAAAACAGCCAAAACGCAAAAGCCATCGATTATAGAGTCGATGGCTTTTTTATTGGTTGCGACTTTGCTCGCGAGTGAGTGGTTTGTATTTGGTCAATTCACGAATTTGATGAGCGCAGTGTGTTAAATGATCTTAGCCGTTTCGTAAGCAGAGCTTGGTGCCATCGAACTTCAATTTTGCCAACAAGTGTTTAGCGTTAGCGCGGCCAATATCATCAAATTCCACACCGTATCGAGCGTAGTGCGTCGATTTTTGCAGATTACAGATGATGCCTCTCAATGGAGGGATAAGAGGGCCATTGTAGTTTTCAGGTGTAATCTCGATAGACACTCGATCGGCAATCTGAATTGCACGAGAGGTCGGAGAGGTCACAAAACGACAACCACTTTTAGATAAGTCTCTTATCTCACAGTTTGCTCGTTGGTCGTTGAAGATAATTCTTGAAGCCAAGTTCACTTCATAGCGTGTTTCTTTACGCAGCTGAGTGACTTGCATCGTGCTTGGTGTCGAAAGCACAAGAATAGGGAAGGGTTCACCAATCTTATGGTGAATTTGGCTTCTAAAGTGAATAAGTGCGCCTTCACCTCGTAGAGAATAGGCACGAGCGGTCATCCAAAAACCTTCTTGAAAGAAAAAATTCAGATCTTCATTGGATACCTCGGGAACCTCAACCACAATACAGTTATCACTGTGCGTACCGATAAATTTGGTGGTGGCGAGAAACTTAGTGCCAACCGGAGTCGAGACATTTAATGTCAGCTCACTGCCGTGCTCAATCATGGCCAGTGCGTCGGTGCTGTTTATCGTAGAAACGGTGCGGTTACGAGGGTCTTGAAGTGCCTGATTATGCTCCAAAGGCTTCTTCAGTGGTGCGTTCATTATATATTCTCCATGCGCCAACATGCGTCTGTTAGTTATATTGGTAACTTGCTAACAAGGGGTTATTACGTGCTAGATTGAGTAGGCGTACTCACATAGATTTATAGAGTGCCTTTTATCATTGCTGTTTTTATATTAAGCCGATGGCACTGAATTAACTACTTTGTTTGTAAGTACTTAGTTTTATTTATATGCACTTGCGTTAGTCTATTACAAGGAACTCATACTTCAAACTTTTATTGTTTGTCGTATCAATTATTTGCAGGAGTTGAGAATGCAGGCAGTAAAATGGGATCAAGAAGTGAACCAGATCACAGTTGAGCTAGAACCCAACCAGTTCGCGGTCGTTAAGTATCAAAAGGACGGAGATGTACTACATATCACCTCGACACGAATCCCTGATGAACTACAAGGCAAGGGCTTTGGCAAGGTGATGATGGAGTCGGTCTTGCCTGAAATTGAACAAGCAGGTTTCAAAATTGTGCCAGTTTGTAGCTATGTCGTTCACTACATGAATAGGCAGCCACAGTGGTCACACCTTCTATCTGATAAAGCATAGTAACGAGTAATATGTCTCAATCAATATCGTCAAACAATCTGGCTCAACCTGAAGCGAGTTCAAGTCAAAGTCAGCCAGAGCTTTATCAACAAGAGTTTTATCAAAATGAGCTTTATCAAAAAATAGCGACCTCGTTGGGTTGTCACCAAGGGTTTGATGTCCAAGTGATTCAACGCCTGTGGGGTGGATATGGCGAGTTAGTTCGCTTGGTCTTTTCTCAAGAAGGCGATGCTGAGCTGAAGAGTGTGATCGTTAAGCATGTCGCACTGCCAGATAAAGCTGAACACCCCAAAGGCTGGAACACCAAATTATCTCATCAGCGAAAGGTGCACTCTTACCAAGTTGAGACCGCATGGTATCAGTCGTTCACTCAGAAATGGGATGAGCGTTGCCCTGTGCCTATTGGGCTGCAATGTGAGTTACAAGAGAATGAATGGCTGATTGTGATGCAAGACTTAGCGGAGATCGGCTTTCCGTTAACTTCTCAGTTTGATGTGCTTGCTGTTGCTGACGATCTGGCAACCAAAGAGACTCTGCCTGAACTGGCGTTTGGTTACACGCTAAAAGAGCAAAATCAACGCGATGCTTGTCTTAAATGGCTCGCTAATTTTCATGCGAAGCATATCCATATCGACCACGAACAATCAGCCTCATTGTGGCAAGTCGGCACATACTGGCATTTAGACACACGCCCTGATGAGTTTAATGCGTTGGCTGATTTACCATTGAAGAACCAAGCCAAGCACATCGACCGTTTACTAAAAGAATGTCCATATCAAACTTTGGTCCATGGCGATGCCAAGCTCGCTAATTTTTGTTTTGATTCGGAAAGCGAGCGCGCAGCTGCGGTCGATTTCCAATATGTGGGTCATGGTTGTGCGATGAAAGACGTAGCTCTGTTTATGAGCAGTGCGGTGAGGCCGCAAGATTGCGCAGAGCTTGAATCACAGATGTTAGAGATTTACTTCCGATACTTGGAAGAGGCATTGGCGTACTATCAGCCACAGCTTTCGTTTGATGAAATCAAAGCCGCATGGCGACCAATGTTCTATGTGGCGTGGGCTGATTTTCAACGTTTTGTAAAAGGTTGGAGTCCAGATCATTGGAAGATCAACCCGTATACTGAGCAATTGACTTTACAAGTGCTCACTCAATTAGACGAACAGGAGTCCGTCAATGTTCGATAGAACCGCGAGCTGGAAAACGCCGCAAAACTTTTTATTACTGATTTCGATTGTTGTACCGATCGCGTTTTCGAGCTGGATGGCTTTGCTTAATAACTTCGTGATTGAGAAAGCGAACTTTGATGGTGCTGATATTGGCTTGCTGCAAAGTGTTCGTGAGATCCCTGGCTTCTTAGCGTTTACTGTGGTGTTTGTTTTAGCCTTCATTCGAGAGCAACGCTTTATGTTGATATCGCTGGCGATGCTGACTGTAGGCACGGCGATTACAGGTTTATTTCCTACACTCACAGGCTTGTTGCTGACTACGGTTTTGATGTCTACGGGTTTTCACTATTTTGAAACGCTGAAGCAGTCTCTGTCACTGCAATGGCTGAGTAAAGAAGAAGCGCCAGAGATGTTAGGTAAGATGATCTCCGTTGGCGCGTTGGCTTCGTTAATCACTTATGGCTCAATTTGGGTGATGCTAGAGCAGCTCAAGCTTGATTTTGCATGGGTGTATGGCATCACTGGGGGCATCGGTTTCGTTTTAGTATTGGTAATGACTTTTGGTTTCCCTGAATTTCAAACCAAGACTCAGCAAAATAAAAAGTTGGTATTGAGAAAGCGTTACTGGCTCTACTACGCGCTAACGTTTATGAGTGGTGCAAGAAGACAAATCTTCACGGTGTTTGCAGGCTTCTTGATGGTCGAGAAGTTCGGTTACTCGGCTGCTGACATCACGCTACTGTTCTTAATCAACTATCTGTTTAACTTCTTGTTCGCAAAACGCATTGGTAAATTTATTGGTGTCGTGGGTGAGCGTAAGGCGCTGATCTTTGAGTATGTGGGTTTGATTGGTGTGTTTGTTGGTTATGGCTTGGTGCAAAGCGCTGAGTGGGCGGCAGCACTTTACGTGGTCGATCATCTGTTCTTTGCGTTGGCACTGGCGATCAAAACCTACTTCCAGAAAATTGCGGATCCTGCTGACATGGCCTCAACCGCGGGTGTCTCTTTCACCATCAACCATATAGCAGCGGTTGTTATTCCAGTCGCGTTTGGTGTGATTTGGCTGTCGTCTCCTGCAACGGTTTTTTACATTGGTGCAGCAATGGCAGTGGTTTCTTTGGCGCTGTCTTTAAACATCCCTAAGAAGCCTGAAGAGGGTAACGAAGTCCGGATGTTCAGCTGGCGCTAATGTTCATTTCAATCTGATGAGATAAATAAAAAGCTCCAATAGCGATATTGGAGCTTTTTTGTATGTGCTATTTGGTAGTCAAAGGCGTGACGTTCTAAACGGATTACTTCCTATGCCGCCTGTTTTTCTAATGAGCCAGAAAAGCGCTTCTTGTAGCTGCGTAACATACTCAGGCTGAATATGGCTGTTACGGTTTCCGCGAACAGGATACTCGCCCAAATCCCTTGCTCTGGGAATAGCTTTGGTAAAATCATGATGCCCAAGGCGACGAACACAAAGCCGCGACCAAGAGATATCAGTGTCGCTTGTTTTGGTTTAGCTGTTGCCTGAAACAGGTTGGCGATCACTAAGTTGATGCCCATCAGTGGTACAGCAAAGAAGAAGAACGTCAATGCAGTGGCTGACAGTGCAATCAAATCACTTGAATCACCCAAATAGAGGGCTGCGATTTGAGGCGCAAGCAGGTACACAATAACCATAAACACCAAGCCGCTACCAATGGCACTTTTTAAACCTAAGCGAAAAATCGCTTCGATTCGGTTTGGCTGGTTGGCACCATGATTAAAGCTGATGATTGGCTGGCAGGCTTGAGCGATTCCGACCATCACAAACAAAGCGAATACCCCGATATTTGCCGTTAAGCCATAGGCGATAATATGATTCTCACCAAACTGATGCAGCAACACGTAGTTGAACAGCAAGATTGTCATCGCGGCGGTTACCTCAATAAAGAAGGTCGGTGTACCTATTTTTAGGATGCTTGGCAGTTTGTCCAAACCAATTCCTTTTAGGCTCAGTTCCAAGGTGCCTTGTTTACGTACAAAGTGGCTCAATAGAATACAAGCGATAACACCTTGCGCAATGGCTGTACCGTAGGCTGCCCCTTTCATACCCCAGCCCCACTTTAAGACGAAGAAGTAATCCAACACTAGATTGACCACAGCACCTATCGACATCGCGTAAGTCGCCAGTTTTGGGTTGGTGTCGTTACGAACAAAGCACGACATGACCCAAGCTAACGAGTACAACACAAAGAATGGCAGCATTACAGCCAGGTAATCGTGAGTCAGTTCAGCCATGTATCCAGAAGCGCCCATTAACGCAATCATGTCGTCTAGAAAATACAGAGCAATGCTGACTGAAATGGTGCTAAGCACTGCGGTACTGAGCATTGATTGACTAAAGAGGGTTTGACCCGACGCTGAATTGCCTTTACCAACTTCGATAGACATAAGCGCTGCGCCGCCAATGCCAACCATCATCGCGATAGCGGTAAATATTGAGAAAGCAGGGATGGTCAAAGCGATAGCACCAAGCCCATCAGGGCCAACACCACGTCCGACGAACCATGCGTCTCCCATGATGAAGAGAGACTTGATCACCATGCCAGTTAGCGCTGGCCAAAGGTACTGATAAAAGGATTTAGATATAGGATCGGTTTTAAGGTTGATGGCCATTCGAGAGTGCTCCCAACAAGTTGGATGTAACCAAAGTGGATGAATTAAAGAGGGAGCATTATCCGAACTTAACTGGGCTCTAAAAAGGGATGATCTGCGTGTTATGTTGCACTATCTGCACATCGAGTTCGAAACTCTGCAGGCGACTCATTCATCTGGCCACGGTAAAAACGGCTGAAATAGGCGGGGTCTTCGAAGCCAAGTTCAAAGGCGATGGTTTTAATTGTCTTGGTCGAAAAAATCAATTCTCGGTTCGCTTCCAAGATGATTCGATCGTGGATCAATTGGGTGACCGTCTTACCTCGTTCAGCCTTCACGATCTCATTGATGCGTTTGTTAGTTATCGATAGCGCTTGCGCATAAAACTCACAATGTTTGTGGGTAGTGTAGTGTTGCTCAATCAAATCGACCACTTGGTTTACTCGGCTGTCGCGCACTTCGCCTTTCAATGATGATTGGCTGGCGAAACGTAATATGTAGCGCAAAAAGCTATTCATGAGGGACTCTACCAAATCCCAGTCGCTCTCTTCTCGTGCACACTCCTCTTTAATCATAGTGAAAATAGGCAGTAGGTAGCGGTTGCCTTCTTCACTGCAATCTAAGTAGGGAGGACGACTTTGATGCATGGCAAAAACGGTGTCGACCAGCTGTGTGTTGCGATGGTTGGTTTTGACAAAGCCCGGCGTAAACACCAGTAAACGAGCGCTTTCTCCCACTAGTTCAGATCGGTGAACCTGACCCGGAGCAATGGTAAAAATACGGCCGACCTTGTTGTCATAGTCTACAAAATCAATGCTCTGACTGCCTAAGCTATCTACGCACCACACCAACTCCCAGTATTCATGTCTGTGCGGTTCTAAGAATGCGTCGTCGCTGTTAGTCAGTTCCTCAACCCTACAAGGTTGACCTTTAATCAGACGCATGTGTTTGATGGGAGTTCTCATGACATTCCTTGGTTGAAGACAGATGGTGCAGTTAAGACTAGAGTCGGTTGTTCTCAGCGTTTCTAATGTAGTCGATTGCGACTTTTAAGTCATTCGCTTGCCATTATCAATGAGTGATGGGCAGTGAAAGAATGGGCGCGGTGAAATAGATAGGAGTGTGAGAGGGGAGTGAGTTAAAACTTAGATTTGAGTCGCTAAATAGAACCCTAGAAGCGCATTGCGGGCTTCTAGGGTTAATTCATAGAACTTAGTTGCTACTTACTGTTTTCAAAGAAGAGCGCAGCTTGAAGATTCCCTTTGGTGCCTTGGTCAGCAAAATGCCACAAAGTAGAGGGAGCATCATAAGTAGAGACTGTTCAGATAGAACCTCACCATTGATGTAGCAAGAGATCAGCATCGCAACCACTGGGAAGATTAGGAAGCAGATAGACGCTTGGAACGGCGTCGAAACCTGTCCTAATTTGAAGTAAGCCACAATGCCGCCAACACTCGCCACAAAACCTAGGTATACGACAGCTGAGATTGAATCCCAAGTGAAGGATTCAACATTAACTCTTTCACCCATCGCTGAAACTGCGAACAAAAATAGAGAAGCAATTAAGCTCGGAACGGCGTTGTAGGTAAGTACTTCGATTCCTTTGCAGTGCTTTTGAACTAAAACATACATCACTGCGTGAATGGCAACAGCAAGGCCTAAGCAAACCGTGCCAATAAGGTAGTCATCACCACCCATTTGCATTTCATTGCCAAGGATTAAACATAGGCTCACAACAGCTGTGACCAAACCAAAGATTTGATGTTTCGCCAATCGTAGACCTAAGAATAAACCCGACATCAGCATGACAGCGACTGGCATGTTGGCGAAGATGATCGACGCTAGACCAGAAGAGATGTATTGCTCACCATAGATCATCAAAGTGAACGGAATAGCAAAATACATCAGTGCCACAATAAGCAGCCATTGACGTTTACCTTTAGGGAAAAGCAAAGGTTGGTTGAAGACTTTTGCTAATACCGCAAGCAGAGGTGCTGCAAGTAAAAAGCGTAACGCAGTGGCAAAAATAGGTGGGATAGAATGCAATGCCACTTCCATAGCGAACCAAGTGGTTCCCCAAATTAAGCAAACAGAGACAAAAAGCAAGATAGTTAGCGACTTCGAATTCATGGTGACTACTCATTAATAATTATTTTAAATCATAGGCTTGTGGCGCCTTAATGACGTGGCACAGTATAGAAAGGTAGTCGGAGAAAAGTTTTGCCTTTTTATCTCTAATTTGAGTTTATTGTGGAAATTAAATCTCTAATGTAGTTTTTTGAAGAAAATTATTTTATTTTAGATAACTTAAGCAAAGTCATTATTCTTTGTGAGGTTTAATGTTGGTCGATAAATCGTCAGTTTAGCGACGTATGGCAATTTGGTTGAAAGATATTAAGAATAAGATTCAGCGTGTTGTTTTAGGTGTTCAATAAAGGCGCGAATTCTGGCTGGCACCTGTAACCCATAATTATGTACGACATAGAAAGAGGCTTTAAGAACTTGATCTTTGGGCAAGATGTTTACCAATGTCCCTTTTTTCAGCTCTTCTTCAATTGCTTGTTTAGGTAAACAGGCAATCCCCAACCCATTTAAGGCCATCATGCGGATGGTCGGAACGCTATCTCCGATTCGACTTGCCCTGAATTGATACGTGCTTACTTTGCCCTTATTAATTTCAAAGCTTCTTTGGCTGTTTATTCCTTCCCACTGATTGGCAATGTAGTCATATTGGGAGAGGTCACTTGGCATGATTGGCTGCGGTATTTGCGCCTTAGTAAGATAATCAGGGTGACAGCACAGTACCTGATGAAGCTCTCCGAGCTTAATTGCACGAGACGTTGAATCAGGAAGAGCCCCAACAGTGACCGACAGGTCTATGTATCTCTCGATAAGATCTACGCGCATATCGTTGGCCAATAGTTGAGGCTCGATACGAGGGTGGCTTTTCATAAACTCACACATTGCAGGTCCAATAAGATGTGTCATCAATGTGTGTGGGGATGTGATGGTGATAGTGCCTGCAAAATCAGAACAGGACTCGCGCACTTCTTCTTCCGCAAGCGACATTAATTTTCGCATTTCTAAGCATCGTTGATAAAAACGTTGTCCAGCGTCGGTTAAGGATTGGCGACGTGTTGTTCGAGTGAGTAATTTCACACCAAGGTGTTGCTCAAGCCCTTGTAAGTGATGGCTAACGACAGACTTTGAGAGATCTAGCTTATCAGCTGCTTTCGTTATGGAGCCCGATTCTACAATTTGGGCGAACACTTGCATGCGATGCAATTCGTTTTTCATGGTGGTTTATTGTCTTATTAAATCGAACTATGTTTCAAATATTACTGTATTTATCTATTTTAACAAACAAGTAAGATTCTCCTCGTACCTTAACAAAATAAGAAAACGGAGAGAATGATGACTATTTTAGTGCAATTTACCTTGAGCCATACTGAAGATAAAACGGCAGAGATCGGTGAGTTTTTTAACGAAATATTGCCAGATACTCGTACTTTTAACGGCAACCTTTCTGCGGAGCTTTTTCAAAAAGATTTGGCAGAAAATTCCTTGGTTTTATGTGAAGAATGGGAAAGTACCGCTCACTTTAATGAATACATTGCTTGGCGCAAAGATATTGGTGATTTTGACCGTTTAGGCGCGATGCTTACGGATATGCCAATTATCACCGTCATGTCAAAAATCGTCACAGCCTCTGAGGGGTAATGATGAATAAGATATGGAGCCCTTCTTCAGTACCCGCTCCAGCCGCTAATTATCATCAATGTGCGTTGATCCCCGCAGGTTCAACGCGGTTGCACATCGCTGGGCAACTAGGGATTGATCGCGAAGGGATGGTGGCTGAAGGTGCGGAACAACAGATTGTACTGGCTTGGAAAAATCTGAGAGGTGTGCTTCAGGCAAACCAAATGGATATCGAAGATTTAATCAGTGTAAGGCTGTACTTAGTTGACCGGAATGATATGCCTGACTATCAAGCCGCAAAGCAGCGATTGCCTTTCGATGTTGGTGGTCTCCCAACGACATTACTGTTTGTACAAGGGCTCTTTGACGAGCGATGGAAAGTTGAAATTGAGGCCGAAGCGGCGAAACTGATTTAAGTCGATCGCTGTATGCTCAATTGATATGAAAGACATGCTATGAAGCAAAAAGCCCCTTTATTTAATCAGACTATAAAGGGGTGAGAGCTACCACACGAAACGGTAAACTAAAAACGAAGGTTGAAGCCTAGCTCAACGCTACCATCAGAACGAAATACGTCTCCCGGACTAACGCGCTTTTGACCGAATGTATATTTCACATACGGTTCCACCCATTTGGGTTTCAGCGTAAAAGTAACGTCTTGGCTGTTGTAATAGCCTTTTGAACCCGTTAATTGGCGGTCATGACTGAATGAATAAGAAAAGTTCATAAACTGTGTGGGAGAGTAACTGGTACCAACCGTGTTCTTCCATTCCCTATCTGTCATATCTATGAGGGATAAAGAAACATCGCGCCATTCATGCGATGTATTAGCAAAAACCATAATGTTACTCGTGATAGCTGTGCCACCAAATAAGCCTATGTCGTAGATATCGATAAGATCTGCTCGGCCATAACTTACGAAAGCTTCAGTGTAAAAGTTACCTAACATCAAGCCGTAACCAGTCCCTATTTCTAGGTAACCTTCCGAGTCAATTTCTGCACTGATGTTGATTTCTTCAGTTGCTTGAATGACACCAGAGACTGTACCTATCCAGCTGTCTCCGGCTTTGGCTGTTTGAAAACTTAAACTTGGTTCATGATAATTTAATGTTTGTAATTGATGGTCGTTTGCACATACGGTAAGGGGCATCAATAAAGTGAATAGTAGTCGTTTCATCGTGTTCTCAACTCTCAAATAAAAAGGAGCCGCTAATAAGCGGCTCCTTTGCTTTTATCTTTATTATTTTTTATTAGCTACGACTAGCGCGGTCTTTTACTGCTTGTTTAATTTGCTGACGTTGCTCTTGAGAAAGAGATTGAAGGTTACTTTTTAAGTCATCGATTGTGTCTTGTGTGATAGTTTTCGCACCTTCAATTTGTACTAAACCTAAAGCGTTCTTCCTTCCTTGGACAATTGTTATGCCATGCTCAGTTTTAATTAGAGAGTACGTTAGGCCATAGTTAAGTTCTTTGCTTTTTAGAGTACCTACGGTCTCTCCTTCAGGGTTTTTGATAACTACACCTGTGGTTTCTTCAGTTATACGGTACCCAGAGTCACCCTTAATCATTTCATTCTCGACAATAATATGGCCACGATTATTAATTGTTATATCTATTGATTCACCAATGTTTGCGTGATCAATAATGCCATCGCGAATTGGTTGAGAAGGGTCTAATTCAATTGGATGCGTTGGTGTTCCTTCAATAGGATGTTCAATCGGTTTGCGGGTTAATGCAGCGAAAAGGCGTCCATCGTCATTACGGAACGTAATTTCTGCGCCATTTTCTAAGCTTACAACAAAACCGAGCTCTTGCATTTCAGCGTGAGCGATAACTTCGCCATCCATATTAGTGATTGTTCCATCAGCATTGAGCACAGCTCCGCTATCTGAACTTGGGTGGTATAAAACACCATCTTTTAAAATCAGTGTCTCACCGTTGTCCAAAGTAATGATAGTTGTGCCTAAAACGTCATCTATATCACCGTAAGTAGGCGCGGAATCAGGGCCTTCGTGTTCATGACCGTGGCCAAAAACAGTAGCGATTAAACGGCCGTCTTCATGGCGAATAATAATTTCTTCACCGCGAGGAGTATTGAATGTTAAATGTGTAATTTGACCATCAGTACGATGAGTTTCTACCGTGATCCCAGTGCTTTCACCAGACATCGTTAGCACTTCACCATCTACGATTTTGTGAGTTGGTTTAGCATCTGAACCGTTGATGTTGAGGTAATAAGCATCATCTCCTTGGATGACCCACATGTAGTTACCGTTGTCACCTTCGATAAGCGCTACAGGCATTCCAAGGTCGTCTACAATCATGTAATTAGCAAAGAATTCATTGCCAGCAGAAGGTCCCCATTCGTCATCACCAAATTCTGGGTCTAACACTGAGCCTTCGATGATCAATCGGCCATTTTCAACAGCTAATGTATATGATTTGTCGTTGATATAAACGGTCGCAACACCATTATCTGTAACCACAGTGCCAACGATGTCGCCATTCGCGTTGACCACAACATCGCCTTGAATTGTGAATATTTCACCGTTTACTGTTACTACAGCGTTGCCTTTACCATCTCCAACAACCACAGCATTGTTACCTTCATCGCCAGTAATATAAGCAGTATGTAGCTCTTCGTTGTAAATAACATCAGCAACGCCAACCTGTGGTTCAGGGCTTGTACCGTTATCGCTGCTACCAGAAGAAGAACAGCCAGCAAGGAATGTCGCCGCGATAGCAGTACTTAGTAGTTTTAGTTTCATGGTTTACTCTCAAATAATTGTTAGGAACAAAGTTTGCTTCTTGCAGTGTTATGTGGCGTTCCTAGCCGATGAGAGAAGTATATGGACTGAACAAAAAAGCCTCTAATCTCTTAAGAGAATAGAGGCCTTAACGATGAGTTATTAATGAAACAGAGTAAAGAGGGTGATAACTACTGGTTATTATTGAGTTGTGATTCAAGTATTTTCCTCAACCACAGCGTCATTGGGCTATTTCGGTTTTTGTGATGATAGTACGCACAAACCGTTGGTTCGTAATAACTACTATCAAACAGCAACTTGATGGCTCTTAATGAGGTTTCTTGTTCAATATCTAGGAATTTAGATGCTGGGAATAACATGTCTGAGTTTTTGACGACATCAATAACTGCAGACGGTAATTCTGAACGAAAACCAATGTTTGCTTTCAACCCTTTTACTTTGAGTATTTTCTCCGCTTGTGACTGGTGTGAATTCCAATCAACCGCAATGACTGAAGCTAATTCAAAATTTACTCCGTCTTTAATTTCTAAAAATTCTTTTTCGTATGGGTGATCTTTCCTGACATACCCTTTGAAAGTATCTTGCGCAATAGGCTTTTGTAGTAGTTCTTTAGGGGCATGGTTAATCTCGTAGTTCAACCCTATGTAAACTTCATCATTAATAATGTCGGTCATGGTTGTGCCTGACCAATTCAATAGCTGAATTTGTACTAATGGCGCTTCAGAACGAATGGCTTTAAAGAGCTTACTTGAAAGAGACGACAGCAAATATGGGGATAACGCGACTTTGACCACTCCTTGTAGTTCGGCGGGATTAAAATCATTGCTGTTATTAATAGCGAAAGAAAGTTCATCAAGTATTGGTGAAATGCTTTCCGCTAGCATAGTCGCGTGATCAGTTGCACGTAATCCGTGGTGCGTTTTTACAAATAGCTCATCGTCGAAATGATCGCGCAATCTTTGTAGAGCTTTACTGATCGCCGGTTGAGATACGAACAAACGTTCGGATGCTTTGCGCATATTCCGCTCTTGATGAAGGATCATAAAAGTTCGCAGTAGATTTAAATCTAAGCTAGAAAACAAGTCTTTTGCCATATTGAGCACCTTATTATTAGTTATTTAACTATAAGGTTGGGTCGGTACGAGAACAAATACATATTTTATATAGGTGTGATGCCTGTAAAGAAAAACCCGCACTTGGCGGGTTTATAAGTAATAATCTAAATCTTCTACTGCGTAACAGGCTTAACTTGTTTGGGCTGTCTTACTGCCAGAATAAGTTGCGGTAGTAGTGACATCACGATCATGCCTGTCATCAGTGAATACTGCACTGGAGTAAAGGATTCACCCATCAACACCATCCCCGTAACGATGCCAGCCACTGGGTTAGCGATGCCACCGAAGGTGAAATCGACCACTGACATACGTTGTAGCAGCCACACATACATGCCATAACCCAGAGCTGTGTTTAGTCCAATCACCCACAATAGCCCCATAGCATTACGAGAATCGAAATGAGTGACAGCGTTAACATAAGGCTGCGGGTCGATGAACGCATGAACGCCAGACGCGACAGATAAAATCGTACCACCCAAAATCAGTTGCCACGTTAATACCTTCCACCAGTGCATGCGATTACCCAGTGATTTTGTAATGCTGCTGCCGATGACAATACACATGATTGCGGCGAACATTGCGCCTAAACCGATTGGATTCAAAGCGATTTGGCTTGGGTTAAACAGTATCCACGCTAAGGTGATCAAGCCAATACCAGACAGGGCTTGAATCAAATGCGGGCGCTGCTTTTTCACTACCCAATGGAAGATCATCGCGAACACAGGCACAGAGATCATACCCACGCCAGAAATCGCTGAAGGCAGCGTTAGTGCCATCACGAAGATCAGGCCAAAGAAGGTCGCAATATTGATAAGGCCCAATGTGAAAATGATCTGCCACTCGCCTTTTTTAGGCAGTGTCGGCTTTACTGCTAGCAATAACAAACCAGCAGGTAACGCACGCAAAGCACCTAATAATAATGGTGGCCACTCCTGTAGCGTAAATTGCGTCACTGCATAGGTTGTTCCCCAAAAGAACGCGGGGATCATTGCTAATAATATGTTCATTTAAAATATCTTTACGTTAAGATAACTATTGGGTGAACTGTATACTGAGAACTAGTGGTTGTAAAGTATCTTTATGTTAAACTAGTTTGAATTAAACAAGACTAATCACGGAGCTAGATTGCAAATGGATGCTATCGACCGCGTTGTAGAGCAATGGGCAAAGGAAAAGCCCGAATTAGAAACTGAGCCTATGGCAATGATGGGCCGGATTATGCGTATTGCCAAGTATATGGAGACGCAGGTTGCCGAGCTTCATAAAAAATACGACATGAAACTCGGTGAGTTTGATGTGCTAGCCACGTTGCGACGTTCTGGAAAGCCTTATCGACTCACTCCCTCTGAGCTGATAGGTTCGATGATGCTGACATCCGGCGCGATGACCAATCGCCTTGATAAGCTAGAAGCTAAAGGGCTGATCAGTCGTGAGCACAGCAAAGAAGACAGACGCAGCGTGAGTGTGCAGTTAACCAAAGATGGTTTGATTTTGATTGACCAAATGATGACTGAGCATGTTGAAACACAGAAGAAGCTGGTGAAATCTCTGTCTGCGAGCCAGAAGAAAAATACTAACCAGCTGCTGAAAACATGGTTGAGTGCTTACGAGTAATTGACTGGCTGGAGCGGCTTGCTGAATTTATTGAACTGAGCTAACTTAATCTGATTTGAAAACCGAAGTGATGAGCTTCGGTTTTTTTGTGTCTGCAATTTGGTATCGAGCTATTTAGTGTCGGTTAATTTGGGAACGGCACTGAGCCAGAAAACCCAACAAGTTCCATCGATGTAATTCAATATTTTAGGACATCTTATTTAAGACTTCCCGTTATCAATAGAGAGTCCCCATCCGTATATTTCTCGTATTCCCACAATACAGAGATGACCGAAATGAAACTTAAAATAGCCCTTAGCGTAGCACTACTCGCAACCTCATTTGCATCCCATGCAGAGTTGAAAATGTCGATCAATGAACAAACTAACGGCGTCGTCGTCACGGTTTATAAAGATGGAAAACGCGTCCCTAATGCGCAGGTGACCACTAATATTCGCGGGCAACAAGTGACAGAAACATCAGACAGAGGACGAGCCTTTTTCTATAAGGGAAATATCCCGAGGGTGTACCGATTTGAAGCAACCACACCTCAAGGGGAGAGTGTCCAACAAAGTCGATTCATCGGACGAGATAAATAGATTTTCGGAGTGTCAGGATAGGATCGAGCTAGTGAGTTTGAGCCGACGCTCTCCAGCATTGTTCTAACTTTTTCAAAGCGAGTGTTTTCGCTTTCCCCATGTTACCTATTTGCCACGCGAGCACGATATCAACGGTTCTTGCGTGGCCAATTTCCACTAAACTTCCAGCTTCTAACTCGGCGGTTATAAGCTGTTTAGGCAGAGTGCCTATACCCAAGTTCCGTTGAATTGCCGTTAACTTACTGCTCATTGAACTGACCGTACTGGTTTTTTGGTTCAGTAAGATGTTTTTGGTAATTTTAGGCGCAGACTTAGCGGTATCGGCCACTGCGATGATCGTGTGTTTACGTCGTGTGGTTTCATTGAGCGGATTTGGTTCGTTTAAAATGGAGGCATTTTTCGCGGCCACCCAGATCATTTCTACACGGCCGATAGTTTTACTGTTCACGGTATTCGGTAGTTCGATATTGGGCATCGATGAGATAAGAATATCCGCTTTTCCTGAGATTAATGCTTCCCAGCCCCCCGACAAAATATCCTCTTGAACATACAGCTGCGTGCTGCATTCTGTTGCCATGTCGGCGATTAACGATAACGCAATGTCTTGCCCGATAATGCCGTCATAGGAAACAAACAGTTCGCTTTCCCAACCACTTGAGAAACGTTGTATTTGGTTTATAAGTTCATCGGATCCCGCTAGTAACTGGCGACCATTTTCCACCAACATTTGCCCTACCTGAGTAAATACGGCTCTGTGTCCTGAACGATCTAAGATCAAGATGCCGAGTTCGTCTTCCAACTTTTGAATCTGATAACTCAATGCAGAAACGGATCGATTGAGGTGCGCAGAGGCTGACGAGTAAGTCCCTTCACGTTGTAGAACATCCAATATTTGTAAAGTATCGAGCGGTAGTGTTTTCTTCAGAGTCTTCATAAAATCAATAAAAATGGGGCAAGTGTTTCAATGAATTTAAGGCAATGGTAACAGCATTGAGGTTGTTCAATCTTCGGATTTAGTCAGTAATTTGTATGCGAGTATGTCTACTAAAATTTCAAACAAGTTGTTCTATTTTTCTCGTTATCATCTTAATGCTAAGTCGAATAACCTATCGGCAATGAAACTTATCAAGGCTTAGAACTATGAACACTAGATTGAACGACACACTGACTTTTTTCGCTCGTATTTTATTGGCTTACTTGTTTATTCAAGCGGGTTGGGGAAAGCTATTTAGCTATGAAGGAACGGCGGGATACATGGCTTCTCAAGGAGTCAGTGCTCACTTGTTGCCTTTGGTTATCTTGCTTGAACTCGGTGGTGGACTTGCGATTCTAGCTGGATTTATGACTCGCTTTACAGCGTTCTCGATTGCATTTTTCTCTTTGGTTTCCGGTGTTATGTTTCACTTCGACCCAAGTTCGTCGGGTCAAATGATTCACTTCTACAAAAATGTCTCTGTTGCTGGTGGGTATCTGGCGTTAGCGGTACTTGGCGCGGGATCGTTTAGTGTTGATTACTGGCTGTCTAACAAGTTGAAGGAAGAGGCTAAATGGACGCGCTTAATGGTTCTTGTACGTTAGCGTTCTTTGTCTAATCACACGTTATTCGTTAGTGTTGTTGGCGCAACTTATGAATAAAAAAACCGAAGCCTAATCGCTTCGGTTTTTTGTTCCTGTCTAAGAACTTCAAGTACAGCGAATTGGCGAGTTAAGCTTGTAGCATCTCGTCACTGAATAGCTCCGCGCAACCAATACCATTAATGGCGCAGCTTTCATCAATGTCTGAAATGTCACCGCTGACGCCGATAGCACCCAGTACCGTTTTATCCTTGTCTCGAATCAGTAGCCCCCCTGGAACTGGCACCATGTTTCCGTGTGCGAGCACGTTTACGGCGGAGATGAATGCTGGTCGGTTGTCAGCATCTTGGGCGAGTTTTCTAGAGGAACAACCCAGTGCGAGTGCCCCCCACGCTTTAGCAATCGCGATGTCTGGTCGCATCATGCTAGAGCCGTCTTGACGTTGCAGAGAAATCAGTTTGCCACCGCTGTCTAAGACGGCGACCGTCAAAGGCTCAGTGTGGATCTTGTTTCCCGCTTGTAAGGTGCCATCGATGATGGTTAACGCTTGTTGTAGAGTCAAACTTCCCATGTTATCTCCTAGTTTTTCAAGGGGCCGTGTACCAAGCTAAGTCAGCCAATCATTACTCTTGTTGTGAATATCATCGACTGATTCAGCTCGGTACAAGAGTCCTAACTGGACTCTTGTAATAGCCCATAGCTGGGTAAAGTTAGGAAGGCGGCGAACTCTTCGGCTGTAGAAAGTTGATAGAAAAGATCAGCTGTCTCTTCAAATCGACCTGCTGTATAGCGCGAGTCTCCGACTTCATGTTTTATGGTGTCTAGCTCTTGGTAAAGCCAAGAGTGGAATAGTGATTTGGTAAAGGTTTGGCCATCATCGAGAGTTACCCCGTGGTGGATCCATTGCCAGATATTGGCTCTCGAGATCTCTGCGGTGGCGGCATCTTCCATAAGACCGTAGATAGGTACACAGCCGTAGCCTTGAATCCAAGCTTCGATGTAATACAGCGCGATGCGGATATTTTTACGTACTCCTGCTTCGTCGCGGCTGCCTTCACAAGGTTTTAGCAACGAGTCTGCATTGATCACATGCTCTGGGCTTTGGAAATCCATTTGGTTTACTTTGCCATCAAGGTGCTTATCGAATATCGACATCGCTAAATCAACCAGTGCAGGGTGCGCGACCCAAGTGCCATCGTGTCCGTTTTGAGATTCTCTCTGTTTGTCTTCAATGACTTTGGCCGTCACTCGCGCCATCTCTTGCGGGTCTTTCGCTGGAATAAAGGCTGACATACCACCCATTGCCAGTGCGCCGCGAGCATGACAGGTGCGCACCAACAGTTGGCTATAGGCGTTGAGGAATTCTTGATCCATGCCGATACCGTGTCGATCTGGCAGGATGCGGTCTTTATGGTTCTTCAGCGTTTTGATATAGCTGAAGATGTAATCCCAACGGCCACAGTTCATCGCTACGATATGATCACGCATTGCATACAAGATCTCTTCCATTTGGAATACGGCTGGCAGAGTTTCAATCAACACGGTCGCACGAATGGTGCCTTTGGGTACGTGGAAATAGTTTTCGGTGAAGCTGAAAATATCGTCCCACCACTGTGCTTCTTCCATGCTTTCAAGTTTTGGAATGTAGTAGTAAACCCCCAAACCTTGTTGTGCACGTGATTGATAGTTGTGGAAAAAGTACAAGGCGAAGTCCATCAAGCAACCGCCGATAGGCTGATTGTTGAATTGAATGGACTGCTCAGGTAAATGAATACCACGTGGGCGGGCAATCAGCAGTGCAGGATCGTCGTTTAATTGGTAACGCTTCTGCTTCTTCTCATCGAAGTAGCTAATGGTGCCAAGGTTGGCGTCTCTTAGGTTGATTTGCCCTTCGACCATATTGGCCCAAGTCGGGGAAGACGCATCTTCAAAGCAGCACATGAAGACTTTCGCGCCTGAGTTTAGCGCGTTGATCACCATCTTTCTTTCGATAGGCCCGGTGATCTCTACGCGGCGATCCAGTAGCTCTGTTGGAGGTGTTGCCACTTTCCACTCTTTATTCTGACGAATGGAAATGGTGTCTTTTCTGAAATTGGGTAGCTCACCCTCGTCATATTGAGCTTGTTTTGTGTCGCGGTCACTTAGCAGGGCATGACGGCGATCTCCAAACTTATTGACGAGAGCTTCTAAGAATTTTAATGCATCTTTAGACAAGATCTCTTTGTACTCGGAGTTGTCCATATTCCCGAGTACCTGCATACACTGTACTTCTTCTCTCTCTTTTACGTCATTCATCATTGTTGTCTCCTTTGAACAATACGATGTCACTTTGTATACAAAATGCTCTTTTTAAGGATATTTATATTGTAGAAATTGTAAACAAGCAAACGGTATTTAACATTTATTTATCATTTGGTCTTTTTGTAATTTATTTTTACGTAAAGATATTTTATGTAAAGCAATGAATTGTAAGCTTTTCAGGATGAGTGCGTACTTAATGTGATGGGTTGATGTAACAAAATTGTTTCATTTTGGGGTTGATAAATAGCTAGGATGGTTCATAGTACACAAAAGTTAGTTTAATTGTATACAATCTGAGCTGGAGGTTCGAATGGCAATTATGAAAGCGATTGAAGCAGCGGTAGAGGTGCTTAAACGTGAAGGTGTAGACATCGCATTTGGTGTTCCCGGCGCAGCAATTAACCCTATGTATGCGGCTATGAAAAAGCTCGGAGGAATCGACCACGTCTTAGCTCGTCACGTAGAGGGTGCATCCCATATGGCTGAAGGGTATACGCGTACCAATCAAGGCAATATAGGTGTGTGTATTGGTACTTCTGGTCCTGCGGGAACGGACATGATCACGGGTCTTTATTCTGCGTCTGCTGATTCGATTCCAATTCTATGTATCACAGGCCAAGCGCCCCGTGCTCGTCTTCATAAAGAAGATTTCCAAGCGGTAGACATTGAATCTATCGCTAAACCAGTCACTAAATGGGCAACCACGGTGCTGGAACCTGCACAAGTGCCACGCGCATTCCAAAAAGCCTTTCATTTGATGCGTTCGGGTCGCCCGGGGCCAATCCTGATAGATCTACCGATTGATGTTCAACTGGCTGAGATTGAGTTTGATATCGATACCTATGAACCGCTAGAACCTTACAAACCGCAAGCAACTCGCGCGCAGGTTGAGAAAGCATTAACCATGATGTCTCAATCGGAGAAACCGCTGATTGTATCGGGTGGTGGCGTGATTAATGCTGGCGCGTCCGAATTGTTGCAACAGTTTGCCGAGATCACTGGAGTTCCTGTGATTCCAACCTTGATGGGTTGGGGCTCGATCCCAGATGATCATGAATTAATGGCAGGCATGGTAGGGCTACAAACTTCTCACCGTTACGGTAACGAAACCATGCTGAACTCTGATTTTGTGTTTGGTGTCGGTAACCGATGGGCAAACCGTCATACCGGCTCTGTCGATGTTTACACTGAAGGCCGAAAGTTTGTTCACGTTGATATTGAACCGACCCAAATCGGCCGTGTGTTCTGCCCTGATTTAGGTATTGTCTCTGATGCAAAAGCAGCGCTTGAGTTAATGGTTGAAGTGGCGCAGGAGTGGCGTGACGCTGGCAAGTTGCCGAACCGAAATGCTTGGGCAAGTGAGTGTCAGGAACGTAAATCGACCATGCTGCGTAAAACCAATTTCGATGAAGCGCCAATGAAACCGATGCGTGTTTATGAAGAGATGAACAAGGCATTTGGCCGTGACACTTGCTATGTGAGCACCATTGGTTTGTCGCAAATTGCCGCTGCTCAATTCCTACATGTTTATAAGCCGCGTAACTGGATCAACTGTGGTCAAGCAGGTCCACTAGGTTGGACAACGCCCGCTGCATTAGGCGTACGAGCGGCCGATCCAGATCGCGATATCGTTGCTATCTCTGGTGATTACGATTTCCAATTTATGATCGAAGAACTGGCGGTAGGTGCGCAATTTAACCTGCCATACATTCATGTGTTGGTGAACAACTCGTACTTAGGATTGATTCGCCAAGCACAGCGCCAATTTGATATCGATTATTGTGTACAACTGGCGTTTGATAACCAGAATGCGCCAGAGCTTGAAGGCTACGGTGTTGACCATGTCGCAGTAGTTGAAGGTTTAGGTTGTAAGGCGATTCGAGTTCGTGAACCTGAGAAAATTGCCGCTGCGTTTGAACAAGCCAAAGAGTTGATGAATAAGCATAAAGTACCGGTTGTTGTTGAGCTGATTCTTGAGCGAGTGACCAATATTGCGATGGGCGTAGAGATCAACGCCATCAACGAATTTGAGCCACTTGCCGAAAGCCGCGGCGATGCTCCAACGGCGCTGGCGTACAAGTAATCATTAAGTCATGTGTATCCGTAGAGTTGAGGTTTAGCTCTACGGAAAGTCTCCAATAGAGCGAGGCTTACTAAGCAACCGTAGCTCCACCAAATAACCGTTGCTTCACTAAACAGTCATAGTTTCACCAAATAAAGAATAAGGACAGAGTCATGGCAAAATTTGCAGCAAACTTGTCAATGTTATTCACGGAAGTTGATTTTATGGACCGCTTTGAAGCCGCCGCAGAAGCGGGCTTTCAAGGTGTGGAATATCTTTTCCCTTACGCCTTTGATGCTCAGGCAATCAAAGCAAAGCTCGATGCTAACAACCTAGAGCAAGTGCTATTCAACCTGCCCGCGGGTGATTGGGACGCTGGCGACCGTGGTATCGCGGTAGACCCTGCGCGAGTTGAAGAGTTTCAAGCGGGTGTACCTAAAGCCATCGCTTACGCAAAAGCGCTTGGCTGTACTCAAGTGAATTGCTTGGCGGGGATTGTTCCGCAAGGTGTGACCCAACAAGACGCGCAATCGGCGTTTGTGATTAACCTGCATTACGCGGCGAACGCGCTAGCAGCAGAAGGCATTAGCTTAGTGATAGAAGCGATCAATACACGCGATATTCCGGGCTTCTTCTTGAACACGACTGAGCAAGCCAAAGCGATCATCAAAGAGGTAGGGAGCGATAACCTTTCTATCCAATACGATATTTATCACATGCAAATTATGGAAGGCGATCTCACGCCGACCATGCAACAGAACATTGGTCAAATCGCACACGTGCAACTGGCTGATAACCCAGGCCGACACGAACCGGGTACTGGCGAAATCAATTATCCATTCGTGCTCAATTATCTTGATGAGCTTGGCTATCAAGGCTGGGTTGGCTGCGAATACAAACCTAAAACGACAACGACAGAAGGCCTTGGTTGGCTGCACCAGTACCGTTAATTGCGTCTGGTAACCCTCAAACGTTAAGGAGAACAACATGTCTAAAATTGCATTTATCGGAACTGGCATCATGGGGAAACCTATGGCGAGTAACCTTCAAAAAGCAGGTCACGATTTGATTCTGTCGGATCACTTTAATGCAGCACCTGCCGATCTTGTGGCAGCAGGCGCGACGGTCTGCCATTCACCCGCAGAAGCGGCAGAGGCGGCGGATGTCATTATCCTAATGGTGCCGAATACGCCTCAAGTGGAAGACGTCCTGTTTGGTGACAATGGCGTCGAGCAAGGCCTTACCGCCGGTGGCGCTGCTGGAAAACTGGTTATCGATATGAGTTCAATCTCGCCAATCGCGACCAAAGCCATTGCAGCGCGAATCAACGAAGGCGGCGCGTCATACCTTGATGCTCCGGTATCAGGTGGCGAAGTAGGCGCTATCAATGCGGCGCTGACTATCATGGTGGGCGGTGAGCAAGACGCCTTTGATAAAGCACGACCTCTGTTCGAAATCATGGGTAAGAATATTACGCTGGTGGGTGATAACGGAGCAGGCCAAACGTGTAAGGTCGCAAACCAAATCATCGTTGCTCTGAATATCGAAGCCGTGTCTGAGGCGTTAGTCTTTGCTTCGAAAGCCGGTGCTGATCCAGCACGAGTTCGTCAAGCGCTATTAGGTGGCTTTGCTAACTCTAAGATATTGGAAGTGCACGGTGAGCGTATGGTTGAAGGCACATTCGACCCGGGCTTTAGAATCTCACTTCACCAAAAAGACCTCAACTTAGCGCTAACGGGCGCACAAGAGCTAGGGGTTGCACTACCTAATACGGCTAACGCTCAAGAGTTGTTTGGCGAGTGTGCCGAAATGGGTGGCGAAGGTTGGGACCACTCTGCGCTTATCCAAGCGATTGAGAAACGTTCTGACCACTCGATTCGTTAATTAATTAGGGCTGCTATCGATGCGTAGCCCAACAGTTTGTTTATAAATCGCGTAGTTTCGTCTCCTTTTATACGCGTTCCTGATACGAGGCAGAGGTTGAAGTTGTTCCTTTCCAACTTGATCTTAGCAGGCACCCTTTGGCCTTGTATCGGGGTTCTTTTTTTCTCCGTCAACTAAGGAGTGGCTGATGGACATTGATGCTAAGCAGTTTCTGCAAACCCTTTTCTCAAGTGCTGTTAATCAGGCGCTACCTAAAAATCACATCGAACCTTTTCTTCCTCAAGACATTTTTTATCGCTCTGCTAACCAAGCTGGGCGAACTGTCGTTATAGGAGCAGGTAAAGCAGCCGCGTCGATGGCCGCTGAGCTCGAAGCCGTCTGGCAAGTTAAACAACAGCAAGATCTCGCACTGCGTGATCTTGAAGGCTTAGTCGTGACCCGCTACGAACACACCGCCCCTTGCGAAAATATCGAAGTGATTGAAGCAGCGCATCCTGTGCCAGATGCGATGGGTTTAGAAGTGAGCCAACGTATGCTGCAATTGGTGAGTGGCTTGAGCGCCGATGACACGGTTATTTGCCTACTGTCGGGCGGTGGCTCTGCTTTGCTAAGTTTGCCCGGTGGTGACATCAGCCTAGCAGAGAAGCAACAAATCAATAAGGCGTTGCTTAAATCAGGCGCCGCCATTGATGAGATGAACTGTGTTCGCAAACATCTATCTTCGATAAAAGGCGGTCGACTTGCTAAAGCGGCGTATCCTGCAAGGGTTGTGTCACTGGCGATTTCAGATGTGCCGGGCGATGACATTAGTGTGATTGCCTCTGGCCCAACCGTACCCGACACCACCACGCGTTTTGATGCGATGGCCATTTTAGAACGTTATCAAATAGAAACACCACGCTCGGCATTTGAATGGCTAAATAATCCAGAGTCAGAGACCATTAAGCCGGATGACGTCTGTTGGAAGAACGCGGAGCACCATATTATCGCCACCCCGATGTCGGCATTGGAATCCGCTGCAGCAGAAGCTGAAGGCTTAGGTATTCCGGCTTATGTGTTGAGTGATTGCATAGAGGGAGAAGCGCGAGATGTCGCGAAAGTGCATGCTGCGCTGGCCAAACAAGTGGCTAATAACAAGCACCCATTTGAGACGCCTTGCGTGATACTTTCCGGCGGCGAAACCACAGTAACCGTTAAAGGCAATGGCCGTGGTGGGCGCAATTGCGAGTTCCTCTTAAGTTTGTATAACGAGCTTAAGGGACAAGACAACATATTTGCATTAGCTGCCGATACCGACGGGATTGATGGTGTTGAAGACAATGCGGGAGCATGGATCACGCCTCAAACATGGCAACAAGGTTCGAGCCTGTCGCTTAAAGCGCAAGACTACCTCGATGCCAACAATAGCTACGACTTTTTCAAGCAAGTCGATGTACTTCTTACCACGGGGCCAACGCTGACCAATGTGAATGACTTCCGCGCGATATTGATTCTTTAACTTGAACAGTTCAAAAACACGGTATGGAATGGTCGCTTCTTAACAAATAGAGCGGCCATTTTATTGTTATCAATGCGGTGACCTTGAGTTCTGAGATTATCTTCTGGACTAATGAAGCACGTTGATTACTATGATTTTAGTAACGAGCTGTAAAGGATGCAATATGTCTAGGATCAGACAAAAGAATCAAGATTTAATCATCGAAGTCGCGTGTGAACAATTCGCTACTCATGGTTATGCCGCAACAAAAATGGCTGACATCGCAAAAGCGGCCGACATTCCCAAACCCAACGTCTTCTATTATTTCAGCTCTAAAGATAAGCTCTACAATGCCGTTCTAGAAACCGTCACTCAGCCTTTACTGGAAGCATCTCGTCCAATTGAAGAGCTCAGCGATCCTGTTGAAGCCTTGTCCCAATATATTCAAACCAAACTGATCATTTCTCGCGACCATCCACATGCCTCTAAAGTGTTTGCCAATGAAGTGATGTCTGGCGCGAAAGTGCTGCCGAAAGAGATTGGCGATGAGCTGTATAAGCAATCCCAGATGATCCTCGATAAGTTCTCAACATGGTCGGCACAAGGTCTAATGGATGAGGTTCCTGCACATCATTTAATGTTTACCATCTGGGCGGCTACTCAAACCTACGCCGATTTTGGCTGGCAGATTTGCAGCGTGATGCAGAAAGATAAGCTCGATGACAAAGACTATGAAGATGCCGCTGAGTTCATCACGCAGCTAGTGATTAAAGGGTGTGGTGTGAAAATCTAACGTTATTTGAATGTTTTTTTTGGGTCTGCGATTGCAGGCCTTTTTTGTTTGTGCATTTGAGTGAGCATATGTGCAAAGCTACTTTTGTGACCCGTTGTGCAATAACTCATTTATCTTGAATTCGGTTCGATTAGGTATGCCATTTTATTTAAATGACAGGTTATAGTATCGCGAAAATTGGCGGCACTTACTCTTCTGAAAAGCGAAAAGCTGGAAACTTATAGATGAAGCCGCTAACAATATTACACGCACAACATTAAGGTTTAGCAATGACGCTTAAAAGCTTGGCATGCACCATCAGCGCAGTTCTGCTTGCAGGTTGCGGTTCAACGGTCGCGACGCAAACATACAATGCTGATCTGATCATCACCAACGGACAGGTTCTAACCATCAACTCTGAAATGGATGTGATTGATGATGGCGTGGTAGTGGTGAAAGACGACCAGATTATCGCAGTTGGTAACGAGGATTTGATCACTCAATATCGCGCTGAAAAGGTGATTGATGCTCAAGACGGAATCGTTATGCCAGGCATGGTGAACGCGCACAACCATTTACCTATGATTGCGTTTCGTGGCTTAGGGGAAGAGGGTATTTCGAACCGCTTGTTCGCTTACTTCTTCCCTCTAGAAGCCGAAAAGCTAAGCCGTGAACTGATTTACAACGCAACTAAGCTTGGCTCTATCGAATTGGCACAAAGCGGTGTGACCACTTATGCTGATATGTATTACCACATGGATGAAATGGCAAAAGCGACCAAAGAAGTTGGCTTGCGCGCCGTGTTGGGCGAAACCGTGATTAAGTTTCCAGTGGTCGATGCTAAAGAACCTTACGGTGGGATTGAGTATGCCAAAGGCTTTATTGAGCAGTACAAAAACGACGAGTTAATCACACCTGCTTATGCACCACACGCGGTGTACACCGTGAGTAAAGATAAGCTGCAAGAAATCAACAAGCTGTCTGCTCAATACGATGTGCCAGTGCTGATTCACGTTGCTGAATTCCCGAATGAAGAAAAGCGCATCAAAGACGAAACCAAAGCCACGTCACCGGTCGAATACATGGATGAAATCGGCGTACTTGATGAGCGTGTTGTGATTGCTCACGGTATTCACCTTTCAGAGAATGACCAAAAGCTTCTCAAGCAAGCTGACGCGGGTATCTCATACAACCCAATGGCGAACGCCAAAGGCGCGACGGGAATTGCACCTGCGTGGGATATGTACCGTGCTGATATGCGTATTGGCTTGGGAACAGACGGCCCAATGAGCTCTAACCAAGTCGATATCATGCGTACTCTAAGCTACGCAGCCAACATGCAACGCTTAAAGCATTCTGACCGCACTATCATGATTCCTGAACAAGTCATTGAGATGGCGACATTAGGTGGCGCAAAAGCCCTACACATGGAAGATCAAATTGGTTCTCTTGAAGTGGGTAAGAAAGCAGATATCGTGATTGTAGAAACACAATCAGCGAACATGATGCCAAGTTACGACCCATACGCGACATTGGTTTACCAAGCGAACCCAAGCAACATCGACACCACCATCGTTAACGGCCAAATCGTGATGGAAAACCGCGTAATGCAGACAGTTCAACTGGATGATATCCGCCAAAGCGTCGATGAGTTTGAAGCTGACATTACTGAGTTTGCCAAAGAGCTTTCAAAGAAGGCTATTAAGTCTAAGAGCTTGATGGATTAGGCCGTGAATCGGATTCTAAAAATCGAATAGAAGTAACAAGGCCGACATCATGTCGGCCTTTTTTGTTACGAACTCTCTCCAGAACCTTACTCCTTGAACCTCAGTTCTTTGGATGACAGCAACACTTGGTTAATTGAGGTTGCACTTGGTTAGTTAGAGAAGATCTTGATTAATTAAAGTAGCACTTAGCTAATTAGAGCAACTGTTGCCGTTAGGGATACCGCTACCTAAGAACTCGACGCGAATCTGTTCGATATCTTTTAGGTACTGGTTGTTCGCTTGCTCGGTTTTATCAAAGTTGTTAAGCGTGACATTCCATGAAGTGAATGGGGTGGGCTGGAAGTACGCGTATTCGAACTCATTCGCTACGGCGCCATCGCTAATGATGCTGATGTCGTTGGTGGTTGGATCATCTAGGCGATAGTAGAACGCGCGTGAAACGGGGTTAGAGCTGAACTGGTAATCTTGATTTTCGTATCGATCGGCATAGTTGCCTGAACTGGAGACTCGCAGGTTGAATTGCTTGCCATAAGGTAAGTTTTCACCCTCTAAGAACACTCGTACCGTGGATAGCCTAACGCGGTCAAACGAGCAGAGTTGGACTTGCTCTAATGGAATAGAGAAGTTGAGCTGTCCGGTTGTTGCAAAGCTTTCGAGTTGTTCTGGGCTGGAAATGGTGTAGTTATCGATGGTGAAATCTTGTGGCGCGGGTTGGAAAGAAGACAGAGCATTCACATACTCACTTTCGATGGACGCCAAATCAAACTGGTAGTCCAAGTAGCTTTTGCTGAGAGAAGGCGTGATCTCGCTTGGCTTCAATGCCCAATATTCGTATGCCTGAACATAGTTAGATAAAGCAATGTACATCGGACGTTTGAAGTGCATCAATACTCTCGACAGTTCACGTTCAATCGAATCGAAGTTGTCGGTATCTATCTGATAACCCCCAATTGCATCATTCAGTCTTTGCTGTTGATTGATGGTTACGTTATTGGTTAACAACAAGTCGACCAGCTTTGCTTGTTCCTGAGCAAAGTTAAGCTGGGTGATGTTGATTGCCTTACCCAGAAGCACCTGTTTCTCAAGCTCAAGTAAGTACTGTCTCGTCCCTTTGATTCCTAAGCTATCGGCATATCTTAAGTTGCTGCGGATCTCGGTGATCATCAGATCCCACGCTAGATTGCTTTCATTGATGGTTGGGATATTGAAGTTAAAGCCATCCATCGCTTCCGATATCTTCTGGAACTTGATGGTTGATTTAATATCCGCGGTGAGCTGAGAGATACCAGAAATCGTTTTGGTGACGCTATCAATAATGCCCGTGACAGACTTGATATTGGTGACGAGGTTTTTCGCTTTTTCTAATGCTTCTGGGGTTTTAGCCAATTGCTCGGTTAGGTCATTGACCCCTGAAAGGTTGCCTGTGAACACGCCACTCACTGCACTGCCAATCTCGGCTATTGCTTTGAAAATCGCCAAAGCTGCATTGAGTTGCTGCTGGGTTTTCCAATTCTCTACGCCAACTAGATAAGTCGTTCTTGCATCGAGAGTCACTAACTCCTGAGCTTTGTATTGGCTATCTACTTCGGTCAGGCTATCGCCTATCTTGTCTATGTTGGACTGGGTTTGTGTGATGATTGAAGTTTGTGCTCTAAGAACGTCTTCGATGTTAGCGAGTGCCAACTTAGCCGCTTCAATCTTGTCTTCAATGACGGTGCTTCTATCTTGAATAATGTTCCATTGAGCTTGATACGCGACCATCGCTTTCAGATACGCTTCGTATTTATCTTGGTACAACACCTTATCGAGATAAGGCACATAGTGGCTCTCTTTGGTGCTGAAGCTAATGAATTGTTTGAACGCGACGGTTTGCAAGTAAAGGTCTGAAAGGATTGGGTCGTCTTCTACCACTGAACCTGAGTAACGTAAGCTCTGCTCAACCCAGTTGATGAGGTCGAGGCTAAGTTCTGGGTTGGTATCGTATAAGCTGGCGGCCATATCAAAAGAACGATTAACAATGTCTGTAAAAGGCTCAGAAGCCAATTTCATTTGCCCTGTGATGTTCGAGTCGATGGTGGTTCTTCGGTAGTGCTCTCCTGCTAATACTACAGATTCACCATCGCCAGTTTTTCCTGCTAGAGCGTCTCGTGTAATGCTGCCATCGCTTTGGAAAGCGAGCACATTAATCGGTGTCTCTATCTCGCCCGCAATCACAGAAATTGAGGCAGCAGAGCCTTGTTGTCCGAGCACAAATGTCGGCGTGCCTTGGCCAACGATTTTACGCGCAAAAATCAGGATGTTTTGGTTATTTACGAGCAAGTTGAAGTTCTCTGGAACCTCAATCGTATCTGCAAAAATGACAACTTTTGAAGGCTTAGTGACATAGAGGTTCTGCTCTGCAATCCAGTCACTTAGGTTGATGTGTAAATCGGATGTTGAACGCGATAGGACGCCAACATCGGAATAGGCCGATTGAACCCAGGTTGGGTATTCGGTTGAATTGGGTAAATTGTTCAGTTCAAGCCAGTCGCTAGAAAAAGCCTGTGGAGAAAATGAAAGAGAAATAATAATAGGTAGAAGTCTCATATTTATGTCCTGTCGAAATTAGTAGTCACCAAATTTTGGGTAGCAGAAGCCGCCACCTTAATTTGCTTAAGGTGCGGCTTCTTATTCGGAAGGTAATTTGGCTATCTTGTTATATTTTTAGCAGTTTCGTTGCTGTGTATAGCGTTTCTGTATATAGCGTCGATTTTATCTGTCGCGCTACTTTTCGATAGGTATAGGGACTATTCCATTTCTTGAATGTAAGCATTGTTTGCGAACGCTTTTGCTTTCTCACTAATATTACTCCAGTTACTTTCTGCAACCGTTGTATTGGCAAGCGCACCTATCGCGCCAAGCATTGCGTCGTCTTTCATGATATCGGCATTATCTTGAGCTTGTTCTAGTGCAACGAGCAGTGAAGTGAAGTCGGCATTCATTTTCTGCCAATTCAGTTTCAGCTTATTAATATGTGGAATCGCATTTTCAATTTGCTGAGAAATTATCTCGATGCTCTCCGAAGAGCGATGATAAGAGTTATATATCTTTTGCGTGTAAGTTAACTGCTCTTGAAGCTCTTTTACTTCGTTTTGTAATTCGTTACGAAGTTTGCGTGCTTTTTCTGCTTTATCGCCGTAGACGCCCATAATTGGCCCTGCAACCAGAGGGAACCAAGCATAAGTCACTGCGGTAGAGGCGACCGTAACGTAGTGAGTGTAATCTTTGTTGAGTTGAGTGATACGTGCATTGATGTCATTCACTCGTTGCTGAAGCGCACTGCCATCATCGCTTAGATAACCGTTATGGGTACCTTCCAACACATCTAGCTGCAATTTTTGCGTGTCCAGTGTGGCTGAAAATTCCAATAGACTTCCGCCAACGTCAGACACTTCTTGTTGGTATTTCATGGAAAAGTTCTGCAGGCTTTTTAGGTAAGCAATCGCCATTTTTCTGTTGCGTTCTACTGCTTCTATATCTTCCGGCAGGGGCGAGAATGCTTTGGCCAACATTTCATTCAAAGCATCGCTCAAAGGGGTGAGCATGTAGTCTTTAATTTGTGCGTAATTGGCCAAGCTTAATGAAAGGCCAACGATGCTTGGATAAAGATCTTTTTTCCAATAAAAGGCAGTATCGTGAATGTTTGAGTATTGCTCGACCAGTGCTTGAAAATTAGAGAAAGGAATGTCGTTAGGAATACTTAAAGTCGACTTCATACTGGCTTCTGTCACGGGCAGTGCTAAAGCACCTTCGACATAGGCTTGGATCTGATACCACTCTTGCTGCTTGAGAATAAAGTTGTCGGTATCTAAATCAATAAAGACGCCATTCTCACCGATTATCGTATCGTAGGTGACTTGAGGTATGTTTTGTTCAGCTGACGCTTGGTTAATTTGAACTGTAGCTGCTTGAGAAGTGAAAGCAAAAGAAGAAAGTAGCCCAATTGAAATCGAAGATAGTACGAGTGTTTTAGTGATTTTTTTCATCGTTTAGCCCTGTTAGATTTGTTATTAGCTTTTTACAAAGACAATAATCCCCCTACCATTCGATGGCATTTTTAAATATTTATGAAGGGTTATTGAATAGTTTTATATTGTTATTCTTATAATTATTTTTTTGTTTTTAAAATTGACTCCTTTAATGTGTTTTTTGTTTTTATAAGATTTGGTCAATCTATAGTAGATTTATAATGAAAAGTTCTATTTAGATCACATATTTGGATTCATATTGATTGATTGTTGATCTATTGAATTTAATGATATTTAAGTCACTACTCTTGTGTCTTTTGTCAGGCTAGGTATAGAAAGGCCTCGAGAGGTTTTTATTCTATTCATAAATGCGATAAGTGATAAAAGTATAATTATCCTCACAATTCCCATTATTACTAAATCTGTTGATTAATTTGATGAATATATAAATAGAACGAGCGTTTTAAATTTGATCCGTGCCAGATAATGTTCAAGTTTTATATTAAGGAAAGTTTTTGTTAGTGGCTTTTTATTAGCGAGTGTTTTATTAGTGGAAATTATATTAGATGAAGTTAAATTAGATTCTCTTTAATTAATAACATTGTTTTGGATTTATTAAGGCTGGAGTTATTTAAGGAAATAGATGGATACGTAGGTTGAGAGGACATCATGTTCATGGGGTTTTAGAATGTTTGCGATATTTTCGAATCTTTAGGATGTTCTGGGTGTTTGCCCATCAAAGCCACGCGCTTTGGCTTGCAGTGTTTGATGGGCAAGTGTCTTAGTTAGTTGTTATTCATCGCCAACTTACCAAGCTTCATTGCGGCAGCGTGGTGGCGGTGCATCAGCCGCTCCATGTCTACGCCAATAACGGCGCCATCATTAACTCGCCATTTTCCGGCTACCATCACTTTATCCGCTTGTTGAGCACCACAAAGTAGTAATGCGGCCAGTGGGTCGTGGCTGCCAGAAAAACGAATATCATCGAGTTTGAACATCGCGATGTCGGCTTGTTTTCCGACTTCTAGTGTACCGATATCCGTTCTACCCATTGCGCGTGCAGAGCCTGATGTCGCCCAGCGCAGTGCGTCGAAGTGTGAAACATTGGCAGAGCCATATTGCAGGCGTTGTAAGTACATCGCCATGCGCACTTCGGCAATCATATTGGAGCCGTCATTGGAGGCCGAACCATCGACACCTAGGCCGACTTTCACGCCAGCGGCTTCGAGGTCGTTGTTCTTACAAATACCGGAAGCCAGCATCATGTTGGACGTCGGGCAGTGGCTGATGCCAATGCCTGCTTTGCCCAATCGTTTGATCTCTTCTGGGTTGAAGTGAATGCCGTGTGCAAGCCAAGTGCGTTCATTCAGCCAGCCGACATCTTCTAGGTAATCGACAGGGCGTAGACCGAACTTCTCGATACAGAAGTCCTCTTCATCGAGCGTTTCGCATAGGTGAGTGTGCATCATCACGTTCTCACGCTCACTGATCTTGGCGGTCTCTTTCATCAGGTCGGTGGTGACTGAGAACGGCGAACAAGGCGCGAGTGCGATTTGAATCATCGCCCCTTCATCGCGCTGGTGGTAATCGCGGATCAAGCGTTGGCTGTCATCGATAATGGTTTGTTCGGTTTGAATGGTGTGTCGTGGAGGTAGCCCACCTTCATCTTCCCCAAGGCTCATGGAGCCGCGCGTAAATATCGCTCTTACACCTAGTTTCTCTGCGGCCTCAACTTGTAAATCGATGGCGTGCTCTAGCCCGTTTGGCAGCAAGTAATGATGGTCTGACGCTGTGGTACAGCCCGACATCATCAACTCAACCAGAGCTAACTCTGTGGCAAGGCTCATCATCTCTGAGTCGAGATTGGCCCAAACTGGATAGAGGCTTTGTAGCCAATGGAAGAGTTCTTTATTCAGTGCGCCGGGGTAGGCACGCGTTAGGGTTTGATAGAAGTGGTGGTGCGCATTGATAAGCCCAGGAGTCACAACATGACGAGAGGCGTCGACGCTGTAATCTACGGGTAAGGTCGGTTCTTTGTGTTTGCCAACCAGCTCAATGATTGTATTACCTTTAATGACAATACCGCCTTCTGCATCAGCCAGTGAGCCAGTGTAGATTGCGAGAGGATTCTTAATCCAGATGGTTTCCATTCATAGTAGTCCTTAGCCATCTCAGCCTTTTCAGGGAAGAGGGTCTTTATTGGTATTTGCTGTTGAAAGATAAATTCGAATCAGGGCGTTAAAACGTTCAATGCTCTAATCAGCCCTGATCCTACGGAAATCGGTTTTACATTAGTCAGTGAACCAGTTAGTTCGTTTTGGGCTCAGGGTTATCTGATGCCGCTTGAACGTCGGCTTCTGTACTTGCTTGTTGAATCTCTAATTGGTCGTTTGACTGTAACTCTTCTTCAGCTTGCTCTTTCATTTCTAGCTCAACTTGCGCTTGGCTTTCGGCCAGTGCTTCTTGCTCTTCTGCTCGTGAAGATTTCGGCAACACAAGGTTTAGAAGAACCGTCATGATGGTGCCTGTTGTAATGCCAGAGTGAAGAAAGTTCGCAAGGTCATGCGGCAAGTGTTGCAGCAACCTTGGTTCGAAAGTGACGGCTAAGCCAGACGCTAAACCAACACAGATTACCAAGGCATTTCGCTTGGTGTCTGCGGCCTTGATCAACATGCGGATACCCGCGTAGGCAATCATTCCGAACATCACAAAACCCACACCACCTAGAACAGGTTTCGGAATCGTGACGGCAATAGCGGCTAATTTCGGGAATAAGCCGCCTAAAATTAGCAAACCACCGGTTGCAGCCACTACATAACGACTTGCTACACCTGTGATACCCACAATACCGACGTTTTGGCTGAACGATGCCAGTGGCATTGCCGTTAAAATCGAAGATAAGGTACTGCCAAGGCCATCGCCCAATAGCCCACGTTTTAAGTCTTTACCGCTGACTTGGGTTTGGCAGTTGTTGCCTAATGCCATGAAATCACCCGTAGCTTCGGCGATAACCACTATGTACACCAAGCTCATGCTGATGATGGCACTCGCAGAAAAGGTAAAGCCATATTTGAAGGGCTCAGGTCCGCCAACCCAAGCGGCAGAGCTGATTTGCTCAAGGTCGACCATGCCGAGTGATAGCGCCACAATATAACCGCCCGCTAAACCAATCACGATGGCCGAAGCGGCAACCGCGCCTTTACAGTAAACCGATACGCCAACCACAATCCCCAAAGAGATCAGTGCTAGAAACAGCTTTGGCAGCGTGGCGAATTGTTCTGTGTTGGCAGGAGAGTCTCCGACCCAGTTCATGGCAACCGGTAAAATGGTTAAGCCGATTAAGGTAACCACTACACCACTTACCACGGTTGGGAACAGTTTCCGAACCTTGTCCATATAGAAGCTGGCACCAATCACCACGAACGAGCCGATAAGCGCTGAGCCCATGATCGCGGCGACACCGCCTTCATTGCCGATTGAAATGGCGACGCCCAAAAAGGCAAAGCTCGAACCCATCACAACGGGCAGCCGAATACCAATAGGACCAAAGCCAAGACATTGAGCGACAGTCACAATACCTGACGCCAGCAGCGCAGCATTGATCAATGAAACTATCTCGGTGTTAGGCAAGCCAATTGACGCGCCGACAATAAGGGGAACAGCGACGATGCCACCAATCGAGGCGAGCATGTGCTGTAATGCGAGTAGGAAGGTTAAGCTGTGAGGCGGTCTTTCATTTAGGGTGTACAGAAGTTTCATTTGATATTCCTCTGCCTGTGTTTCCGTTTACAGGCGATTGGCGGTCAAATAATGACTTCTACAAACTGCGTAGGGTCATAAAAAAGGTGCACTAACCGAGCGGATATTTGTGTGTTCCGCCGATTAGCACAATTAGCTTTTTCTTAAAAATGTTGCCGGTAGCATGTGTATTGATTGCTTGGCCTGCGAACAAGCCAAGCGATAGTTACGTTTGTGATTAACCGATGAACACGAGCTTCGCGACAAAAATCGCGGCTAAGAAGTACATCGAAATTGATACGTCTTTTGTTTTACCTGTCGCCAGTTTTAGCACTGTGTAGGTAATGAAACCCAGTGCGATACCATTCGCGATAGAGAACGTCAGTGGCATCATTAACGCCGTAATAGCTGCGGGAGCACCGTTGGTGAAGTCTTTCCAATCCACGTGTTGCATGCTGCTCATCATTACGAAAGCGACATAAATCAACGCGCCAGAAGTAGCGTAAGCGGGGATCATGCCTGCAAGTGGAGATAGGAAAATCGCCGCTAAGAACAACACACCAACCACAATCGCTGATAGGCCTGTTCGTGCGCCTGCTGCAACACCCGCTGCACTTTCTACATAACTGGTTACTGGCGGACAACCCACACACGCACCTGCCACACTTGAGATACTGTCGGCTTTAAGCGCTTTGCTCAGGCCTTCGATCTTGCCCGTTTCTGGGTTAGTTAGGTTTGCACGCTCAGCCACGCCCATCAAAGTACCCGCGGTATCGAACATGTTTACAAAAAGGAAAGCCAAGATAACGCTGATCATTGAAACATCGAGAGCGCCCATAATGTCCATTTTTAGGAACGTAGGCGCTAAGCTTGGTGGCGCCGCGAAGAAGCCGTTGTAATGCACTAAGCCAAGCATCATGCCGACGAGCGTTACACTCAAAATACCGATTAACACCGCACCAAATACTTTACGCTCACTAAGAACAGCGATGATAAGGAAAGCGATAGCGGCCAGTAGCGCTTCAGGTTTAGTGAAGTCACCTAGTGATACCAGTGTTGCTGGGTTTTCGACGACGATGCCTGCTGTTTTAAGACCAATTAGACCTAAGAACAAACCAACGCCCGCAGTCATGGAGTAACGTAAACTCACAGGGATACTTTCAATGATCCATTGGCGGACTTTGTAGAAGCTCATCCCGACAAACAAGATACCTGAGATAAACACTGCACCCAGTGCCACTTCCCAGCTGTAGCCCATTTCGCTTACTACCGTGAACGAGAAAAAGGCATTCAAGCCCATGCCCGGCGCAAGGCCGACAGGCCAGTTCGCAAATAACCCCATTAACAAACAACCGATAGCTGCACCAATACAGGTTGCGACGAATACCGCTCCTGCATCCATACCCGATGCGGCCATAATTTGTGGGTTAACGAAGATGATGTAAGCCATGGTTGCGAAGGTGGTGACACCGCCGACCAACTCATTTTTCACACTGCTTCCGTGGGCCTTAATTTTAAAGAGTTTCTCTAAAATTCCGTTATTCACATCTTGGTTGAGTATTTCTGTTTTACTCTCACTCATGTCAGCAAGTCCTTTTATGTTGTGATCCATTTATTGAATACAGCGAGATTTCAATATTAAGTTTTAAGGTTTTTTCCTAGCCGCTATTTCTTTAGCTATCAGTTGATTAGTCATCAACTTCTAACTAATAACGTTATTAGTATTTTTATATGAGCGTGTTTAATGAGCGCGCATCATTTTAGATGCACGCACTAATCTGCTTAATATTTGTCGGTGAGCCTAGTTAGAAGTTCTAGGTCACGAGACTAACTGCCCCGATAGGTTGAGAAACTGTAAGGGGAGACGAGAAGAGGAACGTGATAATGCGCTTCTGGATCATCTAAGCCGAAACGAATAACCACATCGTCTAGGAAAGGCACACCATCCAATTCCACACCTTTGCTTTTGTAGTAATCGGCTACGTAAAACACCAATTGATATTTCCCCGGTCGGAAATCATTCCCTGCCAGAATCGGCGCATCGGTTCGGCCATCGGAGTTAGTGATTACCGTCGCCAGCTTTTCTGTTGAGTCTTCATTGACCTTATAAAGCTCTACCTTGATCTCTGCACCCGGTAAGCCGTGAGTCGTGTCTAATACGTGTGTTGTTAATCTTCCCATAGTCCTTTAATAGCGCTTTTGGCGCTCCTCTGTTCCGTGGTTTATCTGTCTGTTTCGACCTTGCAAAGAATGCAACTGGTCACTTTGTTATCACTAACTATGTACGAACTGTACACAATTAGTAAAGCGAATTGTTGGAAAAATGTTAACCATTGTGTCGTTTTTTCTGACTTTATAGATCTTGATTATCGTTTTTTGGTGAGTTTTGGTTTTGTTAAGTTGTTGTTTTTAGTCGGTAATGGTGCGTAAATTTAACTTGAATAACAAAATCTTTACATTGAGATAAATAATTGTATACAATAAATGTACAGGGGTAAGGTTGCTCTGTTTATCGAGAATCCATTTGGTTGAATCATTTGGTGACTTACTTAAAGAGCGGCTAAGCCAACCACTTATGTTAGGAGTACTTGGATGAATAAGGATTATTCAAGAAATTTGATCGGTTACGGAGCTAACCCTCCAAACCCTCAATGGCCAGGTAATGCGCGCGTCGCGGTTTCTTTTGTATTGAACTATGAAGAGGGCGGTGAGCGTTGTTTGTTACATGGAGACGACGAGTCTGAAGCTTTTCTTTCAGAGATCCCGTCAGCACAGCCGATCAAAGGCGAACGTCACATGAGCATGGAGTCCATCTATGAATATGGTAGCCGTGCGGGTGTATGGCGTGTTCTTCGCTTGTTCGATGAATATGAAATCCCACTGACCGTATTTGCGGTTGCAATGGCGATTGAGCGTCACCCAGACGTAGCCAAAGCCATGGTCGAAGCGGGGCACGAAATCTGTAGTCACGGTTATCGCTGGATAGACTATCAATACATTGATGAGTCAGAAGAGCGCGACCACATGACCAAAGCGATCGAGATCATCCAACAAGTGACGGGTCAACGCCCACAAGGTTGGTACACAGGTCGAACAGGTCCAAATACGCGTCGCTTAGTCGCAGAAGAAGGCGGCTTTCTTTACGACTCAGATGCCTATGATGATGACCTGCCTTATTGGCACACCGAGACTGGTCATCCGCAATTGGTGATCCCTTACACACTTGATGTGAACGACATGCGTTTTTCAACGGCGCAAGGCTTTAACTCTGGTGAGCAGTTCTTCCAATATCTGAAAGACACGTTTGACACCCTTTATATGGAAGGCGAAACCGCACCGAAAATGATGTCGGTTGGGCTGCATTGTCGTCTGATTGGTCGCCCCGGTCGTATTGCTGCATTAAGACGTTTCTTAGATTACGTAAAACAGCACGACAGCGTGTGGTTATGTCGTCGAATCGATATCGCCAACCACTGGCACCAACATCATCCATATCAACCAAATAACGCTAATCATCAACAGCAAAAGTAGCAGTGAAGCAAGGAGGCTTAACGTGACTGAATTTCGATCATGCCAACCAACAACCATGGACCGCGATACCTTTGTCGCTCACTTTGCTGATGTCTACGAACACAGCCCGTGGGTTGCAGAAGTGGTGTATGACCAAGGTTTGAATGCCGAAGACGACCATATCGAGAATCTTCATCTGAAAATGGCATCGACCTTGTTAAGTGCAGACCAAGGCAAACAGTTGGCTTTGATCAATGCTCACCCGGATTTAGCCGGTCGAGCAGCAGTAAACGGCGAGCTCACCGAGTCGTCGACCAAGGAACAAGCGGGGGCGGGCATCGACCAGTGCAACGCCGAAGAATTTGAAAAATTCACTTCTTACAACAACAGCTACAAAAGTCGCTTCAATTTCCCTTTTATCATGGCGGTGAAGGGAGCCAATCGTTACCAAATTCTTGAGTCGTTCGAGATGCGATTAGGAAATGATAGTGAAACTGAGTTTGCTACGGCGATTCAAGAGATCAACAAGATCGCGATGTTTCGTCTCTGGGATATGTAAGTTAACGGAGTTAACAGCTATCTCAGCCCAGTCTTAGTGCGCTAAGAGTACGCTTTATAAGCGAATAAACCACTAAGTTCTCATTTTATTATTACTTGATTAATTGGATAGGATTACACGGACATGACCCAAACATTTGAACAATACATAAACCTTGCAGACGAAAAACTCGGCGCAGAAGCTATCTTCGCAACAGACGATTTTTTCGCGGATAAAAGCCGTCTTCTCAGCCACGCTGCGCCAGAGTGGAAAGACGACTTATACGACGATAACGGCAAGTGGATGGACGGTTGGGAAAGCAGACGCAAACGCGGTGAAGGTTACGACTACTGTGTCGTTCGCCTTGGCCTAGCTGGCACTATTGCTGGCGTTGATATTGATACCTCATTCTTCACAGGTAACTTCCCACCTTCGGCATCAATTGACGCGTGTTATTCACCACAAGGTGAGCCAACAGACGCAACAGAGTGGCAAGAAATTCTGCCTTCAATGGCATTACAGGGTGATCATCATCATCTTGAAGCGATTGAAAGCGACCAAGTATTTACGCACCTACGTTTGAACATCTACCCAGACGGCGGTGTCGCACGCCTACGTGTTTATGGCCGACCAAGTGTGGATTGGGAAGCAATAGATTCTCAGCAACAAGTCGACCTAGCATCGGTTGAACACGGTGGCCGAGCACTGGCATGTAGCGATGAGCACTACGGCAACAAAGCCAACATCTTAGGTCCTGGCCGCGGTGAAAACATGGGTGATGGCTGGGAAACAGCGCGTCGTCGTACACCAGGTAACGACTGGGTTATCGTGGCACTAGGCCACCCAGGTAACATCGAACGCATCGTTGTTGATACGGCCCACTTCAAAGGTAACTATCCTGATAGCTGCTCGATTCAAGCCGCTTACGTGAAAGGTGGTACCGACGACCAAGTAGAAACACAAAGCCTATTCTGGCGTGAATTGTTGCCAGCACAAAAGCTGCAAGCGCACGAGATTCACGAATTCATTTCTGAGGTAAACGACCTTGGTGCGATTACCCACGTACGTGCAAACATATTCCCAGATGGTGGTATCAGCCGTTTGCGTCTGTTTGGTACGAAAGCGAAATAGGTAAGGAAATGAGTATGAGTAATGGAATACGTCGTTTATCCATCGAACCGTTAACCAAGCAGGCTTTTGCAGAGTTTGGCGATGTTATCGAGTCCGATAATAGTGATTTCTTCATGATCAACAGTGGATCAACACGTCGCTACCACAAGCTAGCGACAACGGATGTGCAAGACCAAGACGGAGAAGCGATCATCAGCATCTTCCAAGCCACACCGTTGAGCTACCCACTGACCATCAAAATGTTAGAGCGTCATCCACTTGGCTCTCAGGCATTCATTCCATTACTTGGTCAACCCTATTTAATTGTTGTTGCGCCAAAAGGCGACGATCCTACATTAGCCAATAGCCGAGCTTTCTTGAGCAACGGTCGTCAAGGAGTGAACTATCACAAAGGGGTGTGGCATCACCCAGTTCTCGCCCTCACCGAGCAAGACCAGTTCTTGATTGTCGATAGAGGCGGCGAAGGACACAACTGTGACGAAGTTTATTTCGACAGCGACCGAGTGGCGTTGCATTTGGACGATCTGCCAACGGACGACAATAAGGAAGAGCAACGCTTAGCTAAAGCGTTGTGATACAGGAGTTTATTATGGATCCGCATATTACAGAATGGTTGAATCTAGCAATACGCTGGGCTCACATGATTGTTGGTGTTGCGTGGATAGGCGCATCATTTTACTTTGTTTGGTTAGAGAACAACCTTAACCGAGTAAACCCAAAAACGGGCCTTTCAGGCGACTTATGGGCAATTCACGGCGGTGGTATTTATCACCTAGAAAAATACAAACTTGCGCCACCAGAGATGCCAGAGCACCTGCACTGGTTTAAATGGGAAGCTTACTTCACGTGGATCACCGGTGTGTGTCTACTGGGTGTGGTTTACTACCTCAACGCGGAGATTTACCTGATTGCACCGGGCTCTGGCCTTGATTCAACAACGGCAATCGCGATTGGTATTGGTTCATTCGTTGCCGGTTGGTTTATTTACGACTTACTGTGTGACTCACCATTAGGTAAAACCCCCGTGTTGCTTGGCGTTGTGCTGTTTGTGCTGCTCGTCGCTGCGACGTACGGCCTAACTCAAGTGTTCAGTGGTCGTGGCGCTTACATCCATGTTGGTGCGATCATTGGTACCATCATGGTGGGTAACGTATTCCGCGTTATCATGCCTGCGCAACGTAACTTGGTGAAAGCGATAGAAGAGAAGCGCGAACCGGATCCGGCACTGCCAGCGAAAGGTCTACTGCGTTCTCGTCACAACAACTACATGACACTGCCAGTACTGTTCATCATGATCAGTAACCACTTCCCAAGCACTTACGGCTCGGAATACAACTGGTTGATCCTTGCTGGGCTAGCGATTTTCAGTATCTTGGTGCGCCACTACTTCAACACCCGTCATGGTAGCCAAAAGTTTGCATGGACAGTGCCAGTCGCGGCATTGGGTATGATCACGCTTGCGTTTGTTACCTCGCCTTACGCGAAAAAGCAGATGACTCCGGTTGTGCAAGCGCCAGTGGTTCAAGAAGTGCAAGTTAGCGCGACTGAATCAGCGACAGAAGAACTTGCTGCAAACGACACCGCTTCAACGACTAGTTCTCAGGCCGCACCAGCAGACCACGCAATGCAAACTGCTAGCGCAGGCGTCAGCTTTGAAACTATCAACAAAGTCATTCAAGAGCGCTGTTCTGTGTGTCACTCATCAACCCCGAGCCACGCCGCTTTTGCTGCTGCGCCAGGTGGTGTGATGTTTGATACCCCTGAAGAGATTAAAGCCAACGTACCAAGGATTGTTGCTCAAACAGTAACAACTAAGGTGATGCCGCTTGGTAACATGACTCAAATGACCGACGCAGAGCGCGCACTCATCGGTACTTGGGTAGAGCAAGGCGCTACGCTTCAATAATGATGTGAATCCTTTACCTAAGAGCATGAGTCTTAGGTGAGGCTTGGGGAGAGTTTGGTTTCGGGCACGCGCCAAACTCATCCCACCCTGTTTCCCCGGTTCCTATAACCGGGGCTTTTTGTTTTTGGGAGTGAATTAGGAGTCTAACCCGAGATTTAATTTATTTTTTAACAAAAAAATAACACTCAACTGGTGGCCGATTTTGAGTCTATCTAAAAAGCATTCATATGTAATGTATATGACATATGATATAGTGCAATCTATTTTATATCTGTGACCTTTTGCCAGTATTGTGTTTATTTGAGTAAGTGTTATGTATTTAAGAAGCCTAAAAATAAAAAACTTCAGAAAGTTTAAAACGACTGCAAATGAAATTAAATTTGTGTCTAATGGAATAGGTGAATCAAGACCTGAGAATATGGTTGCATCTGCCGCTACGTTAATTGTGGGAAAAAATAATGCAGGGAAAACAACGGTAACGAAGGCTTTAGAATTAATTGTAAACAGTAAGAAAGAAATTAAAGGTAATGATTTTAACTTTCACTATCTAAAAAAAATATTAGAAAAGTTTAATTATGACAGTGATTTTAATATCTATCCAGAACTGGAGTTTGTCGTAGATATTAGAGTTACTAATGTTGCAGCTGTTGGTTTTAATAATATCTATCATTTTGTTGATGTTGAGAGTGGTGAGCTACCTGACGAGCTAGATATTAGAGTGAAATCTAAATTTACTATTAAAGAGCAAGCTGAATTTAGTGATAAGTTGTATTATATTAAAACCAAATATAGTAATAACGAACAATTGTTATTTAGCAAGTTTTTGGAATTAATTGATAATACAAAATTTAAAGTTTCTTATTATAATTCTAAAAATGAGTATGTAGATGATAATGTTTTTAACTTAAGCAATATTATTGAAGTTAAAAATATATCAGCGAATAAGAATCTAAATGGGAAAAATCTATCTTCTGTTTTCAATAAAATAATTAAGAAAAGATATAGAGCTGAATCATCTGAACAAGATTATGTTAAGCTTATCGACGAAATAGATAAGTTAAATATTTCTATGTCAAAAAAAATATCTATCACACATAGCGATGCTATTAACAATGTCTTAGTAAAACTTGAATCTTCAAAAAAACTTAAAGTTAACCTTAGTTCAGATTTGAACTTTGATAAATTAATGTTGGACTTGATAAAGTATGAGTTCGACGAGTTAGGTATTCAAATACCTGAGGGGCAATACGGATTAGGTTATACAAATTTAGTTAGTATTGTTGGTGATTTAATTGATTATATTGACGATTGTCCAGAAAGTGAAGTTCAGAGCAAGATAAATATTATTTGTATTGAAGAACCCGAAACTTTCATGCATCCTCAGATGCAAGAATCGTTTATTAAATATATCGATGATGCTATAAAGGTTTTAGTTTCAAACGCAGAAAGAAAGAAAATAAATAGTCAAATAATCATAACAACTCATTCTGCTCATATATTAAACAGTAAAATACATTCAAGCAATTCTTTTGATAATATCAATTATTTAACTACTTCAAATGACGATGTTGAAGTTATAAGATTAGATGATAGTGAAATAAACAAAAAATCACCCAAGAGAAATAATAAGGAAGAAACACAGGAAGAATATAGAAAAAGAAAGTCTAATGATCTGAGGTTTCTTAAAACCCATATAAAGTTTAAAGTATCCGAATTGTTTTTTTCTGATGCGGTTATATTTGTTGAGGGAGCCACTGAAGAGGTTGTACTAAATTACTATTTATCAAATTGTGATAATATGATGAATTATCATATATCCATATTTAGCATTACAGGTGCTCATGGTTTAGTCTACCAACCTTTATTATCTCTTTTAAAAATACCGACTCTAATAATTACTGATTTAGATATAAAAAAATCGAGTAAAGAAAAATCTGATTATGCTCAGATATCAAGTTTAATAAAAAGAACATCTACTAATTCAACTATTAATTATTTTTTCAAGAATATAGATTATCTGAATTTTATTGATAATTACTATAGTAAATATAATATTCGATGCGTATATCAAAGTGAGAGAATTAATGGTTACTATGCAACTAGTTTTGAAGAGGCATTTATTCTAAGTAATAGTGAAAATGAAATACTAAATAAAGCTTTAGAATATACCAAACCTAAAATATATAAAGATATTGTTGGAAGCAACATTGATAAAAGAAAGCTTATTAGTGAATCATACAAGTTCCAAGCGAAGCTAACAGATGATAAAAGTGATTTTGCAAATAATTTGATATATGAAATAGCTAGTGATACCGAAAACCAAACGCCTCCATCTTTACCTGCTTATATTGATGATGGTTTGTTTTGGTTAGAATATAAAATATTGGAATCATTATAGTATAGGGAAGGCCAATGTCATTATCAATAATATCTGATTTAAATAAAGATTCTGAACAATCAATACAAGAAAGTGTAAATGAATGTTTATCTAATAATGTTAGTTTTGTGTTTGATTCTGGTGCAGGATCAGGTAAAACATATTCACTAATAAGTTCATTAATGTATGTTTTAAAAAGTAATCGAAAAAAGCTATCTTCAAATAGCCAGAAGATAAAATGTATCACTTATACTAATGTAGCTGCAAATGAAATAAAAGTTAGACTTGGTGAAACAAGCTTAATTGACGTTTCTACAATACATGAAATGTTATGGGGCTTCATTAGTCTTTACAATAAACAGCTTGTTGATATTCACTTATTGAGATTACGTAGAGAAATTAAAAAACTATCTGAAATACTGAATAAAAAACATAGAGAAAAAAAGAATACCATATATTTAGAACTCGAAGATAATGTTCGCAGGGAGTTTGTAGATTTTACACTGTCTAAAAAAGACATATATTATGAAAATTATGGTGTATCAGCTAATAAATTCAGAGAATCTTTGGGCGATGAGCTTTTTAAATTTGGGAAAATGTATAAGAACGTAACAAACCTCAAATTTATAATGGGATGCATATACAAAATGGATAATTTTGAAAAATGTATTGCATCTATAAAAAGCAAGGAGGAAAATTTTGATAAAATCAAATATAATTCATCAAACAATAAAGACTCTCTTCACAAAATGGTTATTAGTCATGATACTGTAATTGACTATGCTTACAGTTTATTTAAAAAATACCCCTTAGTCAGTAAGGTTTTTTTTGATATTTACCCCTGTGTGTTAATTGATGAATATCAAGATACAAACCCAAAAGTAATAAAAATCATGGCTATAGTTGATTCTTTAGCTAAGGATAAAGGTGGTGTTTTTGTTGTAGGTTATTTTGGTGATAAATATCAAAATATTTATGACGATGGTGTTGGCGGAAATATTCTAAATAGTCACCCTAATTTAAATGTTATAAGGAAAGTATTTAATAGGAGATCTAACCAGGAAATAATAAATGTAATTAATAGCTTTAGAAAAGATGATATAGATCAAAAGTCTATATTTTCTGATTGTGAGGGAGGAAGTGTGAAATTTTATCAATCAAATAGTCAGCTAGATAAATTATACGTAGTAAAATCTTTTATTGATGAATATGTCAAGTCTTGGTGTATTAGTGGCGATGATAAGATTCATTGTCTTGTTCTCACAAATAAAATTCTAGCTAGCCTGAGTGGTTTCTCAGGTATTTATGGTTTTTTCAGTACCTCTGGATATTATTCAAAGTATTATGACAGAATTAATGTTGAACTTTTGAATTCAAACTTGACAAAATTAGGGAAGTCTCAAACGTTACTTTATAGGGTTGTTGAACTTAGAAGGATGCTAATGACTAAATCTAATATAAATAGATTATTAGATAATGAAATGATTGATAATTTTAGTTATAAGCAACTATCTGATCTATTTAAAGTTTTAAAATCATTTAACTTTAAAAATGTAAATGATTATTTAAAGCAATTATTTTTGCACTACCAAAAATCTTCTTCGGTTTTTAGACGTTACGTTGATAGCCTTTTTAAGATGGAAGACCTTTCCTATGAGAAAATAATAAATTATCTGGTAACCTCACTTAACCCTGATTTATCTGATGATGAGCAATTCCGTATTAAGAGGTCAGAGTTGATTGCATTCTTGGAGCTAGATATTAAAGAGTTCGACCGTTGGTATGAGTATGTGTCTGGAGAAGTTGAAAGTAATGTTGTGTATCATACTTACCATGGAACTAAAGGCGTAGAGTTTGATAACGTAATTGTTATTATGGAAAATGATTTCGGGCTTAGAGATAGAAACAAATTTTCCAAATATTTTAGTGATATAAACCCAGATCTGTCATCTCTTAATTTTAACGAGATAAAAAAATTCGAAAATACTAGGAACTTATTGTATGTATCTTGCTCCAGAGCAGTGAAAAATTTGAGGGTATTGTATCTGGATGATGTCTCTCAGTTTGAGGAAGGTATTGTTAGTGTCTTTTCTAAAGTAGATCATTATGCACCGGTTACGCATGCTTGATGTTCTAATGATACGTTCGTAGCGTTTCATTATTGATGATAATAAGGCATCCTTATTATCATCTTATTGTATTTTGCATTAACTTTTAGTGCTGTTTTTACTTTCCTCTTACACTCTTTTCAAATATCGAACCTAGTATCAAATTTCTCTTTGTTATACAGGCAAGTCTCTCATTATGAAGAACTTCTTTGATAGCGAACTCATGCTCTCTAGCTCCTTGAATTTCGTTTTGCTATCTCTTGGGCTAACGCTCCTTTTTCATCTTCCGATTTGGTGTGGGTTCAACTTGAGCCGACGCAAGTGGAAGCTTATGGATTATTTATGGCCGTTCTTGGCGGGTATCGGGATGCTGGGTGCAGTGTCTGAGATTCGTGCGAAAGTAGCGGGTGATTGGGTTGAAACAGAACAAACCAGAGCGGTCGCGATTTTAGAATCGGTTCAGCAGTTTTCTTTGGATAAATTAAGAAGTGATACCTGCACTGGTCAGCCATCTTTAGATAATCACGCTCAGCACCACGAAGCGTGTTTGTGGTATTTGAATACGGCGATCACGTTCAAAGATGTCGATTTTACCTTGTTACCCAACGCATCGGATTTTACGGTTCCTGCGCCTAGCGTGTCGCTGGTTGAAAGTGATGCAGTGTGGGTGGATGGTATGTTGAGTCAGTATGAGAAGCAGAAAAACCAATACATAAAAACCAGAGAAGCGCAGGTGAAGCAGCCACTAGAAAGTATCTTTTGGTATGTGAGCCCTTACTTAGTGTGTTTTGCGATTGCGTTACGTTTGACGAAAGTCACCGCAGAGCTCAAATTAGATAAGTGCGCATAGTTTGAGTTCCTGTACCCAGATAGAAAAGGTGAAGTAATGAATGTGAGTGAGTTTTCTCAGTTGGTGGGTTTGTCGGCTCACACGCTTCGCTACTATGAAAAAATCGGCTTGTTGAAAAATGTTCATCGGAACAGTAGCGGTCATCGAGTCTATACATCGAAGGACGTTACCTGGATTGAGTTCGTGAAGCGCTTAAAAGACACCGCAATGCCACTGGATGAGATTTTAGAATACGCAAAGCTAAGGGAGTTAGGGCCAGAATCGACTTCGCAGCGCCAAGTGTTGCTCGAACAACATCAACAGAATTTGCGTTCCCATATCGAAGAACAGCAAAAGCATCTGGCTGCGCTAGAGCAAAAAATTAGTTTGTATCGAGATGGAAAAGTCCGTTGACTTAGAGTCGACTCTAACTTGTAAGGTGTTCCTGTCAATCATAAAAAGGAACAAACCTATGAATCAATCACGTTTCGACATCGGCTTAGAAAGACTTAATCATATCGACGGAGAAGCAGGGCAACGGGTTATTGAAAGCCTGCAAGACATCTGCCCTGATCTTGCCAAATATACTATCGAGTATCCCTTTGGTGACATCTATTCACGCCCCGGCTTGGATTTGAAATCGCGAGAGATCGCGACCGTCACCGCCCTTACCGCACTCGGCAATTGTGCCCCTCAGCTTAAGGTGCATTTGAATGCGGCACTCAACGTCGGATGCAGCGAGGAAGAGATTAAAGAAGTGATATTGCAGATGTCGGTGTATGCGGGATTCCCAGCGGCGTTAAATGGCATGTTCGCATTTAAAGAGGTGCTTGCGGAGAGAGGCACAGCTTGAGATAAATAGAAAATATAGTCTGAAAAGGGAGCGTCAACTTTGCTAAGTTGCGCTCCCTTTTTATTGATTGGCTAAGTTTTCAAGGTCGTAAACCTGAAGGTTCGCGGTTCTTTAAGATGACATAGACAGCGCGAACGACAGTAAAATAGGCAAGGTAACCACACTTAGGAAGTTGCCGAACAACACCATAGATGCGACTTTAGGCGGCTCGACATTGAACCGTTCAGCGAACAGGTAGTTCATCACGGCAGGTGGCAGCATGGTGAACAGCACCATCATTTGTAGGTGCAGCGTTGGCAGCGGGATAAAGAAGTAGATGATGGCGAAGGCGATGGCACCAGTAAACAGCGATTGAGCCGTACACAGCAAGCCAACTTTGAGTCCGCTTAGCTTCAAGTTCACCATTTGCGAACCCAACGACAACAGCATGATGGGCACGGCTGCTTGGCCGAGTAGCGATGTTGCTTCGTAGATTGGATTCCATACTGCAATGCCAGACAGGTTGAGCGTCATCGCTAACGCTGCGGCTAAGAATATCGGCATCTTGAGGATCTGTTTGATCGGATTACCTTCGCTTAGTAGCGCTAAACCGACACTAATGTGCACGCATGCCGATACCACAAACAGCAATACCGCAGGGGCTAATGCACTCTCACCAAAGGTATAGGTGAACAGGGGAATGGCCAGGTTGCCACTGTTGCGGAACATATGTGGCGGCGCCCAAGCTTTGAAGTTGAGCTTAAAGATCTTACAGATTGGAATCATCAACAGTGCGGGCACTAGCACTGCCACCAAAGAGGCAGAGATGAGTGGCAGTTGTTCAGTGTCGAGGGGCATGGTGGTCAGCGATGCAAACACCAAAGCAGGAATACAAACATCCATGTTGATGCGATTGATCGGTTTGAAATCGGGCTTGAGCCAACGACCTACCGCAAAGCCAGCACTGGCTAAAGCAAAAACGGGAAACAGAATGCTGACGACCTGTTCGAACATAGAATTCCTTTCTAGATTGAGTGCTTCCATTTAGCTGAGAAACGAATGTTCGAGAGAGACGCTAAAGTGAAGTATGAAGTCGAAATGTATAAACATTAACCTATCAATATAATGACTTGGCGTCACCGAAGATCGTTGTCTGTGAGCGGTTAATTTATATTTCTTTGAATGAAGCACAAAAAAGACCAGTGGCATCAGCAACTGGTCTTTAAAGGCTAGATAAATCTGGACGGATTTTTAATTAACGACGGCTGTCGTTGTCTAGCGATTGTTACTCGGTTTTAAGCCTAACTAACGAGCTTTTTGTAATCTTTGAAGTTCACATCGTAGGCCTTTTCGCCATAGATGTAAGTCTCGCTAACGGTTCTGTCGTCACCTAAGCTCATCAATACAAAAAGTTTTTCTTCAAGCTTGGTGGTTTGTTCCATTCTAAAGCGCATCAATTGTGTGGCGTGTAAGTCCAACACCACGAAATCGGCTTCTTTTCCTACTTCCAAGTTGCCAATCTTGTCTTCTAAATGCAGTGAACGTGCACCACCTAATGTGGCTAAGAATAGCGACTTAGCTGGGTGCAATTTCTTATGTTGAAGCTGCATGATCTTATAGGCTTCACTCATGGTTTGTAGGATTGAGAAGCTAGTGCCTGCGCCGACATCAGTCCCCATACCAACACGAATGCCGTGCTCTTCCATTTCTGGTAATCGGAATAAACCTGAGCCTAAGAACAGGTTAGAGGTCGGGCAGAAAGCAATGGCAGATTCCGTGTCGGCTAGGCGCTTACATTCGCAATCAGACAAGTGAATGCCATGGGCGAAAACCGAACGTTTGTGCAGTAGGCCATAGTGGTCATACACATCCAAATAGCTGTCGCGCTCTGGGAACAGTTCTTTTACCCATTCAATCTCTTTCTCGTTTTCAGAAAGGTGCGTGTGCATATACACATCTGGGTACTCTTCTAGCAATTTACCAACGGTAGCCAATTGTTCTGGTGTACTGGTTGGCGCGAAACGAGGTGTCACGGCATAAAGCAAACGGCTGCGGTTGTGCCATTTCTCAATCAGTTCTTTGGAGTCGGCGTAGCCAGATTCTGGCGTGTCGGTGAGGTAATCAGGCGCATTGCGATCCATCAAAACCTTACCCGCAATCATACGTAGGTTGCGCTTCTCAGCTTCTTCAAAGAAAACGTTAACCGACTCTTTGTGTACCGTGCCGAACACGAGTGCCGTGGTGGTGCCGTTGCTTGCCAATTCGTCTAGGAATAGCTTCGCCACTTTGTGTGCGTAGACTGGGTTTTTAAAGCGTTTTTCTTCTGGGAAGGTGTAGTTCTCTAACCAATCTAGTAGCTGTTCACCGTAAGACGCGATCATCCCTGTTTGAGGGTAGTGGATGTGCGTATCAATAAAGCCAGAGGTGATCAGCTTGTCTTTGTATTCTTTTACTTCGAGTGTTTTAGGTTGGCGAGCCAATACCTCATCGGCATGGCCTAAGTCGACGACATGGCCGTTCTCAACCACTAAAACACCGTCTTCAAAATAGTCGTAAGACTCATCGATACCGACATCTTTTGGGTCGGCGACGCTGTGTAAAATGCTGGCGCGATAAGCTTTGCGTTGCGTTGTCATGTTTACTTCCTTTTAATGACTTCAGCGACGTTATGGCCACTGAAGCTTTGCGACTTGTGTTAGGCGATCTTCTCTTCCAATGGTGGTTCGCCTACGTCGCTTGGTTGACTGTGTTGATCGGTCAAATCCTGATTTCGATATTGTTTGGTTGGGCGCTTTTGTTCAAGTGCTTGGCCTTGATAGTGTGCGATCAGTTCACCCGCAACCGACACCGCAATTTCGGCAGGGTGTTTGCCATTCACCGCACTTATACCAATCGGGCAAAGCATGGTTTCAATTTGTTCTTGGCTGTAGCCGCGCTGCTCTAAGCGGAAGTCGAACTTCTTACGCTTGGTAAGCGAGCCGATCATGCCAAAGTAACGGCTGTCTTCACGGTCAATAATCGCTTTGGTTAGGTCAAAATCGAGCTGGTGGTTGTGGGTCATCACAAGGTAATAACTGTTTGGTTGCATGTGTTTCACTTCACCGACTGGGTCGTCTGAGACAAGCTTTTTAACACCGTGTGGCAGCGTTTCAGGGAACACTTCGTCACGTTCATCAATCCAGGTCACACGGAAGGGCAGAGTCGCCACAATGTGCAGCAGCGCTTTGGCAACATGGCCTGCGCCGAACAGCACAAGGTGGTTCTGTTGAGTGCCAATCGGTTCAAAGCTTAACGTTGCCATTCCGCCACAACATTGGCCTAAACGAGCACCTAGATTGAAGCGTTCTACTTTGAGTGATTTCTCGCTGGCAATCAGCATTTCACGCGCCATTTTAGTGGCCACATGTTCAAGGTGACCACCACCAATCGTAGCGATGATTCGGTCACGAGTGACAAGCATTTTGGTGCCCGCATCGCGTGGAACGGAGCCTCTGTCTTCAAGTACTGTCACCATTACACACGGTTCGTAGTTCTCTTCCAGTTTTGCCAGTTCGTGAATCCAATTATCCTTAAACATACGTCCTCCTAAATCCCTTCTATACTTCCCAAGCTATCATGAGCCTTATTAAGCCGTTTCTGATTGAGCATCGACCGAAGTCGGAGCCGTTTCAGTGACTTCCTGAATCGCCATCAGAATACGTTCTGGCGTTGCAGGTGTGTTGAGCTTAGGAATCGCGCCATCGACGGCGACATAGCTAATGGCATCTTTCAGTGCGCTCCATACCGACATACCCAACATGAAAGGCGGTTCACCCACGGCTTTCGAGTTGAATACGGTGTCTTCTGGGTTGTTACGGTTTTCTAAAAGATGCGTTCTGAAATCAATTGGCATATCAGCAATCGCTGGGATCTTGTAACTCGCAGGACCATTGGTCATCAAGCGGCCTTGCTGGTTCCAAACCAACTCTTCCGTCGTTAACCAACCAACACCTTGCACAAAGCCACCTTCGACTTGGCCGATATCAATTGCTGGGTTCAATGAAGCGCCCACGTCATGCAAAATATCGACACGTAGAATCTTGTTTTCACCGGTTAGGGTATCGACGATAACCTCTGAACAAGATGCTCCGTATGCGTAGTAGTAGAACGGGCGACCGCGTGCTTTCTCGTGATCGTAATAGATCTTCGGAGTGCGGTAGAAGCCAGTGCTCGATAGCGAGATTTGGTTAAACCAAGCCAGTTCAACAAATGAGTTGAAGGTCATGATCTCGTCGCGAATCTGCACCATGCCGTTCTTAAATACCACCTCTTCAGGCCACACTTTGAAGTGCGAAGAAGCGAAGTCAATCAGGCGCTGCTTAATGGTCATTGCGGCGTTTTGCGCGGCCTTACCGTTGAGGTCGGTGCCCGATGAGGCTGCGGTTGGTGATGTGTTCGGAACTTTGTCTGTGTTTGTAGCGGTGATCTGGATACGTTCGACATCGACTTGGAACTCCTGTGCAACGATTTGTGCCACTTTGATGTTCAAGCCTTGCCCCATTTCCGTACCACCGTGATTCAAATGAATACTGCCATCGGTGTAGATATGGATGAGCGCACCTGCTTGGTTCAAGAAAGTCGCAGTAAACGAGATGCCGAATTTCACCGGTGTGATAGCAAGGCCTTTCTTCAAGATAGGGCTTTGCTTGTTGAACTCAGCGATTTCTTTACGACGTGCGTGATAGTCACTGCTGCGTTCAAGCTGTTCGGTTATCTCAGGTAAAAAGTTGTCTTCAACGGTTTGGTAGTAATGGGTCACGTTACGGCCTTCTTCGCCGTAGTAGTTCGCCTTACGTACTTCCAAAGGATCTTTTTTCAGGTAACGCGCAATCTCGTCCATGATGTGCTCGATGGTCATCATGCCTTGCGGGCCACCAAAGCCACGGTAAGCGGTGTTCGATGCGGTATTGGTTTTGCATCGATGACCAACCACAGTTGCATCACCTAGGTAGTAGGCGTTGTCTGAGTGGAACATCGCACGATCGACGATAGAACTTGATAAGTCTGGTGAGTAACCACAGTTACCTGCAACGGTAATGTCGGCACCTTGAATCACACCATTGTCGTCAAAACCGACCGTATATTGATTGTAGAACGGGTGGCGTTTACCAGTTTGCTGCATGTCTTCGTTACGTAGCAGACGCATTTTGGTTGGACGACCGGTGAGGTGAGCAATTACCGCGGCCATACACGCTGGAGAGGCTGCTTGAGTCTCTTTACCCCCGAAACCACCACCCATACGACGCATATCAATCACGACTTTGTGCATCGGCACGCCAATCACTTCCGCAACCAGCTTTTGAACTTCGGTCGGGTTCTGTGTAGAGGTGTAGACGATCATGCCGCCGTCTTCGGTTGGCATCACGCTACTGATTTGAGTTTCTAGGTAGAAGTGCTCTTGTCCGCCGATCTCTAGGTCACCAGAGATCACGTGTTTCGCTTTTGCCAGTGCGGCTTTCGAGTCACCACGTTGTTGAGTGTGGCTTTCTGTGACGAAGTGCTCTTTCTCTAGCGCTTCTTTTACATCAAGAATCGCAGGCAGTTCTTCATATTCAATGATTGCAGCGTGTGCGGCTTTACGTGCGGTTTCTAAATCGTTAGCTGCCACGGCAATCACAGGTTGGCCGTAGTATTCTACTTTGCCATCAGCAAGCAGTGGGTCGCCCGGAAGAATTGCACCAATATCCAGTTCACCCGGTACGTCTTTCGCTTGAATAGCAATTGCCACACCTTCGAATTCGTAACACGGTGATAGGTCTATTTTGGTGATGTTAGCGTGCGCTTGCGTGCTCAGGCGTGCGTATACATGCAGCTGATTTGGGAACTCTAGGCGGTCATCAATGTATACCGCTTCGCCCGTTACTTGCTTGGCTGCACTGTCGTGTTTAACGCTTTTACCTACGCCAGTTTTTAGGTCTTGTTTTGCAATGGTAACCATCTCTTCGTGGGTCATCGCATTGCTCTTGTGAACAGAGGAATTTGATTTAGACATAAGACGTTACCCTTGTTTCGATTTGGTTGTTTTTGTTCTGTTGTTCAATGAAGTAGCGACGCAGCATGTTGGCCGCCGACAATGAACGGTATTCTTGGCTTGCACGGAAATCAGATAGCGGCTCAAAGTCGTTATACAGTTCCTGCATAGCTAACTTAATATTAGCCTCTGTCCACGGTTTGCCTAATAACGTATTTTCACAACGAGTTGCACGCTTAGGCGTTGCTGCCATACCGCCAAAAGCGATACGAGCGTAAGAAACCTTGCCATCTTCAATTTGAATATCAAACGCGCCACACACCGCAGAGATGTCATCGTCTAAACGTTTCGACACTTTGTAAGCTCGGAAGCTGTCGTTGGTTGGCTTAGGAATGATGATCTGTTCGATGAATTCACTCTCTTTTTGCGCCGTCACTTTGTAGCTGATGAAGTAATCTTCAATCGGCATCGTGCGTGACTCGTCTCCGCAGCGAAGTTTGATTTTCGCGTCCAAAGCAATCAGCAGAGGAGGGGTATCACCGATAGGTGAGGCATTCGCCACATTACCGCCAATGGTACCTTGGTTACGCACTTGCAGTGATGCAAAGCGGTGTAGCAATTCACCAAAATCTGGGTAGTGTTTTTTCAGTAGTGCGTAAGAGTCACTGATAGGCAGGTTGGCACCAATAATTAAATCGGTGTCGGTTTCTTCGCATACCTTCATGTCTTCAACAAGATTTACGCTGATCAGTGTTTCGATTTCGCGATGGAACTGCGTGACTTCTAGCGCTAAATCCGTACCGCCAGCGACTAGCTTAGCGTTAGGGTGTGCTTGAAAAAGCTTGGCCAGCTCATCGGTGCTTTTCGGGGAAAAAGCGGTGAGGTGACCAAGGCGTAAGTTGGCCTCGGTGTCTTGAATACCTTCTAGCTTCTTGATGGTGTTGCGTTCAAGCTCAGCAAATTGGTCGATCAAAGGTTGGTCTGTTGAAAGCGACATCGCAGCATCAACAATTGGTCGGTAGCCTGTACAGCGACATAGGTTACCCGCCAGTGATTCCATGACGTCTTCTTTGCTCGCATCGGGTTTGTTCTTGCCTAGGGCAAACATCGACATGATGAAGCCCGGCGTGCAGTAACCACACTGTGAACCGTGAAAATCCACCACCGCTTTCTGGACGGGGTGCAAAGAGCGATCTCGGTTTTGTAGATCTTCTACTGTGATCAGTTGCTTTCCATGCAGCGCTGAAACGAACGTCAGGCAAGAGTTCACCGAGCGGTATTGCAGCTGTCCATCAACCACTTCACCCAGAACTACCGTACATGCACCACAGTCACCCGACCCACAACCTTCTTTGGTACCGGTTTTATTAACCTTGGTACGAAGGTAGTTGAGCACTGTCATATTTGGCGACAGATTATCTTCACGTCTTATTTCCTGATTGAGCAAAAAAGTAATCAAGAGACCTCCTTGTAAATCGACATATTTCCATGTGTATTCTTTTTGACTTCTAGGTCAATAATTATCCATCCTGACCCTGTGGTCAACTATTTATTTACAAAAATGCAACAAATAGTCTTTTATGGAGATTGTGTACAATTTTATTTTAACTTTATTTGCTTGTTTTATAAGGGGTTGAGTTAAAGGCGAACAGTTTTATGGTGTGAATGAATTGATAGCTATGTATACAAGATAAAGGAAGGGCTTATGGCACTGTTGGAAGTGATTCTATAGAGGCTAAGATCGTTGTTGAGGGCAGAATAGACAGTATTTTTAGATGGATGTGAGTCGATCGTCGTATTTGTTTTTAGAGGAGAGGGCATAAAAAAGAGAAGTAAACACTAAGGCTTACTTCTCTCCAATTTTGTTAACGAAAAGCTGTTAACAAAAAGCTGTTAACAAAAAGTTGTTAACAAAAAGCTGTTAACAGATGGTTATTAATCGCTTGTTGAATCTTCTATGACTTGCTCTTAAGCAGATCAGAGAACACGACATGCAGGTCGCTAGAAGCCGTGCTGCTGTCTAGGTTGAGCTTCGAACGAATATGGCTTAGATGTTCTTGCATCAATTCTACAGCTTGTTGTTCGTTGCCTGACTCTATCGCATCCAGCAAGCCAGAGTGTTCGTCTAGAGAGCAGTTCGAGTGATTGCCCGTTTCGTATTGAGCGATCAGCAATGAGGTTTGCGACACCAAGCTGCGTTGGAAAGCCAGCAGTGGTGCGTTCTCAGCCATTTCAGCCAGCTTGATGTGAAACTCGCCAGACAAGCGTAGACCAGAACCGTAATCACCTTGGTCGAAAGCACAGTTCTCTTTTGCGACTAATTTTCTGCATTCTTCTATTTGAGCTTTGGTTGCGTTTTTTACCGCCAGCTCAGTGATAGCAATTTCCATCACTTCACGTGCTTTAAAGATCTGTTTGGCTTCGTCAACCGTTGGCGCAGCAATCACAGCTCCTCGGTTAGGACGGATCACCACAACTTGTTCTAAAGAAAGACGCAGTAAGGCACGGCGGATAATGGTGCGGCTAACGCTAAAGATTTCTGCTAGGGCTTCTTCGCTTAATTTGGTGGCTGGTGGCAGCCTTTGTTCTAGTATCGCGTCGAAGATATGGCAGTAAACAACATCGTCTTGAGTCTGGCCTGTTACTTTCGTTTTTACACCTTTGGAGACAGAGTTTTTGAGAACTGTCATAGAGATAAGGACCCTTGTTTAGTCGAGTTGGGTTGGTCGAGAATAATTCATGAGTATTACTCTATATTGTATACATTTATCTATACAATGCCACCGGATGAAAGTGCGATGCACGCTTATTTGTTAATGACTTATAACATTTTGTTTGCAGGGAACTGTGTGCAATCTTTATCTTTAAGCCATTTTTTATTTAACTAAACTCGATTATCACCGCAGCTGTAGGCAACGATCTGGCTGATTTCGCTCAGGCTACGACCTGACTGTTGCTGCCATTCGTTGAAAGCTTTACCCGCTGCCAGTTGTGCTCGCTTGGTGTTACGACCGCTATCAACCACGTCTGTGCTGCGTAGGTGTGCTTCAACATCTGATGATAAGATGAACGTGTCTTTACCCATTTGGCGCAGAGTGTAGGCACCAGTATTACCACCTAATCGCTTGCCGTGTTTTTTCAGGTAATCCCACAGCTCGGTGATACGTTCTGATGGCCAGTCGGCAACCATTTGTGAGAATGAATCGGCTTCACGCTTGGCGTTGTGAATCATGGTGGCATTGGCAGGGATGGTCATCACCTTAGTAAGGTGGCGAATAATACGCGGGTCTTGTGCTTTCTGTTCCCACATTTCATTCGGCAGCATCAGCATTTTTTCGATATTGAATTCAAAGAACACTTCTTCAAATTGCGGCCACTTCTTTCTCACCACATTCCATGAAATACCACACTGGAATACCTTTTCGGTAAAGGCGGCTAGCCAACGATCGTCGGTGATTTGTGATAGCTCAGCTTGTGAAAGGGGCGCACGAACAATCTTTTCGAGCTCGGCAGCTCCACCTTTACGGTGTGCTGCACGTTGGTAAATGGTGTCGAATTTTTCTTGGGTCATTGAAGGTTCCAAATTACATCTGTGTATCTTGAGTGTGTAGCTAATGCTTAATGATATGGGGTCAAATTTGGCAATTAAAACAAGTCTGTTAACTAAAACCAGTCTGACAATTAAAACAAACTAGCTGAGCTTTAATTCCATTTGATACAAGGGCCATGTTTTACCATTGAACTCTTTCACGCTCGGCTCTTTGTCGACCACCTGAAAGCCTGCTTTGTCGTAGCAGCGTTTTGCGCCGTGGTTTTGCTTAAATACCGCCAAGGTAATGGTCGTGACATCTGGTATTTCTTTCGCCGCTTCTAATGCACTTTCTATCATGGATTGCCCAAGCCCTTTGCCTCGTTGGTTTGGGTGAATCGCGACCCGGCAAAAGCGAAGTTCATTGTCAGACATGCGCTGGAATTCCATAAAGCCAAGCAAGTCCCTGGCGTTTGAGTTGGCGTTTGAATCGGTGTTCGGTTCAAAGTATGACTTAGATGCTGAGAAGGTATATAGCTCGACATGTGGCTCTTGAGAGCGTTCGATGATAGAGGCAGCTTCCAATGGCCAACCAAATGTTCGTCCGCCCCACAGCACGTAGTCTTCTAGGGATGTAAACCAAGTGACGATCTCTTCGGCGTCGGATGCTTTAAAACGGTTTATTTCCATATCCTTCCCTCTTCCTTATCGTGTGTCTGTTTTCTAAGCCGTTAAGCTTCTGTCGCTAATTGAGAGAGAAAACCACGCATGTAGTCAGTGCGCTTGTTGGCTTCTAACTTGGCGGATTCTGTATTCATGGTTCCAGCCAGCTTAAACAGTTTCACGTAGAAATGGTCGACGCTGTAATGCTTGTCATCCAAGTCACGATGTTCAGCGAATGGATCTTCGTGGTTATAGAGCTCTGCGTTAAAACTCTGACCCACATACAGGCAGCGTGCAATACCAATCGCACCGAGAGAGTCTAGGCGATCGGCATCTTGGACGATTTGAGCTTCTAACGTTTCAGGTGTGATGTTGGCGCTGTAGCTGTGCGTGACAATGGCATGATGGACCTCATCAAGATAGGACGCAGGATATTCGATAGATTTGAGATAAGAGATGGCTTTGTCTGCTGCCATTTGTGAGCTTTGAGCGCGGTCTGGGTGGTTCTTTGGAAAGGTGAAGCAATCATGAAGGTAAGCGGCGGGCAGCACGACTTCAAGCTTAGCTTGTTCTTGAGTACATAAAGCCTTGGCGGTTTTGACTACGCGCTTAATATGGCTGATATCGTGCGCTGCATCTTGTGTCATCTCTTGCTTTGCAAAATCAAGCAGTTGGCTTTCAAATTTTTCTATCACGCGTCCCTTTCTCCATGATCAATATTGCTTCTCGATTTCCATCGTTTCACATCGACTTTAACAGTTTCAAGCGCGAGTTTTTATCTTTTATAAAAGGAATACCCACAAAAAAACCGACTCTGTGAGTCGGCTTAATAGAAAGGTTATTCTGTGTTGATTAAAGCGTTATCAACGGTAATCAGAGCTTAAGCTGCAGCTTGTTGAAGTTTTGCTAACACATGATGCAGAGAAGGGCTGATAGTGTGTCCAAGCGCTTTTACTTCTTCACATGGCTCTACTAAATCAGGGATCTGGAAGCTGATCATGTTCGCTGCCATAGAAGCGCGAATGCCGTTGTTTGAGTCTTCAAACGCTAGGCAGGTTTCTGGGGCAACACCTAGGCGTTCTGCCGCTAGCAGGTAGATCTCGGGGTGAGGTTTACCGTTGGTCACTTCACAGCCTGTGCTTAGTGAGGTGAAGTAAGAATCTAGGCCAGCCAGCTCAAGCTTCTTTTTAGCGATATCAAGCTGAGTCGAGGTCGCCACCGCGATTGGAATGTCGTTTGATTTCAGCCACTCAAGAAGCTCAATCACGCCGTCTTTTACTGGGATAGCTTGGTGCTTAACAATCGCACTGTAGCGTGTGCGCCATTCGTTGTTCAGCGCTGGGTAATCTAGCCCTTCACCGTAGCCATTTCTAAAAATCTGTTCGATGGTTTTTGCGTTACAGCCAATGATGCCTAGGTAAACATCCTGCAAAAACGGAACGCCTTGCGCGTGACATGCTTCTTCAAAAACCTGCATACAAAGTCGCTCGGTGTCGAGCAGCAGTCCATCCATATCAAAAATAGCAGCTTGAAAATTCATATCCGTGGTTCTTTCTGTGTTGTCGTCGTGAGGGCGAGTATTTTGACATAGTGCCTGGAGATAGGCGAGTCAGTGTTCAGTAAGAATATGACGAATTGTCTCGGTAATATGCTTCTAGATGAGGCGAAACCTGATTAACTTGCGTTGGAATAATATCGTTCAGTTATGAGTCTGATGTTTGATAGGTCATGCGGTTCTAACAGACACAATAATGGCTATCATACATAACAAATCTCGGTTGAGTGCCTAGCTTCCTATTACAATTCATAAACTTACAGGTCGGTTAGCGTGACCATAATCTTATAAAAAACAATTAACGGAAGCCTGCAATCATAGTGTGACCAAGTAATAAGTAAAAGGCTGAACTAAAGGACAAAATATAATTAGTCCACATTTTTAGCAAGGTTGCTTATGTTGTATTTTGAGTTTCTATTTTTATTAGTCGTACTTTATATCGGGTCTCGGTATGGCGGTATTGGCTTAGGTGTTGTTTCTGGGATTGGCTTGGTTATCGAGGTGTTTGTCTTCAAGATGCCACCAACGTCTCCACCTGTCACCGTAATGCTGATCATCCTCGCTGTTGTTACCTGTGCTTCGATCCTCGAAGCGGCTGGTGGCTTGAAATACATGCTTCAAGTTGCGGAAAGGGTACTGAGAAAAAACCCGAAACGTGTCACCTTGATAGCACCGTTCGTGACTTATTCGATGACATTCCTATTGGGTACTGGCCACGCGGTTTACTCAATTATGCCAATCATCGGCGATGTTGCGTTGAAGAATGGTATTCGTCCTGAGCGCCCAATGGCGGCTGCGTCTGTTGCGTCTCAACTAGCTATAACGGCATCACCAATTTCTGCTGCTGTGGTCTATTACCTCGCGCAACTTTCTGATATCCAACACTCTATTACTCTGCTTTCTATTTTGATGGTGACGGTTCCTGCAACGCTGTTTGGTACGTTTTTACTTTCTTTGTACAGCTTGAAACGTGGTAAAGAACTGAGCGACGATCCTGAATATCAAGCGCGTCTAAAAGATCCAGAGTGGAAAAAGCGTATCGAAAGCACCACAGCGACGTCTTTGGATGAAGTGTTGCCAACTTCGGCTCGTAATGCGGTATTGATTTTCCTACTTTCAATTGTCGTGATTGTTATCGTGGCGATGGTGCCTGAGATCAGAACGATCGTAGACGGCGACAAGCCAATCAAGATGTCGGTGATCATCCAAATGATGATGCTCTGCTTCGGCGGTATCATCTTGCTGGCAACTAAAACTGACCCGCGTGATGTGCCAAACGGTGTGGTATTCAAATCGGGTATGGTGGCAGCAATTGCTATCTTCGGTATCGCATGGATGTCGGATACTTACTTCCAATACGCAATGCCTCAGTTCAAATCTGGCATCGTGGAAATGGTGACCAACTACCCGTGGACGTTTGCTCTAGCACTATTCATCGTATCGGTTGTGGTGAACTCTCAAGCCGCTACTGCACGTATGATGCTACCTGTTGGCCTTGGCTTAGGACTAGACCCAGCCTTGTTGATCGGCTTAATGCCAGCAGTTTACGGCTACTTCTTCATCCCGAACTACCCATCAGATATCGCAACGGTTAACTTCGATGTGTCTGGCACTACCAAGATTGGTAAGTGGTACTTCAACCACTCATTCATGTCGGTTGGTTTGATCGGTGTAGTCGGCGCATGTTGCTTAGGCTACGCACTGGCACAGATTTTTATCGCTTAATGAATTAGCTTTCTTTGAGATAGCTAGACAACAAACAAAAACAGCGCCTAGTGAGGCGCTGTTTTTGTTTGTTCTGTTTGATAGTTCTGATTCGAATCTAGGTTTCGAATTATTAGCCAATATTAGCGTGGCTCAAAAGCCAAAGACTGAATCGCTTCTTCGATCGTTAGGAAGTGGATCTTCATCAGGCACACTTCTGCTTTTTGGAACTCGTGATTTCGAATCAGTTTGGTCACGCTTTCAACCGAATACTGGTTGGCTCGTTTAGCTAGAGACAGTTGGTTAGAACTCGATTGAAGCGAATAGCTGTCGCCAACTGAATCGATGAGGTAATCCTCTTCGCCCAAGATCATGTCTGAGCATTCTGCCTGAAAATCGTTCTCGGACGCGACATAAATAAGCTCATCATCACCGTCGAGTTTTACTAAAGATGGCCAACTGATCATTACTGCCCTTTCTATGTGCTGCTTACTGCTTTTAATAGTGGTGACGACAAGCAATTATGTAAAAGTTATCGTCATCTGCTTTATACACTAATCGATTCTTGTCATCGATTCGTCTTGACCAAAATCCAGACAGGTTGCCGACTAGTGGCTCCGGCTTTCCAATCCCTTCAAAGGGCGTTCTTTTGGCAGCTTCAATCAACTTATTTAGTTTCTTGAGCGTTTTCTTGTCTTGGGTTTGCCAGTATAGGTAATCTTCCCAAGCATTATCTGTAAATACAATCTTTCGATCATTCGTCATTATTCAATTCTCGAACGGTTGTATTTCCGGCTTCGAGTTGAGCAATGGATTCAGCTAATCTTTCAGCGTTTTTAGGCGAGCTCATTAGGTACAAGGTTTCTTGCATTGAATTAAAATGGTCAAGAGACATTACCACGGCATCTTCTGAATCTCGTCTGGTTATTACCGTAACATCAGAATCGTCTACCACTCTATCGAGCACAGACTTAAGGCTATTTCTTGCCTCAGTAAAAGAAACAATATTCATCACTTATTTACCCTGTTGTTTTTGGATATGTTTAATCTTTCAATATACACAGAATAGTTAATCATTCATGAATTAACTATTGTACATGTTCCGCTTGTTGTACATGTTATCTCAGAGATTACACATGATCAACTTATGGTACATGTCACTCACTGTAAATCTGCAGAGTGTTACTGACTCAAAATGCTATTTACTTAAAGATCGGCCCAACGGCGCGAAGTAACCTTGCAGCGCTTGATAAATCTCTTTGCGATGCGTGAGGTCTGGATAGAGAGGGAACATATCCGGTTTGGTCGTGCCATCGACTAAGTAAGAATTCTCGATATCTGAGCAGGATTCAATCGTAGCTTCAAAGGCACGAGCCATCATTTCTGTTGGCAATGAGAAGTAACGAGCCGACGTTGCCTTGTCGGCAATGACACTGCGAGCCACGTAATCGTGTTTATCTAGGTTGTTGTCGCTGAGTAGTGTGGCATCGAACACAGACATCAAACTTTCATTTAATGGATGAGGTCGCACCTTTCTATCGTGTAGCCAACAGTCACTGGCGAACAAGATTTGCTTGCGAGGACCGGAGGTGTCGCCAATCTCAAACGCCTTTTCGGCAATGTAGTGGTCAAATGCATGCCAGAACTCGTGAGCGAGTGCACCAGCACCAGCGTTCTTGGCGAGGGCTAATTCTCGTTGGTTCGGTGCGTAGTGTGCTTGCACACCTTTTCTTCCGCCACTGCCAAAGGCTAAACCGAGCGTGCCGCGAAGGCCAATCGCTTCTGGCGGCAGAGCCAAGATGTAAGCCAAGTCTGCTAACGAGTCGAATATCAGATTTGCAGCAAGTTCTTTCTCTTCTTTCGTTACCCAAGCGCCCACACGGATGCTGCCCATACCGAAGGTCTGTTTGATGTCCATGAATGACACCTGATCGCCATGTCGGTAGTCTGGGCCTTTGCGCGTTTTGTATTTAAAGTGGGTTAACTTCAAAGGGGTCCTTGGAGAAAGAGGTTAGGTGGAAATAAAGGTGTTCGGTGGAAATAAAGATGTTAGATGAGAATTAAGTGGAGCATTCTTATCGGATGCTGGGCATTGAGCCATATTCTTTAAACCACACCGTTATGAATAGTATTTATGAACGAAAGTTAGCACCTTTGTGAGTAAATTACCGAACAAAATGAGTTAGATTGTGTTCGAAAGCTTCCCATGAGGTTGGGCTGCCTTCGTGGGTCAGTGGAAACAGCGACTTATTTGGCTTGGCATAGCTTAAACGATGTAGCCTCTGCGTGACATGGTAGCTGTCTAGCCCAGAAATAGTGACTAAATCTAACGCTTCTAAATCTAGGTAGCCGTCCGGCATCACGGCACGTTTTGGCGCGTGAATTGTAACAACTTCACCAATCAACATTTGAGTTTGGTTACTTTCAATTGTGATTTGTTCTTTGAAAACCAAGCCTATTTTCAGAGGACTTTCCAAGACAAAAGGAGCAGGGAACACATCATCGTAATAGGACGTGAGACCGACCGCGTTAAATTCTGAGATTGATTTAGGATAACGAGCGGAAGTTTGATGGGCTTTTTGAACAAAGCCCGCACCGATGCTGTTGATGGTGAAGTGTCGAGTTTCTAGGATATTCTCTAATGTATGACGGCGACTTTCTGCAGGTCGGACGATGAAACCAAACAAGGGGGGATTCGACCCTAAATGAACCACAGAACTCACCACAGCAAGGTTTTCTAGCCCTTGTTTATCGCAGGTGCCAATAAGGTTAGCGCTTTTGAACCCCGATAAGGAATTAATTAAACGAGCACGCTCACGTTGATCCATTGCTTGGATATCTTGTCTTGAAAGGGTCATTTCCTTCATATCTTCTCTTCTTCTCACTTTTGTTTCGACGACTTGTTTACTAACCAAGTCATATTTACGCAGAAGCATCCTCTATCGATCAGCAGAGTGCTTAGTTTGGTCATGGGCAGCCTGTCTCTTTTATCTCTGCTACAGCACAATGAACGAGATCCTTTGCATAGATTTACGTACGTTGACGTCCCTTTACATCACAGGAGCTAAAGTAATGATGTCGTCTTTATGAGTGTTAACAAATGAAAACAGTCCGCAATATCATTTGGGCAATGATTGCCACAATGTCAGCCTTTTGGTTTGCGATGGAACCGCAATTATTCGCTTCAAGCGATGTCTTTGAATGGCGCTCAGCCATGATTCAGTACTCAGGTATTTTGTCTCTGGTGTTAATGTCCATCACAATGATCTTGGCGATGCGTTTGCCTATGGTTGAGAATTGGCTGAAAGGTATGGATAAAGCATATCGAGTCCATAAATGGCTCGGTATCGGCGGTGTTGCACTGGGTGTGACACACTGGTTGTGGTACCAAATACCTAAGTCATTGGTGGTGTCTGGTGTGTTAGATAAGCCTGTTCGACACGATGGTTCAGGGCCGCAAGCTGTTTTGACTGGATGGGAGTTATGGGTCAATGAATTACGCGGTATTGCTCAGAGTATTGGCGAGTGGGGCTTCTACTTGTTGCTCATTTTACTGGTGGCGTCACTATGGGCGGCAGTGAAGTACAAACCGTTTAAATTGTCGCACCGTCTGATGTCGGTTGCGTACCTGTTTATCGCTTTCCACTCAGTAATCCTGCTTAAACGAGCGTATTGGGGAGAACCTATTTATTATCTAACAGTGGCATTTGCTTTGGTTGGGTCTGTTGCGGCGATTTATAGTTTATTGGGCTTTGTAGGGCGTCGTAATCGTTATTCTGCTTCTGTCGTTTCCACTCGCTACTTTCCCAAAGCTGAAGTGATGGAGTTAGTGCTAAAGCCAAGTACATCATGGCGAGGACACAAAGCAGGGCAGTTTGCTTACTTACGCTTCGGTAATGAAGACCCGCACCCGTTTACCATTGTTTCGGGAAGCGAAGATTCAGAACTGCGTTTCTTGATTAAAGAGTTGGGTGATTTTACGAATGGTCTTTATGAACGAGTTAATGCGGGCGATGCGGTTACGGTGGAAGGGCCTTATGGTCGACTTGAGTTTGACCTAAACAAGCCACAAATTTGGATTGCTGGTGGTGTCGGAATAGCGTCGTTTTTTGCAACGCTTGAAGCGCTCAAAACAGAGAAAACTCATCCTCGAATTGAACTGTTTTACTGTACCCGTGGTGTCGATGAGCATTTAGTCGATGAATTATGGCACCTTGCGCATCAAGTCGGTGTCAAGCTGAACGTAATAGATACCTTGCACTCTCCGCGATTAAATGCAGAGAGAATCGCGAGTCAATGTGGTGATCTAAACGTTTATGAGTTGTATTTTTGTGGGCCAGAGTTGTTCTCAACGTCGCTTAAAAAAGAACTCGATGCGTACAAGTTTAATGTTGACCAGAATTATCACGAAGAGCTGTTTGTGATGCGTTAAAAAGGCCGAATGAGGTATCAATAGCGTCAAGTTTGGCTCTTCGTTGCGGGGTTAAGGCAGCGGTTGGATTTGGTGTTATTGATACTTAACGACAAGCTCTAATTAAAAAGGCAAAAGTTACTCAATTTTTTATTGCAGCGGTTTGCTATTGAGCGATACCATGTACGGCTGTTTTATTGGTAAAGATTGCAAAATGTCAGATGAAAAGCTCGCGCTAGAGTGGATGCGTCAACAAGCGCATAGAATTGATCCATATGTTATAAATCCATCATTTGATGAATGCGTTGAGTTGCTTGAGCCTGCCTTTAAGAAGGGCAAGAGTGTCGCGCAGCTAAAATATCTATTATCAGAAGCGGATCGCCGAGCTGGCGCTGCCGAGCGTAAACACGCCGCTTTAAAGTTCGCCAAAGAAAAAAGCCCAAAGGCAGGCCAAAACCTTCGCCTTCAAAGCAAGCTTCAACAAGTTCAGTTGGCATTAAAGTTAGCGACGGGCGATAACAACATGACCATATCGCAGTTCTGTTCTGAGTATGATGTCAGTAAGCGAGACGGCAACGAAGCGTGGAATGAAAAGCTGGTTGAGCAGAATAATAAGAAGTGATTTTTTCGATGTCTTATGCTGTCTCACTGAGGCCCGATAAGATTTACTTGATCGTGAAAATTTGTTCATAAAGTCATTTCAAACCCTACCAATAAATGTTGTTCGACTGTATTTCAAAAGCCTGAAAAGTGAACTGACCCCCAATAGTTGGACACCAATTATTGGGGGTCTTTTTATGTCCAAATATAGCCGAGAGCTAAAATGTATCATTGCTAAGCAATACTTAGATGGCACGTC
>NZ_JANVFC010000030.1:0-51205 GCF_025195005.1 Vibrio sp. NC2
GAATGGAGGCGCCTCCCGGAGTCGAACCGAGGTCCACGGATTTGCAATCCGCTGCATAGCCACTCTGCCAAGGCGCCATTTTTCAACACGTTAGAACCGACTAAACGTTAGCCCCGCTGTGTTCGGGTGCCTACTTTACGGATTGAGTGAAGATAGTCAAACAAAAATGTGAATTTACATTCTGTTTGCTGACATTTAAATCAAATTGCTGCATGTTCGATCTCTTCAATCAAAAAACACACAGCAAAAACGATTTAAATAAGAAGTTCTAGCGCTACCACTTCTTCATGAAGCGGCCAACGAGACTTGGATGATACGACCAACAGTGATCAAACATGGTCATAAGTTGAGGGTTACCATACTTAGAAAGACTGACCGCATGGAAACGGTTTTTGTGCTCTTTCAATTTTTCAACCTGTGCAATCATTTCATCAGATTGCTTAGGGGCAATAAAGTCAGAAAGTACGATCAAATCTGCGTTCTTGTATTTATCACCCGTCATTAGGTCAATCGACTTCATGAGTACAGGTTCTAGATCCGTGCCGCCGTGGAATGAATAGCTTAAGAAGTCACTCGCTTCACGCAGGCCATCTTGTCTTGTTAATTCATAGGTAATCTGCTCAGAAGAGAACAGAATCACGTAACAGTCTCTCTCTTCCGCAAGCGCGATTTGCATCAAAGCGTAAGCCATTGCTTTGGCTGACTGCTCTGGGAACCCACTCATAGAACCAGAAGCGTCCACACAGACGATGAACGGACCTTTTTCAATATCGACGTTTTTGCTATCGGGCTTTTGCGCTTTTACTTTACGTAACGTGCGTGACTTACCTTGCGAGCGATAGCTAAGTAAACGTTTGTCAGCCAAATGTTTATAAAAGATAACCTCAAGTTCAGGATAAGCTAGGAACATGGTCTCGTTCGGCAGCATTTTGTTGAGGTCATCACTTTCATGAATCCCAACAATATCATCGACCGCCTCATCACTTTTCTCTTCAACCATCTGCAGTTCTTCTACAGGGGCTTTATGCAAAGAAGGATCATCTTCCTCGCTAGCCATACGACCTAGCTTTTCAGCGATATCTTGCAGGCCTTTGTGCTTATTCAAGAACTCCGCATGACGCTTCATGATGGTGAGATCAGTTTTGCTTAATTTGGCAGATGCCATGTCCCACAAGCGCCCTACGCTACCCTCATCACCCGACTCCGTCACTTTATCCATGTTTTTCATGGTTTCCATGCGTTGATAAAGATCAGCTAAGACTTTTTCTTTGCTTGTTTCGAGTTCGGTTACTTGAGCTTGTTTAATGGCGTCTGACAGTGATTGGTACCATTGATCGCAAAAATAGTGTGGAAACATCGCGTTATAAACGCCTTTGTTGTTTTCCATCAAGCGTCTTGCTTGTAGGTAGAACGCTGAGTGCCACTCCAATTTTTTGATGACACTATCAATCTCATCAAAAAACTGGGGTTCATCCCAGTAGATAACCTCTTGGTACAGAGCAATCTCTTCTTGGAAACGATCCGTTTCACACACCTTTGTGACACGTTTTTTCACTTTACCGCGCCACTTAACCAAATGGTTTTTAACCGACGTTTTCACGCCCTTGTTCTCAGCAGCCATCATGACTTGAGAACGAGCGATGAGGTCATTCATCGCTGTATCAATGATGCCTGAATCAGCCACCATCAAAGCGAGGTTTAAGCCGTCTGCTCCTAACATATGCTCTCCCCTTACTCGAAGTACTGACTCATGAACTTAATGCGCTGTGCGATCTTGCTACTCTTCACTTTCGTGGTTTCAAGATCTTGCGTTACTGCTTGCAAGCTTGATTCCATCGCTTTCGGTAAGTCAGGGTCAATATAGTTATGAGGTAGCGCATCATGGAATTCAGTGCGAACTCGTTTTAACTTGAATTCAGCTTCAGTTAACTGCTCTAGGGCTTTCTCAGCACCACTCAACCACTTGTTGTATAATTCTTGGTCTAAACCGTCAGTTGTAACCACACTCACCAGTACAGAACGATTGGCAATATCTTTAATGACTAACTGGTTCGATGCATCCAAGTCGAGTTTTAAACGGCATAGGTTTTTATTTTCGTTAACGTAACCGTAAATGTCGCCATGGCCTTCTTTAAGAACTCGATCAAAATCGTCTTTGGCTACGTATACCCAACGGCTATCGCCTTTCTCAGATTCAGACACCGACATGTTGCTTTGCAGCATCACCAGTTTAACTAGGTTGTATGCACTGCCGACGCTGTACATTTTCGCGTTCTTGATGTCATTCTGATAAACGTCTTTACGCAGCAAGCCACTGGTTGACTCCATAGAGAGCGACACAGACAGCGTTGATTCAACATCGTCTTGAATCTCTTCGAGTTCTTCACGGGACATTTCAATTTGAGCTTTCGACTCTTGTTGGTCAAACGCTCGGTTCAATGCAAAGTCTTTTACCACACTACGAACCACATCACGCGATTCTGGGCTATGCCATAAACAGTCTTGCAGTAGCATAATATCCAGCGGATTTACGCTATCACGACCACTGAAGAATGCGCTTGCCTTCAACAGCTTGACCGCTTTCTTCCAGCGTCTGTCCGATACGTATAGATCAGTTTCAGTAGCCGAACTTTGCTTTTTGACAGTCTCTTCAAGCATGCTTTTCAGTTCAAATAGCTTGTTGAACGAGTTATCTGTCAATTCCAGGTTATCGAGCTCTTTCTGCCATTGATGGTATTCAATATCAGTAATCGCCAATCCTTTTGGAATCACAGCTTCCTGAGAGGTACCCGTCGTCAGCATCGATTTGAAGTTTTGTTTGTTTTGAATACGGTTTACGAACACACGAACGAGCATCCGGTCGTAAAGAGCTTCTAAGCCGCTGTCTTCATCTGGAAGTTCGTTGGATGCAGACACTAATAAGCGCATCGGTACGCGTTCGATATCTGCGCCATTTTTGAATGTCTTTTCGTTAACGACCGTAAGCAACGTATTTAGGATTGCAGGACCTGCTTTCCAGATCTCATCAAGAAATACAACTTGTGCTGTTGGTAGGTAGCCTTCGGTCAGTCTGACATAGCGACCGTTATCTTTTAATTCTTGAATACTTAGTGGGCCAAACACTTCTTCTGGAGTAGAGAAACGGGTCATCAAATATTCGAAATAGCTACTGTTGTCAAAAGCCTGGATGAGGCGTTTAGCGATAAGGCTTTTTGCGATGCCCGGAGGACCTAATAGAAACACACTTTCGCCAGCCAGGGCCGCCAGTAAACAAAGCTTAATCGTGTCTTCTCTTTCATAAACGCCATCAGAGAGAGCATGTGCTAATTTATTAATTCTTTCAGAGAGTAGCGCCTTGTCAGCATGTGAGGAAATAGAAGGGTTCATGCGTTACTCCGAAAATCTTTGAACAGTTGAGAGTGTAGATACGTTTTTATACATTTGTTAGCACTTTGTTACAAGTATCTTTTATTATTGAGTTGCCTTTATATCAGATGGTTACGCTGCAATTTTCGCGCAATCATAGATTCCAATTATGAGAGTAACATCACGAACGGCGTGACATTAAATCTATTACTAAGCCTAATTTTTCTTTTATTTTCGACACCATAGACGTTATGGTGGTACACGTCTTCAGTTATACGAAAAATTGGCAAGGAATGTGGCCAAATTGCATGAGTAAAGTTATCCATCAATGGAAAAGTATTTCTCTCATCGAAGAGAACGTGACGCTCCCTACGAACGTCGTGGTAAAACATACAACAATACACCACCCTGGCGCGGCCGTTATTCTTCCTATCACTTCGTCAGGAAAAATCATCCTCATTAATCAGTTTCGTCCTTCTCTTAAGAAATGGCTTTTGGAGCTACCTGCAGGCACGATGGAAATTGATGAGACACCTCTTCAATGTGCCCAGCGCGAACTGGAAGAAGAAACCGGTTACAGTGCAACTTCTTTTCAGAGCTTAGGACAAGTCACACCTTTGGCTGGATTCTGTGATGAAATTCAGCATTTATTTGTCGCAAAACATCTTAGCCTCACTACCCGCTTTGAATGCGACGAAGATGAAGTTATAGAAGTGATAGAGCTGAGCTTAGAAGATCTGCACAACAAAATACGACACGATCAAATCACCGATACAAAAACTATCGCTTGTTTAAGCAAAGCCCAACTATGTGGCTATCTATAGCCAACTATATGACTACCTAAAGTACTCTAGGAGAGAAGCATGGACTTTCGTTCTGATACCGTAACTAAACCTTCGCAAGCTATGCGTGACGTAATGGCAAATGCAGAAGTGGGCGATGATGTTTATGGCGATGACCCAACTGTAAACGAATTGGAACAGTGGGCTGCCAATGAAACCGGCTTTGAAGCAGCGATGTTCACTTCTTCAGGGACACAAGCCAACCTACTTGGTTTAATGGCACACTGTGAGCGTGGTGACGAATACCTTTGTGGCCAACAAGCGCATAACTATAAGTATGAAGCCGGCGGTGCTGCAGTGCTCGGCTCGATTCAACCTCAACCCATTGAGAACAACCCAGACGGCACGTTAGATTTTAAAAAACTTGCTGCTGCAATTAAGCCAGATGACAGCCATTTCGCTCGCACCAAGCTTCTGAGCTTAGAAAACACCATTAATGGCAAAGTGCTGCCAATGTCGTACTTGGCAGAAGCTCGTGAGTTCGTAAATCAACATGGCCTGCAAATGCACCTAGATGGCGCGCGCGTTTATAATGCAGCAGCGGCGCTAGATATACACATCAAAGAGATCGCACAACACTTCGACTCTATGACAATTTGCTTATCAAAAGGTTTAGGCGCTCCAATCGGTTCACTACTCCTTGGCAACAAAGCGTACATCGCTAAAGCTCGTCGACTGCGTAAAATGGTCGGTGGCGGTATGCGCCAAGCGGGTATTCTTGCCGCCGCAGGTAAAATGGCGCTGACTGAGAACGTAGCTCAACTCAAAACTGACCACGAGAACGCGAAAAACCTAGCGATTGGCCTAAGTAAACTAGAAGGCTTCTCTGTTAATCCTGATTTCATTCAAACGAACATCGTGTTCGCTAAGTTAGATGAGTCTGTTGATATTAACCGCATCACACGAGAGTTAGGTGAACAAGGCATTACTATGTCGCCTGGTAATCCAGTACGTTTTGTTACCCATAGAGACATCAGTTCAGAAGACATCGTTACTTTCCTAACAAAGCTAGAAAATGCGCTTTAACTCTTGACGAGATTAGCCTCTATAGCAATTGAGATTTGAGCTTCCCCTGTGGGAAGCTTTATTCTTTCAGCAAAATCATTAACCAATTCCACAGCCCAAATAGCCTTCGACACATGCTAGTTTTCTAATAAACACACTTGATTGACTGGAACAGAACGCAATCTCGTTTTGGCCTATGAGAATACCCTCTGAGAATTATTCTAACATTTAAACATTAAATTATTGTTTAAGTTTAATTTATATTAATGGATTATCCGCATTGTATTGTCACTAAAGGTAAATGACTTAGTAATAATAGCTTAAAGTGTTTAATCACCACGTACACGGTAATTAAAAATAGAACACATCAATCCTAATAGATTCTTGTAAAGAACTAATTTCAATAAAGAAATAGTAGATAGTCGCTGTCCATTATTACAATTTAGAATCGCTACAATCAACTTATAAATTAAATAATAAAATTAGTGTTTTCGTTAATAATGCTGTCACATTCATGATGACAGTAACCCATCAAAAGACCCAAAACGTCCGTATAGACCATAGTCCTATTTTAATCAATTAAATAAAAAACCTCCGTTAATACTAGCATTGAGTAAAACCAACCTATCTAATTGAATATTAAATTATTCTCTAATAATTTCGCTTCTATCTCTCTGCTTAAAATCATACTAAAACTCATACTTCTCCTAAATAATAAACTTTTTTTACTACTTCACCATTTTTTAAAGCACTTATAGTTTTGAAAGTTAAGCAACAAGTTACATTCAATCAGTGAGAGGTGAAATTATGGTTAGAGTATTTCGGATTCTTCATAACTTCATCGTCTCCGTGTTAATTTTTAGTCTGTCACTTTCATTCTATGCTAGCGCTAACAACTTAACGTTAGGAATTAGTGGTCAGATCAAAGATCGATGCGAAATAAACTTTTTCTCTGGCAATATTATGAATTTTACGGAACACCGTGATGTGCAATCGCTGCCTTTTAATATGTATTGTAACCGTCCGTTGGGTATAACGATCAACTCAAAATATGGAGGCTTAAAATATCAACACCAAGGGGTTGATATTATTGAGAGTTACAATTTTTCATTACAAATAGACGAAATTCGTCTTTACGAAAGTAGGCACAGCAGCCAACTTACTTCACCGGTAATGATAAACAGTTCTGGTGTTATTCCTTTCGCTCAACATGGGAGCCTTAGGGTAGCACTCGAAAATAGCTTGCGTTTCGCAGGTTATTATCAAGACGTTATTGAGATCGAAGTTTACCCTTCGATTCATAGCGTGACAAAGTGAAAACTCTGCAATGTATCTGCAGAACAACAAACGCTCAGCAGTATTCGAGCCAATCATTTAAGATAAAGGAATTTCTAATGAAAAAGCTAACACTCTACGCAGCAACAGTCACTGCTATTTTTGGTGCTCAAGTCCAAGCCGCTCCTGGTGATGTCCAGTTAGTTGGTTTTGTTTCACCTGTATGTGAAGTTACTGGTCTTTCAACGCAACTGATGGACTTCGGTAACGTCTCTCAAATTCAAAACCTTTCTGTTAGTGGTCTTAACATGAAGTGTAATGACGTCGATGGTGCAACTGTGACACTGACAAGTGCTGAAGGTGGTCTAGAGTCAGACGATAGCGAAGACTACGCTCTTACCTACGATGCAACATTTAATCCTTCAGGTTTAGCTGCTTTCACGCTTAATGCACCAGGGGGCCCAGGTCTAAATGACGTTTCAGTCAGTAATTCTTATGGCGGTTCTGGAGCATTAGCGACAGGTGTTGCCGCATCTATTGATATTGTGACGACAGAAACCTCCCCGTGGGCAGGTGGCTACTCAGATACATTAACCGTAAATATCACCTCAAATTAGAGGTTAATAAGTCGGGGGCTATTATTTGGCCTCCGACTTAATCTCGATATCAATATCAACGACATAAGTTTAATTTGGAGCTCTTCGCTATGTATAAATGGATCATGCATAAATGGATCGTTCTTTTCCTATTGTCATTCACTTGTCTGTCCGCTCATGCGTTCAAAGTCGAACCGATGTCTATGGAAATGACACCGCTTGGCAAAAGAGCTCAAATGACCATGAGGGTTGAAAATTCTTCAACCGAACCACTCACGGTTGAATTGTCTCCAGTATTTATGACCATGAACGAATATGGAAAAGAGACCACGACGCCTGCAGATGACGAGCTATTAGTGATACCGGTGACCGCAATAATAGAACCTGGACGATCACAATCCATTATGGTGCGGTATTTGGGCGATCCTTCCATCACAGAATCTAAAGCGTATCGCATTGCTGTTAAGCAAGTAAAAGTTCAAAGAGCGAGCAGTAATCAAGGGCAAGTAAGTCTTTTGCTTCAGTTTAATACGCTTATCAACGTGCGACCTCAGAACACAGCTTCCCAGCTAGAAATTAAAAGCATCGAGCAAAATGACAAAAAGAACAAATGGGTTCTTGAAGTACTTAACAGTGGTAATAGTTATGGTCGATTAACCAATACAACATGGAAGATATCTGATGGTAAAAATTCAACATATTTAAAAGGCGTAGAAATCGCTAAACGTATTCCGGGTACTTTGGTTCTTCCCTACTCCACTCGCTTTTTCGAAATGCAGCCTCTTAAAAATTATGACATTAACACCCTATCGATTGAAATAGAGCAGGATCAATAGCAATGAGACGCTATATCTTGGGTGGGCTCATTTATTGGCTTCTGTGTGCACAAACGTTTGGCATAACATTGTTTCCAACCGTCATCGAGCTCAATACAGATCACCGGGCAACATCGCAACTGGTTGTCACTAACAATTCAACACAAGCTCTCCCACTAGAAGCTAACGTTCGTCGTTTGAACTTCTTATCTGATGGCACGTTCCAAACATCAGATCTATCGAGTGAAGAGATGTTTGTGTTTCCACCAGCCGCAATGTTGGCACCCGGTGCACGTCAAGTATTCCGTATACAGTGGTTGGGAAACCGATCACTCGAAACCTCCCAGAGTTACTTCGTTCGCTTCAGTACCGTGAATATTGGCCAGAACAACGCGAGAATAGACAAACCCATCGGCTTAACAACCGGTATCAATTTACAAGTTCACTACAATGCGTTGTTACACATTCACTCATCCTCTTTAGAGCCTGACGTGAAATTACACATAGATGAACAAGGTAAACTAACACTCACTAATTCTGGGTCGCGATTTACCTATACATCGTTACTTCATTTTACGGGGCTCGAATCTCAGAGCCAAAAAGTACATGCGGCTTTAGGTGAACAGTTTATTCCACCACGCTCCACTATTACTTTGCCTTCTTCTTTAAATTACTTACCAATGGGCACTTACCATGGGCATGAAAACTGAAACCCATCACAAGATGTGGCAAGTTTTGTATGTCTTGGGATTAGTACTTTTTTATTGTGCCGCCTTAAGCCCTGCAGCTTGGGGGCAAGAAATGGTCTTGAACCCGACAGGACGAGATATTCAACTTACCTCTTTGTTAAGGATAAGTGACACCATACTTGGGGAAGCGGACATCATCATTACCGCAAACAATGAAATCTTGTTACCAAAGGAAAGTACGCTTTCTCTCCTTTCGTCCGTCGTAACTCAAGAAGGTATTGGGGAACTCAATGACACAACAGACGATAAGATACTGTCTCAGCACCATTTTGAGAGCGTAGGATTAGGTCTTAGTTTCGATTTTTCTTCATTAGAATGCATCGTGACAGTACCGCCTGAATTTAGCTTAACCCAGCAATTGTCTATGAACGGTGCAGATGATTTTTATAACTATGCCGAGCCAAGTTTGCTTAGTGGATACGTTAACTTTGCCCTTTCGGCTAACGAGAGCCAATATGTCGATCAGAATTCGTCAAGGCAGGACCTCTATCGCAGTCAGTTTGACTCAGCACTTAACATTGGTTTTCTAAACTTTGAATATGAATCCTATTTAGAAAACAGCTCATCACAAGATTCGCGATACGTAAGAGAAGGATCTCGTCTTAATATTGACTTTGCAGAACAAGGCACGCGACTTGTGCTCGGCGATATGTACAACAGTGGTCAATCTTTTCAGGACAGCACCGACATACTTGGTATTGGCTTAACTCGAGATTTCACACTCATTCCAACCAGAAACGCTCGACCACGAGCCAATCAATCATTCACACTTCAAAGGGCGTCAAATGTCGATGTCTATATAGATGGGATTGCCGTCCAAAGATTAACCCTAGGTGCTGGTAGCTATAACCTTAGTGATATACCCCTGGCGCAAGGTAGCAATGATATTGTACTCGTCATCACCGACCGCTCAGGTAATGAAGAACGCATCGAGTTTTCTATTGCAACCGGTAACGATTTGCTCAATAGCGGTGAGTTTGAATATAGCATCATGTATGGAGCGCCTTCTGAATTACAAAATGGACAACTAGAATACCTAACCAACGAGCGTATTTTCCATGGTTATGTCGATGTGGGTATTAATCCTTGGTTAACGTTAGGTACCAACTTCCAAACCCGTGAAGATCTTTACCAATATGGTGCTACCGCGTTATTCGCTTCTACATGGGGCGTCACTGAACTCAATGCTTCGCGTAGCGAACACCCTACATTTGGAACTGGCGACGCTTACAAATTTGCGTTCGATGCGGAATTTTCCAATACGAATACGCTGTCCCCACAACTGAGTGTGAGCTATGAATATCTGACCAACAATTTTGCTGGGGTCTCAGGGTTTGATGCTTCCGATATCGATATCAACTTAACCACCCATTATGTATCTGCATTCAGCTCTATTTACCTTGGTCAGTCTTTACGCGCGGCCATGACCCTCAATTATCGCTCGGGAGTAGACAAAGAAAACGATTATTGGCTGATTAGCCCGAGTTTATCGGACGGACTGTTTGATACCCCCGCCACCTGGAGTGCCCGTGTTAACTATCGGCATAACGCAACCGAAGACGATGATATCAGCACTACTGTCACCATAAGTTGGCCTCTTAGTCGACAAACTCGTGTTGTCGGTCGTTACACCACAGAGCTTAATGAAGCCGCCTTAGATTACAGCTATCAGAATAATATTGGTAACACAGGGGGGATGTCGGCGTTTGCGAGTGTCATTACTAACGAAGAAACGGATGCCGATATGGATGCTGGGATTAACTACACGGCTAACCGTTATGAATTAAACGCGACCCACGCTTCGCGGCTTGAAGACATTAGTGGTGAAACACGAAATCACAGTACTGATGTGACTATAAGTAGTGCCCTTGCTTTTGCAGGTTCATCTGTGACGATCGGCAGACCGGTGCGCGAAGCATTTGCTATTGTTAGCAAGCACGAAAGCCTCGCAAAAAATGACGTGGCTGTCGACCCAACAAAAGATGGTGAGTACGCACGCGTTTACCTTAAAGGAGATGCAAGTGCCATGGTTCCTGACCTTGTTGCTTATAATGGCCAAGTAGTCGGTTACGAGGTCGATAACTTGCCACCAGGGTATGACTTAGGCGATGGTGCTTTTTGGATCAAGCCTGGTTATAAACGGGGATTCCAGCTACAGATCGGATCTGATGCTGTGTTAACTGTTATTGGCAAGCTATTCGATCGTCAAAGTAACAACCCTATTTCACTTGTCGCTGGTGTAGCACATTACCTTGGTGAGGCAAAACAGTTGCCGATTGACTTCTTTACCAATCGTAACGGCATATTCGCAATCTCTGGATTAAAGCCGGGAAAATATCAATTGGTACTCGACACTAAAGAACAAGAATCAGTCATCATTACCCTCAGTGAACGCAGTGACAACTTGATAAGACTAGGAGATGTTTATGTGGAATAAACAAGTTCTTTGGGGATCCTTGTTCCTCATCGCCATAAACCATGTACCTTCGGCATTGGCGTGTGAAGCCAGTGCCTTGACTATTCAACCCGTCTCATCGAAATCACAATATGATGTTTTCAGCGCAGGAACGTTCGCAACAATAAACACTTACCGTATAGATGCGATCATAATTGGCGAACCCTGCAAATTAGGCTTAATTTTACAACTTAACGATACCAGTCGATCGTTAAAAGGGGCAAACCAAGCAAAACTCGACTTTGAATGGAGTGGGCAGATTGGTATGTCAGTGGCTAATCAATGGCACTTATCATTAACCGACAGCCAACCTTCGGCAACGATACAAATGCGTTTCCCAAGTAAACAATGGTTAGCGTCAGGAACCTATCGAGGGTTATTGGAAGTCTCGCCTTCTAATACCTCAGATAGTAAACAAATAGAAATTAGCCCTAGTTCACTCCCGGTATCTGTTAACGTTCCGCCTGCTGCAAAAATTCATTTTTATGGATTGACCCAACAACATTATGACCTTGATCTAGGGACTTTATATTCCAACAAGGTTATTCGTTCCGCACCTAACCTATGGGTTCAAAGCAACACAGCTTATACCATCGTATTGGAATCAACCCATCAAGGAATGCTACGTCATGAATCCAATGAGGCAAAATGGGACATTCCATACGAACTTTCCCTCGAAAACGACAGAGTAAACCTTGAACAACTTGACGCAAGAATTCAACGTCTTTCCGCTACGATTGGTCAGCCTATTCCTTTGAGTTTTGTCATCGGTGAGACAGAGAACAAACCAGGAGGACAATATGACGATACATTACAAATTTCTATCGAACCCCAACTTTCACAACAACCATAATTATGTAATTATATAAAAAGTGAGATATGCAACTCAATTATATAAAATCCATCATCATACAATCAAACGTGATTTTTCAGTTTCGGAGTAAATTATGTATGAAAATAAAAATAATTTAAAGCACATACTCCTGGTAGGTGACAACGGTATTAACAACCAGTTTATTCAACGAGAAATAGGGAAATACAGTGATTTTTCTTTTAGCAGGGAATGTATTTTAAGCATTGAGCGCTCTCGTAATCATAAAACGTTCGATGTCGTTCTCATTAGCTACTTACTCTTGGAAAATATCGAAGATATCAACATCATCTTATCAAAAATAGAGTCCAGTAAATGGGTAGTCTATGACGTTCCCTCAGATATTACCGGACAGAGTATTACCGTAATGCAGATATTCAACCTGTTTAATATAAAGGGGATGATTTATCAAGATGCTCCTATTGAACACCTTACACGTTGTTTAAAAACAGTATGTGATGACGATCTATGGCTACCTAGGAAGTTAATGTCACATATTTTATCCAATGCGTGCTCTTATACTTTCAAGTCTCAGGTAATACTGTCTAACCTGACGAAAAGAGAGGCTCAGATATTTAAACGAGTTGTCAGAGGAGATTCAAATCTAGAGATATCAAGCGAACTATTTATTTCAGAAAGTACGGTAAAAACGCACGTATACAACATATACAAAAAAATAAATGTCACTAATAGAAAAGAAGCGATAAGAAAAGCACATTTTATCAATAGTTTAGAGACTATTATACAACCAGACATATAGTTGAAATTATGAACATAAATATAAAAATTCCGATTACAGTTCTTTTTCAAACAGACGTATTAGAATTTAAGCCCTTGATAGGTGACCTGATATTATTCAGTTCCTCATAGAATCACTGTCAGGGCAATAAACGAAGTTTAAATCGAATCGTCTGTGGTTTAATCATACTTTAAAAAGTAGAAAAACATCCCGCCCTCTAAAATACGAGTCGAACTTGTCAACTCTCGGAAACATCACTTCTGCAGCCCCTCTACTTACCTATCAGAGCAAAAAGTACGCTTTAACTGTTAACACCATTAGCATCTATAGCAATTCAGACTTGAGCTTCCCCTTAGGGTAAGCATTATTGTTATGTTTTTAACTGGAGTAAAAACATGACTTATCAATCCTTCGCTTTACTATTACTCACTCTTTCCCCTAGCCTTCATGCCTCTGATTTTGGCGATCCTGAACTGGGTAAAATGAAATCACCAAGTTGCGCTTTCTGTCATAGCCCCACGGGTGAAACAAGTAACACTGATTACCCCAAACTTTCGGGTCAAGATTCAACTTACCTCTATAACACGATGAAAGCTTACCAAAGCGGAGATAGACAAGGCGCTTACGCAGAAATGATGCGAGCACAACTCAGTAAGCTCGATGATCAAGACTTGAGAGATATAGCGGCTTTTTATGCTTCACAACATTAGCGGCTCCCACCTTTATTAGAGCAATCATCAACTGAATAAACATCACCACTTCGCCTATACTTCAAGCAAACTCAATGAACTCATTGAAGGTCGGGATAGATATACCTTTACACGTATCATCCAACCCTTACAATGTGCAGCAAATATATTTATCAAGGTTTATCTCTATGTCTATTCAATGGTTTCCGGGTCACATGCATAAAGCCCGCAAAGAAATCGAAGAAGTTATCCCACAGGTTGATGTGATCATCGAAGTACTGGACGCTCGTATCCCGTTCAGTAGTGAAAACCCAATGATCTCTTCACTGCGCGGCGATAAGCCTTGTGTAAAAGTGTTGAACAAGCGCGACCTTGCCGATCCTGAGCTTACTGAGCGTTGGATTGAGCACTTCGAGAAAGAGCAAGGCGTTAAAGCGATTGCCATTACCACCAGCGTAAAAGAAGAAGTTAACCACGTGATGGAGCTAGTACGTAAACTGGCACCGCACCGTGAGCAAATGGGCAAGAACATTCGAACAATGATTATGGGTATCCCTAACGTGGGTAAATCGACCATTATCAATTGCTTGGCTGGACGTACGATTGCGGTAACGGGTAACCAACCTGCGGTAACTCGTCGCCAACAACGTATCAACCTGCAAAACGGCGTGATCCTTTCAGATACTCCTGGGATCCTTTGGCCTAAAGTAGAAAACCCACACAGCGGCTTCCGTTTAGCTGCGACTGGTGCGGTAAAAGATACAGCAATGGAATACGACGAAGTGGCATTCTACACAGTAGAATACCTAGCAAAGCAGTACCCTCACCTACTGCAGGAACGCTACCAAATTGAAGAGCTGCCAGAGTCTGACATCGAATTGATGGAAGCGATTGGTCGTAAGCGTGGTGCACTTCGTGCTGGCGGTCATATAGACATTCACAAGTGTTCTGAAATCCTTCTTCACGAACTTCGCAGCGGTACTTTAGGTAAAGTAACGCTAGAACTACCAGAGATGATCACCAAAGAGTTGGTTGAAGTAGAAGAAGCAGCTGCACTGAAAGCTGAGCAGCAGATTAAGAAGAAAGAAGAGCGCCGTAAGCGTTACTTGAAGAACAAGCGCTAATCGCTATTAGTTTTTGTTAATCTCCATTAGTTTCTGTTAACCACTCTTACACCAGCCTCTAAGATATTCACGTTCTACCGATAATAGAGCGTGAATATTGCCTTGTACCGTTTGTTGATCTAGCTAACATACTGACAAATCTATAGAAATGGTCATTTACAATCCCAAAGACTGTGACATACTACGCAAATTATTGTGTATCAATCTCGGCTAATTTCTCAATGCGCTCTTATTCTGGGTTCAAGAATCAAAGATTTAAAACCTATTTCGATAATGAAATTTATTTGCCGTACATAAATTTCATCTACATCCCGATCTCAATATTCTGTGCATTCATCATCACTGACTACATTCACTTTGGTACAGAGTGTGTAACACCTATCATTTTCCGAGTCTTACTTTTTCTATTGATGATGGCTGTCGCCAGATACTGCATTACAAATAAACCCAACGTTTTAGAACTCATAGAAAGTACCTTCCTTGTAATTAGCTCGCTTTTCTTGGTCTATGTAGGCCGACTCGCTATCGAGCTGAGTAATTTCGATTACCAAGGTGGCATCATTCTAGTCATGATCTACATCGGAACCTTTTCAAGACTGTCTGTTAAATACAGCATCTCTACGCTGTCATTTATCTTTTTGGCTTATCTCATTGGCCTTGCCCCTCAGCTTTATGAAGCAGAGCCTAGTCACGAAATAGAAACAATTTCCGTATACGCTTCAGCTTATATTCTTATTGCAGCTTCTTGTTTAAGACGAGATTTCGAAGTGCATAAACGCTTCACTCAATCCGAACAGCTTCGTAAACAAGCAATACAACTCCGCAAGCAATCTAATATGTTTGAAGCCCTTTCTTATCAAGATGCGCTAACGGGTTGCTACAACCGCCTTTATCTTCATCAGGTGATCGAACCAAGCATAGACCGTCAGTTATCCATAACATCGATCATGATAGATATTGATCATTTCAAATCGATTAACGACACCTACGGCCACCAAATGGGTGATATGGTGATCAAAGAACTGGCCGATGAGATTCAAAAAAGGCTACCAACCAGCAGTAACTGCTTTCGATACGGCGGTGAAGAGTTTTTGGTGATGGTCCAAGGAGAAACTGAGGCTTCAATTGAATCGCTAGTTAACTCCCTATTAGAATCTCCTTCTCTCCTTCGGTTAGAAGTAACGATTTCAATCGGTGTGAAACATGCGTTACAGGCTCTCGGCTCTGTCGAACAACTTATCGACGATGCCGATCAAGCACTCTACATTTCGAAGAAGAGCGGTAGAAATAAGATCACATGGAGTGATTAATCGCCCAGCATTTCACGCGCCCTAGCGATTCATTATAACGACCATTAATCCAATCAAAAAAGCCCCGAACAATTGAATGCTCGGGGCTTTTGTCTTTGTTCTTGTGCTTTAAAATAGCTTAGTTAAGAACCTGCTACTCAGCAAACAACCAGTACTCAACAAGAATCCACTAAGAATACACAACGCTCGCTGTTTTCTGTTCAAGTTCAACGGGAGAGCTCCAAGAAATCACTTTTTCATTCACTTGGCTGCCACATGGTGCGTTCCAAACTTGCTCTAGTTCTTCTTTGCCACCAATCGCCTGATAAAAAGCAATCGCTTGGTGGTTCTCAGACATCACCTCTAGGTAAAGCCCCGAATCAGAATAGTATTGCTGCAACCACTTTGACAATTCAGACAATAGACGCTTGCCAACACCACGACCGTGGTAATTATTGTCTACGTGTAACGCATCAATGAACGTACCACGTTCAAAGTTGTGATTACCAAACGCGCAGACGAAACCAACCAGTAAACCGCCTTCTTCAAGCAATAAAACATGTTGGTTGAAAGGAGGGTTAATCAAACGAGTCTGCCAAATAACAGATCTGTCCTCCAAAACATCATTTTCTAGGTAATCATCAGCAAGAATGCCACGGTAATATAGCTTCCAGCTATCCGCGTGTAATTGGGCAATCCGCTCATAATCTTTATATTCAGCTACCTTAATTTCCATTTATTAGCCCTTAGTACTTCCATTTATGACTTGCTACTACATTTCACACTACCTTTATACAATATTTAAGCAAAACATACTAATACACGTTTACACTTTCAATATTGACTTACACGTGTACGCTGATATTCTAGCGAACAGATGTAAGCTCAATGGAAATTTACTAATGAATAGTGCCGAAAAACCATCAACAAAAAAGCCACCACTAATCTGGCTCAATATTTTTGTATTCTCTTTTAGCATGCTGTTAGCTGTTGTCGCGGCTCCCGTTTATGGCTACTTTTTTGGCTATGGTATGGAGCACTGGATATGGCTAGCGATCTGTTTTACGTTCTGTAACCTTTCTATCACGACGGGTTATCACCGCTTATGGTCACACAAAGCATTTGAAGCGCATTCAAGCCTAAGATTTCTATTTGCATTAGGTGGCGCATTTGCTCTACAAAACAGCGCGCTACACTGGTCTTCTGATCACCGTGTGCACCACAAGCATGTCGATAACAACGACAAAGACCCATACTCAGCAAAGCGTGGCTTTTGGTATTCGCACATCGGCTGGATGATTCGTAATTACAACACTGCAATGTACACAGATTACGAAAATTGTCGCGACCTGAAAAAAGATAAGATTGTTATGTGGCAGCACAAGCATTACGTTTTATTGGCACTACTTATGAACTTCGGTGTTCCAATCGCATTAGGTGTAATTTACGGTGACGTGCTTGGCATGTTGTTAATTGTGGGTGCAGTTCGTTTGGTCCTCAACCACCACACCACATTCTTCATTAACTCTCTTGCTCACATCTGGGGTAGCCAACCTTTTACCGACAAAAACACAGCGCGTGACAACGGTGTGCTAGCGGTACTCACTTTTGGCGAAGGTTACCACAACTTCCACCACATCTTTGAGAACGACTACCGTAACGGCATCTACTGGTGGCAATACGATCCAACAAAATGGTTGATTAAGAGTGCTTCTTTAATGGGCTTAGCAAGCAAGCTTAAGAAAACACCACAAGCTCGTATTGAAAAAGCCGAAGCATCAATGTTATTAAAGCGCACGCAGCAAAAAATCATGCACCGTGCCGATAAGCAACAAATCGCGGAAAAGCTTCAACAAGAGTTCGATGCGCTTGTATCAAACATGAACGAATACTACGAAGTCAAAAAGCAGCTAATTGAAAGTAAACGCGAAGACGTTGTGAAAAAGTACGAACACTCAGTACTAAAGGTTCGTTACCAACAAATCAAAATGAATTTTGAACAGCAGAAGAAAAATTGGGCGATGACAGTGGAACAATATGCTTAAAGTAAAGCAATACGCTTAACACCCCAATAACAACACTGTTTGATTTTTAGACGAAAGCCTTCATTTTGCTATGGGGGCTTTTTTATTTCACAGATCTAATTAAATACATGAATTTTAAGTCTTTATTCTAATAACAGACACTAGTTCCAAATGTCACACTTTCACTGCAACAAGATGTCAACCTATAGAGCTTGCTGTGACAAATGTCACTTACAGAACGATACCCTTCCCATAACATGCGCGTCCCAAAATTCTTTCAGCAATTAGCGGACCCATTTTATGAAAATGTTAAAATCATCCCTGGCCCTAGCGATTTCTACTTCCCTTTTATTTGGTTGCGGTGACGAAACAACAAATAACTACTATCCTGTCGTCCCTTCTTCTACGGAAGCTAAAATCGCTACGTATAACCTGTCGTTTGATCGTAAAACCTTTGAAGCTCTTGTTGCTGAAATGCAAATCGAACCTAACGCTCAAGCGATGTTAGTGTCCGATTATTTGGATAATACAATTAGCGCCACTGACAAAGAAACGGCAGCAAAAGTTATTCAGATCCGCAACGTCGCAGCTGTGATTCAAAAGAATCGCCCTGACGTGCTTATGATGGCTGAATTTAACAATGACGGCACAGGTACTGATAAATCAGCGCTAGAAGGTTTTCAAAAGAACTATCTCTCTGTCGCTCAAAGTATTAAAGGTGCAGGTGGCGACGCAAACTTAGAGCCAATCTCATACCCATACTTTGAAAGCTACTCAACTAATACAGGTTTACTGAACGAATTTGGTTTTGATTTAGACAATGATGGTAACGCTGGAACACTACCAGGAGATGCGTGGGGCTTCGGTTTGTATCATGGGCAATACGCATTTGCTCTGATGTCAAAATATGAAATCGACACAGCCAACACGCGTACATTCCAAGAATTTAAATGGAAAGATCTCGAAGGTGCTACTATTCCAACAATCACTGTTTGCGACGATCCTAGTAAGTTCCCAACAGGTATGGTTTGCGGCGATGAGTGGTACACGAACGACGAATGGGAAGAAGTTCGCTTGTCTTCAAAGAACCACGTTGATGCGCCAATCCTCATCCCAACCAAAGATGGCACAGAAACTGTTCACTTACTGATGTCACACCCTACACCGCCTGCTTTCGATGTAGGTAAGAACATTGAACAGAACGCAGCCGAAGTAGACTTCTGGCACCAATATATCCAGAACAAATCGTTCATCTATGACGACTCTGGAAAAACGGGTGGCCTTGAGCAAGGTAAACACTTTGTCATGATGGGCGATCAAAACCTAGACCCAGTAGATGGCGACGGTATTAGTTCTGTGATGCAAGACTTGCACAACGATGCATTAGTTAACCAAGATGTCACCAATGGCAGCTTGTATCCGACAAGTTACGGTGCTGCTGAGCATGCCGTCGATAAATCATCATCTCACCCACAGCCAAACCGTATCACTTCGACGTTTGGACTTGCGGTTGATTACGCACTGCCGTCAGCTTCACTGAACATTGTTGAATCTGGTGTTTATTGGGCGGCTTCTTATGAAGAAGGCCGTAAGCTATTTAACGACACTCGTATTGGCGACTATGGTAACGGCAAAGACGTATCATCTGATCACCGTATGATCTGGGTGAAAGCGGACTTCAGTAACTAACCCATTCAATTGAGACCTATGAAGCCCTCTTGTTTCTATGAGGGCTTTTTAATAAGCGTAACCCATTACCACTAGCTCTATGCTCTATGCTCTATGCTCTATGCTCTATGCTCTCGAGTTTGAATTGTGGATGCTAAGAACCATAGTTATTGGATCCCAGAACTCTTTTTTCAGTCTGAATTTATACTTATATTACTTGCACTTATTGAGTGGAACACCGAGGAATAAAGAATGGGCAAGCTAACGATTATTGCAACAATCGTCTCTAAAGAAGATAATATTGAGCTAGTTAAATCAGAGATGATTAAATTGATCGACAAAACCCGTGTTGAAGACGGCTGTATTAACTACGATCTGCACCAAGATAATAGTAACCCAGCTCACTTCGTTTTTCATGAGAACTGGGAGTCTGAAGCTCATCTAGAGAAACACTTAGCGAGCCAACACATCGCCGAGTACATGGCTGCGACTGAAGATTGTATCGAAACCTTTGTGCTTAATAAAATGACGCACATTGCCTAACCAATCACTCAGCACTGATTCAATAAAAAACCCTGCTCTGAACGCAGGGTTTGTCTTTTCTACAGGCTTATATCTGCTCATTCTAATAATGAAAAAACCCGCCAGAGTAGCGGGTATGGTCAATAATCATGACTGTCAAAGACAGATAGATAATACCAATCGTAGTAAATAACTGTCAGCCTAGCTGGTTCAAAAACTTGATAACTGCGTTAGAATTTTTGATTGTAGAATAACTACTTATCGAAAAATTCTGCCTTGTTCTCAAGTCTTTTTCCTGCGCTATTTCTGATCACTTACTTACTGTGATTGGTATAACAACCATCAATCCAATATTGAGTGCCTCTTTACAGTGGCACTCTGACATTTCTTTTGCTGATCGCTAGCACGGGGGCACTAGTTAAAAGCACGAGCCAAAATGCCATTCCCTTGATATTGGTAAACACTTGAATTACTGCTTACAAAGACCGACTCTCCGGGCTTAAGTGATACTGTACGTTCTTCAGAAGTGACGGTCGCCTCTCCTTCCACACAGAACAAGATCTCTGCGCTACGTAGATACTGTGACTTGCTCTCATCAGTCGCAGATAAGATATCAAATCCAAAGTCATCCACAGGAATCGGATAGCTCATCTTGCCCTCTTTCAATACAGGCTTAAGGCGAATATCTTCTGGCTTAATCGGCTCAAAGATCGTGTTGTCGATAAGCTCAGGAACGTCTATGTATTTAGGTGTGAGACCGGCACGCAGCACATTGTCTGAGTTTGCCATGATCTCCAAGCCTGTGCCTTGAACATAAGCGTGAGGTGTTTCTGCGAACAGGAACATCGCTTCACCGGGCGCCAGTTCAACCGTGTTGAGCATCAATGGTGCAAACAAACCAATATCACCCGGATAGTGCTGTTTGAATTCAATGCTGTATTGCAGAGCTTCACGCCCCATGACCGTTTTAGCTGGTCGCGCATGTGCAGCATAAAGCTCATTAAGCGCAGACACTTTGCGGTCACCTTCAAGAGACATAATTGCGCTAAAGAAATACTTCAGAGAATCACTGTCGGCATTGGCTTTAAGTACATTAAGCTCAATCGCTAACGAAGGAATATCCGCTTCTTCGAACAAGGCTATAATATCGTCGATTGGACGAAAGCCATTCATCGCTTTGTAGAACGTCAACGCATAAACCAACTCTGGCTTGTGGTTTGGATCTTTGTAATTACGATTTGACGCATTCAAAGGGATACCAAGTGCATTCTCTCGCTCAAAACCTAATTCAGATTTACGCTTATTCGGATGAACCTGAATCGACAACGGTGTTTCAGCTGCTAATACCTTAAATAAGAAAGGTAGTTCACCGAAACGTGCCGCCGTGTACCCACCTAAGACATCGATTCTATTTTCATCAATCATGTGAGAAAGCGGCTCACCGGTATCGCCTACTTTTGAGCAACCATTAGGATGAGCACCCATCCAAATTTCTGCTTGAGGTTCTTGGTTTGGGTTCACAATACCAAACAGTTGGTTGATGGAGTCTTTGCTTCCCCATGCGTAGTTTTGAATAACGTTGTCGAGTTTAAATAGAGACATAATTACTTCTCATTAAAAATCTGGCTGCCAAGCTTGAGCGTGGCGGCGATATTACGGGCAGTACGAGTCAGGTTTTGATTCGCTTCTGATAAAACTTGGTCTAAAGACTGAGGTGAACGTACGGTTCCAAATAAGCTAGACATCGAGCCGTAAAGTTTTTCAACGTCTTGCCCCAAAGAGCCCGCAATGCCGATAGTCGGAATATTCAGCTTTTGAGCGCGCTGAGCGATACCGAAAGGTGTTTTACCTTGCAGGGTTTGGTTGTCCATCTGTCCTTCTCCAGTTACGACCAGTGAAGCACCTTCAAGAACCTTATCTGCATCCAAGGCATCTAGTACCATCTCAATACCCGCTTTAATTTGGATATTGAATGCCAGACTTAACCCCAGTGGTGTACCACCAGCCGCACCAAAACTAGCGGTGTCTCGATGATTAATTCTCGTATGCGCTTGAGCGATATCGGCAAAGTGTCCGATCGCAGTATCAAGTTGTTTAACTTGAACTTTTGATGCTCCCTTCTGCGGACCAAACACGGCACTGGCTCCGCTTTCACCACACAGAGGATTATTTACATCACACGCGACCACGAACGTAACTTCTTTGCATCTAGGGTGCAGTCCATCAAGATTAATGCTTGCTAACTGGCTTAACTCAGCGCCGCCACCAGATAACTCGTTGCCTTGCTTGTCTAATAACTTGCCTCCCAACGCTTGTAAAATGCCAGCACCTGCATCGTTGGTTGCGCTGCCGCCCAGACCAATGATGATTTGTTCCACGCCTTTATCTAGCGCATCTCGAATCAGCAACCCTGTGCCGTAAGACGATGCTGTGAGAGGTGATCTTTCTTCTACGGTTAATCGGTCTAAACCCGACGCTTGGGAAAACTCTACCAAGGCAGTGTTTACGCTTTTGCCATCAACCTGTTGTACAAGTGAAGCCCAATAAGCCGTACATTCGCGACCGATTGGATCCGTCGTTTGCAACCCTTGTTTCTTACCATTGAGCGCCGCTAGCAACACGTCTACCGTGCCTTCTCCGCCATCGGCGAGTGGCATTTTCACAAACTCTGCATGAGGAAAAACGTCGGAAAATCCACGCTCAATACAAGACGCAACTTGATGCGCGTCGAGTGATTCTTTAAATGAATCGGGGGCAATTACAATTTTCATTGTCGTTCACCATTCCCGCCCACCAAGGTGAGCGGGTGATTGAAATTAGAATTTGATTTGGAATGTTTTTGCTTGGCAAGATGCCAATTCACCAAAAGATAAGTCGCCAAAAGACAAGTCACTAAAGGTTTCAATTGCTACATCACCTTCACGAACGCGCTCGTCCATGCTTGTCTCTTTCCAACTTGAAACGGTTTGAGTGAAGGAGATTGAATCTGACACTGAACCTGTTTCTGCCGGATTGTAGACACGCATGACCAACGCATCTTCATCTTCCGCTTTCTTCAGCACACTCAGCACAGCGCCTGATTGTTGCTTAGACAAAAGGCTAAAACTCATCGGTAGGTTTTGCTCACCTACGTTTAGCTTCATCGCGTTGTAAGGGATCTTGTTGTAGCATTCGATTTGAGTGACATTGTCACGTGCTTGCGCCATGACGTTCGCGTCAATATGGTTGCCAGAGAAGCCACACAGCGTGAATTCACACACTAGCTTGCCGCGCACTTGTGAATCAGGGGTCGGGATCTTGATGCCTGATGGACGGCCCGGACGAAGCAATAGCTCTTCTTTACCTAACACGCCGATACCGCGGAATAGTGTCAGTGCGAAGGTATCTCGGTTTTCGTCACCTTGAGATGCAATCACTTCAAATTCACGTAGACCATTCGACATGATTGCCATGCCCGCGTTACCGTTTTCTAGCGCAGCAAAGTTCATTAACTGATAGACAGGAACCGGTGCTTCTTTCCACTTCTCTTCTTCCCAAACCGCCATTGCTGGGTCATTGGTTGGTCGAGTAATACAACCGAACTGGTTATCTGCAACCACAGTTTCAGAAACAAATGGCGTTGGTACTAACACACGTACACGGTGGTCGTCGGCTTGATTGTCTAGTTCCATGCGTACTTCAATGCGGCGAGAACCTTGCTTCAATACCACTTGGCATTGCGCTTCAACAAAACCATTTTGACCCGTGCGCTCTTCACGCTCTGCAAGGTTTGCAGGTACGTTCATTCGGAAAGCGATGTTCGCTACCGATTGGAAGCCTTGGTGGGCAATTGATGTTTCTACCGGGAATTCATCTGAGTACAGTAACCATTCTTGACGAGATGGAGAGTAATCGTACTCATCGCCGTCATCAGAACCGTCTTCCAAACGAAGTACTTGGTCGAACACTTGCTCTGTCTCTTTATCGAAAATAGTCAGAGTACCATTGTCGTTTACATTGATTCGGTAGTATTCGTTCTCTAGCAAGTAGTCTTTTTGCTCAGCAACTTTTACTGCGCCCTTCTCGTTACCTTGAACGTGTAACGTGGTGAAGCCCATAGCTGGAACAGTGCGTTTGATTTGAATATCAAACTCCATGAACGGGTCGTAGTTACCGTAGTGAACGATTTGACGGTCTACTTTGCCTGGGTCAATTTGGCGCTTATCTTGGATGAAGTACTCAACAGGGTTTTCGTTTTCATCAAAGATAGAGAACTCTTGTGCACGGATAGTGATAGTCGTGTTAACCACTTCTTCACGCTCGTATGGTGAAAGGTTGAACATTGCTAGTTTGTCGGAACCTTCGCGATCCGGCATATGGTCAACAATCTTACGCTTGTAGAAATGAATCAGGTTGGTCGCCATGTCGTCCGCAAGGATGTAACGGTTTAGGATTTCAGCGTGAACCTTGTCAGAACAACAGCAGCCAATCGAGTCGTGAGCGTGGTTCTTCATGCTCTCTTTCCACATTTTCTCAATCAAGCCGTGGTGGTATTCGAAGCCTAATGTCCAAGCGATAGACGCTAGCGGCTCTAAGATATTTACAATCTTGTTTTCGATTTCAGCGTGGATCAGTTTGATGTCCATACGCGTAGACGAAATAGTACGGTGAACACGCATGTATTTACCGTCGTTGAATTCGCCTTTAATTGTGTCGAGTTGGTCGCGTGCTGCTTCTACTTTTTCGAATACTTCTTCAAAGCGGCTCATTGAGAATTCGCGATCTGGGTAGATTTCGCGAAGTTTGTCCATTACTTCAAAGATGTCTTTTTGAATCGGCATTTGGTCATGGCCATTCGGCAGCAAAATGTCTTTCGTTACCGATGGCTTTTCTAGCACTGGGAAGTACTTATCTAAACGAGCACGCAAGCCTTCTTCGTCTTGTGGAAGGTATTTGCCAATTGCGTAACCTAGCGGAAGCACTTGTGCCGTAACTTCACTGCCGTCGTTTGATTGCCATAAGAATTCTGTTTTATTCGTGCCATGACGTTCTGAACAACCACGCCAGAACATTGCACGCGTGATGTCGAAGCCGTTGTAGATCATCGGCAGCTGTGAGCTCATGCTGAATGAATCTGGTAGGTAACCGATCTTCATTGCATCGCCAAATTTCATACAGTCTCGAATGCCATACATCATGTTACGTACAATTGACTCACCAGAAACTTGCATTGTGTCGGTTTGAGAATACCAAGGGCCAATAATAAGCTTGCCCGCTTCAACCAATGCTTTTACGCGTTCTGTGTTCTCTGGTTTGATTGCGAAGTAATCTTCTAGAACGGCTGTTTGACCATCTAGAACGTAGTATTTGTATTCTGGATCACTCTCCAGACGGTTCATGATTTCTTCCATGTTGTTCACTAGAAGAATACGAGACTCTTCTGTTGTGAAATACCATTCACGATCCCAGTGCATGTGTGGAGTAATATGTACGCGTGATGTAGTCATAATCATTTACCTAAATGTGTCGCTTCGAGTAAAACTAAAGTTCGAACCCAAATACGACTAAATTAAATTTTTTCAAGGGGTTAAAATTGGCTGCCACTAAATTTAGGGTGCAGAAAACCACGCCCAGAATCTGTGTGAATAAAACCGTTAGGAGCACAGGTATTTAGGACAGCCAGTTGTTTGTTATTTTTTATATATTGATTTCGCAGTGAGTTAGGAGCTAACTCAAAATTCAGTTAGTTCTGTGTTGCAGTACTTGCTTCAAACTTACCCTTTTTTACAGCGTGACCACGCCACATCAGAAGAGTAATGGTTGAAATTACTGTGCCGACAATCGCAGCACCGAACCAGATTGCCGCAGCAGAGAATGCGCCCAAACCAGAATCGTGTAACAAGAAGATAGAGAAGATACCTGCGCCCGGAGTCGATAGACCAATACCTGCCGCGCCAACCATTGCACCTGTAACCACAGAGCCTAGTAAGAATGAACCGATTACACGGATTGGATCTTCAATCGCCATTGGGATTGCACCTTCAGTAATACCCGCTAGGCCAAGTAGCCAAGTTGATTTACCCGTTTCAATCTCAAAGTCTTTGAATAGGCGTGGAGCGATCATGGTTGACGCCGTTACGGTGAACGCCGATACCATTTTTACTGAGCCAAAGATTGCGTATGGGCCATAAACACCGTTCGCCATTGCACCTAAACAGAATGCGTAAGCGGCTTTGTTTACCGGACCACCCAGGTCGAATGATACAAAAAGACCAAGAATCGCACCTAGAAGCAGAGCGTTAGTGCCTGACATCCCGTTCAACCAGTCCGTTAAACCTTGGTTTAGGAACGCAACAGGTTTACCGATAACAAACAGCATCAAGCTACCTGCCACCAAAGTACCGATCACCGGATAAAGGTAGAAAGTAAGGAAGCCGTTAAACGCAGGGCCTAAGCGAACATGCTCTTTTACCCAACGCATCACGTAACCAGCAATCAAACCACCAACAACACCGCCTAGGAAACCAGAGCCAATGATGTTTGCTGCAATACCTGCGGCAAAACCAGGACCAAGTGCGGGTTTGTCTGCTAATGAGTAAGCTGTGTAAGCCGCCAGCACTGGCACCATCAATGTACCCAGTAGGCCGCCACCTAGTTTGCGATACATCCATAGCCAAGAATCTTTTGTTGCGTAGAGCTCTTGCAGGTCAAAAATTTGCGCGATAAGAACAGCAACCGCAAGAACAGTACCACCAGCAACGATAAGAGGAACCGCGTAAGAAATACCAGAAAGCAGTGCTTGTTTGAGCTCAGTTTTCAGTGGCAGTTTCTTCGGTTTATCATCAGTAGCTACTTTACGCTCTGCACCGTTGCCTTTTTTCGACTCTTCGATCGCTTCGTTTAAAATGCGCTCACCGTGTTTAATCGGTTCTGCGACTGGCGTTTCAATACGAGGAATGCCGTTAAAGCGCTCAGATTCTTTAATCGCCACTTCAGCAGCAAAAACACACGCCACAGCATTGTTTAATTGCTCAGCCGTTAAGCGATCTTCAATACCGTTTGCGCCCTGCTTTTCAACATGAACCTTGTAGCCAAGCTTTTTGCCGGCTTTTTCTAGGTATTCTGCCGCCATATAAGTATGAGCAATACCTGCAGGGCAAGCAGTAACGCATACAATTGTCGGTGCATTTGTATCTAAGTTGTCTTGTTTTTCTTCTTGTTGATTGTCGCCATCAAGAAGCGCAAAGATTTCTTCAGCCGTTGTCGCTTTTAATACCGCTTCGCGAACATCGTCATCAACCAATGTAGTTGTCAGTGCGGTAAGCAGATGCATGTGGGTAGAACCCGCTTCTGCATTTGGAATCGCAATTAGGAAGATAAGATTTACATCTTCGTCTTCATCCAAGCCTTTCCATTTCATGTCTTCTTTAAGCGTTGCTACAGCGAAGCCAGCTTCTTTAACCGCGTCAGTCTTGCCATGCGGTACTGCTAGGCCTTCGCCAAGCGCTGTCGGGCCTTGCTCTTCACGAGCAAATACTGCATCAAGATACTCTTGCTTGTTATGCAGTTTGCCTTGCTGATCCAGTTGGTCAGCAAGTGCGTAAATCGCTTCTTCTCGACTGCTAAACGTAGTTTGCAGATTTACGAGCGACTTATTCGTTAGAGTAGTAAGTTTCATAACCTTTGTCCCATAGTCACGGATTAGTACGACAGTCGTCCCTGCCGACGAGAAGAATAATACAACTTCAAGACATTTAATCCGTGATCACGATCTCACCAATACATATTTGTATTTAATTTGTATTTAAATCGTATTGGCAAATCCTTTAAGAAAGCTTGTTATGTATCGTTTAATTTGTATTATATGTACTACAAAACGCCGATACGACGCTCACACTAACCTTTAAAGCAAGGCTTATATAGAGCAAATTTACGTATTTAAGGTACAGGTTGTTAATCAAAGTCTAGTTGTTCTAGCGCACAAATGAGGCAAAAATGGCAAGACTCCCTATGTATCGCCAAATCGCAGATGCAATAAGAGAAAAGATCAGTTCTGGAGAATATAAAGTTGGAGAAGCACTCCCAACAGAAGCGCAATTGCGTGAAGTATTCTCGGTAAGCCGTGTGACGGTTAGGCAAGCGTTGAAACTACTGATCGAAAACGATGAGCTTGAAAGCGTTCAAGGCAGCGGCACTTACGTTAAAGAGAACAAGATCAATTACGACATCTACAAACAGTCGAGCTTTCAAGAAAAGTGGGCGCATTTGGATGTGGTTACACACAGTGACGTTCTGGCCTTTGAAATGAAGCCGTGTTCTTTGGCGATGTCTGAGCATTTAGATATCAAAGAAGGCGAATTGGTTTTCTACGTAAAGCGTGTTCGTTTCATAGACAACAATCCAATCACGGTTGAAGAAACTTGGTTACCTGTTGCCATATTTCCAGATCTCACCTATCAAGTGATGCAGACATCAAAGTACGACTTTATTGAGAACACCAAAGGCATGGTGATTGATCGAAGTGAGCAAGAACTGGTGCCGATTCTTCCGCCTGAAGATGTTGCGAAACAGCTAGGTATTGACCCAGCTCAGCCTATCATTGAAAAACGTACTCGCGGTTACCTCGCCAATAACACGGTGTTTGAATACAGCCGTAACTACTTCACGTCTAACGATTACCGATTTACTTTGGTCGCAAGACGCCAAAGATAATACTCATCAGCGAGTTTCTATAGTCGCAATATGACCAACACAGAGAGCGCCTGTTCTCTGTGTTTCTATGCTGTTATTTCAATCAAAAACCTAGCTTTCTCCCCAAAATATTCCTAAACCAATATCAAGCAACCTCACGAAAGATCATTCACGTTCATTTAAATACTGTTCGCGCACTTTGAACATAAACTAAGCGCCAAATGACAAGAACAACAGTCGACAGGAATGTAAATGAATACCAAACAACTTGAAGACGCGGTAAGCGAAGTGAGCTTATTCAATCAGCACCTCCACTTAATCCAATCCGTGCATACCATTCCAACCCCAAAAATAAATTGGGAGTCGATTGCGATGGAACCTGCGCCGGCAATGCCAACGGTCCGATTCGATCATAAAGTCAAAGCCATGGGAGCGCTTGATGAGTACAAGCCTAACTGGTTAGATATGCTGTTGGGCAACAAGTCGAAATTGTACACCCTCACCAATAATATAGAGCGTGCCGCCGAACAAGACATCGAACAATACAAAACTGAGTTTATAAGTTGGGTTCAACACTACAGCTACTGGGCCAAAGATAATCAGTTGTCGAAAGGCATTTTAAACAACGACAGTGGCGCCAAACTTTCTGCCCTTTCAGAAGCGCAACAGAACCCTATAAACGCCGCTGTAGTCGACACCAAGCTGATAAACCATAACTTTAATACCTATAAGAATGGGCACCTGTTAGAAGTCAATATTCAGGTTAATAAGCACAACGTGATCCCAAAAGAGAAAAAGGTATTGTGCCAAGGTGAAGTGAAGCTTGAAACGATGCCTCTTTCTGAAAGCAACACCTTATATCGTGAGTATGTGTGTAGCTGTATTCTTAAATGCGCGCAACATGCTTTCAACGTCTTGCCTGAGACGAGCGTCTTAATTAATGTTGAACAGGTTCTAGCTGACTATTCGAGTGAGACCATTGTTTCATGCCATGTCGAACAGGGATTACTCGAGTTCCTATTAATCGAAGATGATAAACCCTCTGAGATACTTGAATTCTTTGTGCATATTGAAGATTTCAACCCTCATAGAGGCAACGGGTTTTCTGCGATTAAAACCATCTTCTCGCCTTTGCCTATCGCGTCATAACTCACGCGCATTTTCGATTCAATCATTGACGACTCTTCACGACTAGCCTTGCGTTCGTCGTGTCCAATCACCTTATATACCAAATCATTATGTCGAAACACACTACCTCACAAACAACGCGCCCATTAACCAATACAGTTTCATACACACGATCCCGAGCAAAACTGCCTTTATTTCTCATCGCGTTCTCTATGCCCGTATTTGGAGAAGAGGTTGAAGAAGTTGTACTCGAGGACGACGTCGTATTAAGCGAAGGTTCTGAGTTAAAAGAAGAAGCTGAAGAATCTCCTTTTACAACCCTGACTAAGCTTGGGTTTATCTACTCGCAAAACACCAGCTCATCTTTGTCGATCAACTCTGGAATCTCTGTTGGATACAAAAAAGAGAACTGGGGGCAGCGAGTTCAGTTCGACACCTACTATACCGATGCTGAAAATGATGAAGATGGTACTAATCGTTATACCACCAACTACGGCATTAGCTATGACCTGAACGAAGTCACCTATTTGGTCGCCACAACACGTTTTGAACACGACCACTTTGGTACTTATCGTAAGCAATTCATAACAGCTACAGGACTGGGTCGCCACTTTTATGATACTGAAAGAATCAAACTCCAAGGGTCTGCCGGTCCAGGTTACCGAATCAGTAAGCGACAGTCATCTGATGAAGAGTTTCCAAACAAAGAGAACTATGAACTGATCGTCAATGCCAATATTGATGGCTCTCTGACGCTCACAGAGACGTTTTCTATGGGAGCAACGGCTAACATGGCTTACGGTGAAGAGAACACCAATTACAACCTCAAAGGCTATCTAAAGAACATCTTGATGGGCAATTTGGCGCTAACTTTTGATACCGAATACATCTACAACACTACTGTCGCATCAGACCAAAGTAACGCCGAAATCTACAGCTCAATGAATCTAAACTACGATTTCTAAATAACGCTTCCCCCATCGATCATGCAAAAGGATTTGCATGATCGTCTAAGCTTCTCCATCACTCCGTAATTTGTTCATCACTACTATTCCTGCCGCTTATTGACTTAAGCAGAACCGCTAAGCCGCTATTTGATTATATAGAAAACGTTAATTCTGTTTTGCCCTGCACCCCGTTTATCTACAAACCTTGGTGTAATAGATTGGTCGTCAGCAAACAAAAGGAGCGAACACATTATGTTATCTAATCAACTAGAGCGCGCACGCGCCATCGATTTACCGACACGAGAAGCGATGCTTCAACGAGCTCCTTCTGTACAACAGTTTTGGGACAACAATAAGGGCTTGTTCAGCGAAGCTTGGAAAGAATGGGAAGCAAGTGCGGAAGGCAGCCAATTGGATTTCGATGATTCGCTGTTAGATGCCCGCCTGCGTGAAGCTGTCAGAGAAGCTTGGCAAAATCCAACGAAAGAAATCGCGGTAAAATATTTGCTCGAAGAGATCTCTCCTGGAGTATTTAAGTTCCAGTTCTTTGATGCTGAACGTCTCGCTGAGTTGCGTGATTACTTGGAAGCGGTCTCTAACGCTCAAATCCCGCTGCGCCCACCATATGGCATAGTGCTGAACCGTGGTGGAGCGATGTTAGACAGCCGTTCTGAAGGTTATTTAGCAGCGCCAAGTTTCCAAGCGTTTTACCGAGATTTACTCGATAGTTACATGCGCCCTATCGCTCGTTTATTGTTCCCAGAAATCATGGGCTACGATACACAAACTTTTGGGTTCTCGATTCAGTATCAAGCGAACAAAGATACGTCTTTGCGCCTTCATACTGATGCGTCTTCTGTCACGCTCAACATTAACGTAAATATGCCAGATGAAGAGTTTTCAGGGTCAGAACTTAATTTTTATGACCCTGCTACGGGTAAGATGAACGAAACGACATTCACGCCCGGTGTCGCTATGATTCATCGAGGAAACGTTGCCCATGCGGCGTTGCCGATAACAAGTGGTGAACGTTCGAACTTGGTATTGTGGTTGTATGGCGACCGTGGACAAATACCACACCACAATTCGCTACCAGAGCCTATAAATGCGCATCAACGTTGGACGGTACCAACCGTGGTACATGACGATTTTGCGCCGTTCTAGACTGTTTTGTACCGTTCTAGACAATTTCGCACAGTTCTAAACAGTTTCGCGCCGTTCTAGAGAGCTTCGTACCGTTCTAGACAGCTTCGTATCATGTTAAATGAAACAAACTTTCTTAGCCTTTCACGGCAATTGAGAGAATAAATACAAACGCGCCCACCATGGTCATGGTAGGCGCGTTTTAGTTTTCACTTCAATTAACTCGTCAATCTATATAGCGAGTTATGCAGGTTTCGTTCTCAATCGAGTCAGTATGTCCATCTGTTTTAGATTCGCCATACCAACGTAAGCCACTGGCACTAAGAACAGTGAGAAGAAGGTTCCGGCAGTCAAACCTCCGACCAACACTAAACCAATATTGATTCGACCTAACGAACCCGGACCATCTGCTAATGCCAATGGCAATGAACCAAGGATCATCGTCAGTGAGGTCATCAAGATAGGACGCAGCCTTGAACGCGCACTGCTGATCGCCGCTTCTTTTGCACTCACGCCAGATTTGCGTTTCTCGTTGGCAAACTCCACCAGCAAAATACCGTGTTTGGTCACTAGGCCAACCAATGTCAGTAGCCCGATCTTCGAATAAATATTGAGACTTTGACCAAATACCGACAGCGTCAAAATCGCACCCACGATACACAATGGAACCGTCAGCAAGATGATCATTGGGTCAACAAAGCTTTCAAACTGCGCGGCCAATATCAAGAAGATGAAAATCAACGCTAATACGAACAGCACTTGTGCGCCCGCGGTTGAATCAACCAAATCTTTAACTATGCCATTGAACTCGTAGCTCTGAGCAGGTTTCAATAAGCTTGGAACCGTATCATCAATGTAGGTTTTCACATCACTAGCCGTGTATCCGGGCATCAAATCTGCGGTAATTTCAGCGCTGTCTTTACCCATGAACGTCTTAAAGTTAGATTCTGATGTCACTTGTTTGATCGAAACAAACTGAGACAAAGGAAGCCTTTGCCCCGACTGTGAATCCACATACAGCTTATCGAGAACCTTAAAGTCGCCGAGATCCTTTCGGTTAACTTGAACTTGAATGGGGTATGTATAACCGTCATCGGCTTGCAAATCTGCCGCCTTCACAGAACCAAGGAAGGTCGATAACGCGTTGGTTACGTTACTGTAATCAACACCAGACAACACAATCGCATTACGGTCAATCGACAAGTCATAACGTAATTGGTCGCGTAACATCGAATTATTAATGTTGGTCACGCCCTCATAACCCTCAAGCGCCTCAACGACCTCACTTGCGGTTTCAGACAGCACCGAGGTGTCGCGGTTAACCGTCGTCAGCTCAAGGATCATATTGGTCGCTATGCTTAAGTTATCTGCCGAGCGAACCTTGAAAGACATGCCATAAGCAGAGACCGAACTTTGCGCTCTGGCGATAAACTCGTTAACCAGTTCATCAGCTGACTTGTCACGCTCGCCCCATGATTTCAATAAAACGTGATTGGTCGGAGTCCCTTCGATGTAAGACAAGTTGGCCTCTACCGAACGATCGCCTTTGAACACACTGTTAAGTTGCTCGTTGTTGTCTAGGTGATACTGACGCCCTACCCCTGTTGGTGGCGTTGAAGTCACCTCAACAAAGCCAGTGTCTTCGGTTGGAAGGAGCACTTGAGGCATTTTCCACACTGCCAAAACAGACAGAGCAATCAACACCAAAGCAATACTACTCATCAGTGTTTTACGCTCAAACCATTTGCCCAGTTCTTTGGTGTACAAGTCAGACAGAACATTCAGCTTCGCATCAACTTTTTTGTACCACTTTGCTGGCTTTGTAACTGGCTTCATTAAGTAAGCACACATCATGGGCGAGAGCGTTAAAGCAACAAACCCTGAGATGATCACTGCAGCTGCTAAAGTGAAAGCAAATTGTCTAAATAGATCGGCGGTTAAGCCCGACATCAGGCCAATAGGTAGATACACGACCGCTAACGTGAGCGTCATCGCTATCACAGGAAAAACGATCTCTCGACACCCTTTGATTGCAGCATTAAAAGGGGTTTCGCCCTCTTCGATATGCCGGTAACAGTTTTCAGCCACAACAATGGCATCATCGACAACTAAACCAATTGCAAGAATGATGGCCAAGATAGTCAGCACGTTGATACTAAACCCAAGTAGATGCATGACGGCAAATACACCTATCACACACACTGGGATGGTAATGATCGGAATCGAAGCCACACGAACAGAACCAAGGAACAAAACCACGACCGCTGAAACCAGAACAATCGCTTCAACTAAAGTCATGAAGCCTTCGTCAATTGCGGTTTTAATGAAATCAGCTTGGTTGTAGACCATCTTCATCTCAATGCCTTCAGGCAACTGAGGTTGAATCACGTCTATTTGCTTCTTAACCTTATTGGCAACCGTGACTGGGTTTTCACTTTTCAGTGGCAGTACCTGAATCGACATCGCTAAGTTGTCATCCACACGAAGAATGCTCGGCGTAAGGCTCTCTTCGCCCATTTTGACTTCAGCAATATCTCCGACACGAATGATCTTGCCGTTATCGACACGAACCACCAAATCTCGCACATCATCAACACTGGTCACTTGGTTGACTGGGTTAATGGAGAAATCTCGCACCTGACCTTTGATAGTACCCGCGGTAAACGTCGCGTTGTATGAGCTTAATGTACCGACCACGTCTGACGCACTCATGTTAAGCGCCATCATTCGATCAGGTTGTAACCACACACGAACCGCTTTTTCACTGCCACCATACGGCCCCCAAATCCCACCCACACCTTGTATGTGCTTAAACTGGGGCACGACTTGCTGGCTAATATAGTCATACATGTCTTGCTTAGACATCTTGCCGGTATTCACAAACGTGATGATGTTACTCGGCATGCTGGTATCAGAAGAGTCATCCGTTACCGTTGGCTTATCCGTCATACTAGGAGGGAAATCACCAATCGCTTCAACACTGCTACGCAGGTTGTTCATCAAGCTCGTGTATTCGACGTCATTAATGTCATCTTCAAACATGATTTTTAGATTACACGTTCCTTCCTGACAGTCGGTCGTCATGGTTTTCACGCTGTCTAAGCCCGTTGCCGCCGTGATCAGTTTATCTGCCACATTGCGCGACATGAACTCAGCACTGGCACCATTGATCGCAGCGGTTACCGTTGCTGAGGGCGTTTTATGTTCAGGAAAGTATTGGATTGAGAGCTTTTGAAACGACAAAAGCCCAAGCAAAACAATGGTAATACTCAGAACAGACGCAAACACAGGGTGCTTGATACAAATCTCAGGAAGCTTCATTCAGATTCTCCTTTGTTACGGCTTCCTTGCTTTGGGTTTGCTTGCTTAAAGTTTCCTTGCTGTGAGTTTCCTTGTTTAGACTTTCGCTCGATGAATCCTCAACAGTCGCGCTAGTCTCTGCTTGCTCGCTGTTTTCATTGATCGCTTCGTCTACACCTTTTGTTGCTTCCGTCCAATCAACCGAAGGCTCAACCGGATGTGCTTCATCAATCTGTGTTTCGGTCTTTGCTACCTCGGGTTTAACGGTCTGCTTAGTGACCACTTTATCTACCGGCTCCGTTATTAACTCAACCGTTTTCTGCTCCGCATTAGGGTTCATTACCTTAACTAGAGACGCTTTCTTTAGGTTCTGTTGTCCCGTCACTACGACCTGATCACCCAGTTTCAATCCGCTTTCTACAACGACGTACCCATCGTTAGTGTTCACGCCCAATTCAACAATGCGTTGCTCGATTTTTTCGCCATTCACAATCCATACAAAACGTTGTGCATTTTTTGCTTGAACGGAATTTTGTGAAACCACCATTTGAGTCGTGTCTTCGCTCGTCATTTGGCTTACTTTGGCAAACATGCCCGGAACTAAGCGATGATCTGGATTGGTCACGTGCGCGTGTACTTCTACGCGACCTGAACTCTCATCAACCGCGGGCGCAATGTAATCCACCACACCAGAAAACGCTTCATCGACAAAAGCATCAACTTGGATAGAGACATTCTGCCCAAGTTTTGCGTTGCCTAAATCCGATTGTCCAATCGAATACTGAACTTCGACAGGATCGAGTTTAATCAAACTCACCAACGCGGTTGCGCCATCAATCTTACTGCCCACTGAGTGGGTAAAATTAGTTAACTGCCCATCAAATGGCGCTACCAATAAATAGTCATTCATCAGCGCTTCTTTCTGTCGGTAATCCGCTGCTGCTAGATTCGCCTGCTCTCCCAGTTCTTCCACATCTTGTTGAGACATAGAGTCGGGCTGTTTCTTTAGTAATTCTTGTACTCGTTTTAATTTCGACTTTGCTAGCGCTAGAGAGCTTCTTGCTTTGTCTAGATCGGCTTTCGCTTTGGTATTGTCCAATTGAGCGATCAACTCGCCTTTTTTAACTGAATCTCCATCTTTGAAATGGATATTGAGAATTTTGTCGGAGGCACTGAATGTCAATGCAGCAGAATCCGTTGCCCTGATTTTGCCAACCTCGTTGATTGAAGATGTGAATGCTTGTTTGTGCGCTTTTTCGATAGTCACAGGAATCAAGTTTGAGTCTTGGGCAAACGATGGAGAGGTATGTAAGGCAAACAGTGCCAAACAGATTGTTTTACTAAGCTTTGTAAATTTCATTTTTAATAACCATAACCGTTTGAATTCGTCTGAATTAAAACGTTTTTCTAAGCAGCTATTTCTTACTTAATGAGCTTCCAGCTATTTAAATAATGCTAAAACAGCTAATAATGAGAAAAGGGCTCAACTCACTGTCGAGCCCTGCAATTTTTATATGATTCCTAAATTTTTACGTTCTGAACTCCAAAGTAAAAGTTAAAAACGATGTTGATATTGAACACCAAGCAAGAGAGCATCGGCAGTCACATCAGCAGTTATATTGGAACTCGTTCCTGGAATCGTCGTCAGGTTTTCGTCAATATCTTGTGATTCTCCGATGATAAATCCGACTCCAACGTCCACAGAACTGGCATCGGTGAAGTTATACGTCCCTCCGACTGTTAACCAGTGACGGTTAACATCAGGAATAGAGAGCGATGTGAGTTCGTCAGTCGGGGAAATGTCGTACATGTAGCCCGCTCGTAGAACGATGTCTTTTGACATGGTGTATGTACCACCGACAGAAACATGTCCTGCATCTTTCCATTGATACTCTTTAATTGAGTCGTCATAAGAGTCAGACGTTAATGAATCAAACTCAGACCAATTCACCCACTGCAGGCTGTAGTGAAAAGCCCACTGTTCGTTGAGCTGGTGCCAACCGGAAAACTCTAGAGTGTCTGGTAGAGGTACGTTCATCTTGTCGGCAGGGACACCGCCTTTGGTAATGTCACCTTCCACTTCGATATCTGGGCTGTAACGGTAACTAATACCGAACTTGTTATGTTCGTTGACTTGGTAAGTCGCACCAACATTTGCACCCAGACCGAAACCGTCTGCATCTACATTTAACAAGTTTTGACGGTATATCTCACCCTCACCGTAGATAACATCTAGCCCTGCGCCCAAATTGATTTTTTCAGATAACTCGTAAGCCACAGCGAAACCAACATTGATACTGGAAAGCGCTGTTTTCCCTCCGAACTCATCCGCTTCGAACGACTCGTCAAACTCAACATCAGTACCGAAATTGGAATGAACTGTTGCGCCCAAGGTAAATTTCGAATCTTGAATTGGGTGAACATAATGAATGTTTGGGACTAGTGTCCCTGCGTCCAATGATTGGTCATCTAACATTTCAGTATCACCAATCATTGGTGTGTAGCTAACACTCGACACATCAATACCACTATCGATATAGATAGCGCCGACAGAGAGTGTTGGTTGCTTTATGTAAGCCATCGCAGCGCTGTTCTTAGCCACAATTGCCGCACTATCGGCCATAACAGCATCACCCGCGAATGCACGGCCTAAACCCGTTGCTGATTGTGCGTTAAGTTGGAATCCTGCGGCGTTTGTTAAACATGGAATGAGAGCAGCTGCGGTGCCCAATATGAGTTTATTCTTCATCTTGAGGCACCTCTGTTTCGATATGGTCTTCGTTATTAATGACAACAAGCGAACCGTCAGTCATCACCATCGAAGCAACAGCTAATTGTTGGGTTGTCACGGCTTCACGTACATCTGACATATTTTCGCCAGGCATACCCGGTAGGCCATTTTCATCAACGGGGCCTTCATAAGGAAACAAATACGTACCGTGTCCACCGGTTGTCGTTCTTATGACTCCACCGAGTTCGATCTGATCACGCTTTGTACCCGTTATAGGGTCTAAACCAAGGGCCGTAATTAAGGGCTCAGTGCCAGTTCGAATATTATCTGGCGCGGTATTAGGAATTACGCTATCAGGAACGTAATCAACGCCAACGTCACAGGTTTCGCCGCAATCTCCAACTGCAGCTAACAAAAGAGTCGGTTGCTCAGCCTTAACTTGACGAGAGATGAAGCTAGCAGGGTCTGCACTATCAATTGTTGCTTGAACCCCTTGTTTAAGGTCTGTCACAACCAAATCGAAGATGTCGTTCTCTAGCTGACTAACAAGCAGCACGTTATCAGATGAAAGCTCTACAAACTCTCGAAGTGCTTCAATACATTGTTGATTCGTTGCTTCTGCTGTACATGTATCTGGTATGACAGTTTCAGCAATACCGCGCTGAACATCTGGAGACTTCTTAACACCTTCAGACATTTCAGGTCCTAGGGTTTGAGAGGACAGAACCAAGTTGGTTAACCCCTGCCCCGGAACAACAAAGTTCACCGTATTAAATGCAAAATCAGAGTTGGTATGGAAATCAGGACTTACCTGACTAAATTCACTGACCATCACCGACATGATTCCGCCTAGGGATTGTCCAATTAAATGAACATCATCTTTTTTCACCCAACGCTCTTGGTTCAACGCGTAACGAAGCCCCAAAAAGTCAGACACTGATTGCTGTAGGTTAGAGCGCAGTGCTAAAGGCGAATCTATGTTGATGAAAAACGCTTTGTTTGCTCTCGCGCTGATTTCCACGTGTTCCGGACTTGAGTCATAACGCATTCGCTCCCCGTGATATGGCATATCGATCGCAACAACGGCATAGCCTTTTTTCGTATATTCCGCAGCCATCAAAGAAGCAGTACCACGCTCTGCTGTAACACCATGAATAAAAATAGCTGTAGGTAACTGACTACTTTTATCCCATCCATTAGGAACATAAATATCTGCAGTTATATCTAACTCTTCGGTTATCTTCGGGGTTGGTTCTCTTTCTGTAGGAAAACCACCGTCGGTGTTTGTAATCCATTCGTAAAGTGGCGGGCAATTCTCCTTCGGTTCAAATTCATCAATGATACACTCTGATTCTCTCGCTTTAGTAAAAGGTAAATAGGAAGGAATTTTAAGTTGTTTGGTATATAGATCGTAATCTTTCTTCCGTTCTGTAATCGGATTTAACTGACCAGTAAAAGCGCTTCCAAATGCCTCATGGTTATATTTCATCGCATCCAATGGAGAATAAGCACTCTGAGTTTTAAATTGTGCCGCATATACAGGAATACCCTTCTCTGGATATAACGCATAATAGGAGTCAATAGCGCTTAATGCTTGCTCTTGAAGAACTTCTTCTTTTTCGTTATTTAATGGAACTTCTGAATAAATCAAATCATCAAAGCTAGCATCTGATTTTAAAGGCTCATTAAATTCAGTTTTTACCCCATCCGTTACTACAATCGAATAAGTACGACTCTCAGCTAAGCCTGATTCACATTGAATTTTAATATTGGAACCATCAGCTGATATTTGAGTGACAACTTCCTCACCTGTTAGGTCATCAATTAATACAACATTCCCGGCTAAGGTTTCGTTATTGAGTGGATAACGCTTATCAGAATTAACACTTTGTAGTGGAATTAAAATCGGTTCTGCACAAAGTCCCCAGCCGTCTAGGGCTGCGTATGAATTGTTGTAGTCCTGATAATAAGCATCATTGGTCGATGACATTGCGGCAACGTCTTCACCGGCACCGGATATTGTTCCATCGTCGTCATACCCATACCCATCGTTTGGTTTTGGTAGTTCATTAATGTTGTAGGGAACCAATACCGAAACGGCCTCTTGAGTCGAGTCTTCAGACTGACAGCCGAGTAAGGCAAGCGTAATCAGTCCACATATATATGGCTTATTGAAATCTTTCAAAACAGCTCCTTCGTAGCTTTCGCATTTAACTGGTGTGGTCATGCGATTTATCGTTATTTGAGTTGCCGATTGAGTCGGAGGTAAGCTCGACTTTTTATTCGTAGAGAGCAAGGCAACACAGAGTTGGAATGACACGTTGATAAAACTACGTAAGAAATTTGAGCAGTTAACCCACACCCACTAAATCAGCGTCACCCGTTAATGATCCAATAGCTACTAACGGCAAGCACCTGAAACCGCATTAAACAACCTCAAAAAGGTATATAAGGAAATCTAATTAGGTTAATAATCAACATAAATTCAGCCACTTAAACATCAAAGACGATGAAATCAGTAAGTTTATGTTTGTTGTAAGATTTGTTATATTTAGGTTAGAACGCTTATAACAATGAGAACCCAGATGTCTGCTGAATTTATTATCAATGATGATATACAGGTCAATTTAGAAGAGAGTGAAATCCATCACTTTAAGACGGGCCGTACCTACCCAATAGGTTCTAATGAATCAGAGCTGCTTAAGTTTTTTATCTCGAGACCCAATGAGGTGATCACTCGCCAAGTTCTGATTGAACAAGTGTGGGTGTCTAAAGGTATCTACGTTGAAGATGGCAGCCTAATGCAGACCATCTCGATTTGCCGAAAAGCATTAGAAGATAAGAGCGGGATGATCATCGTCACTGAGCGCGGTAAAGGCTACCGATTTGCAGGACAAGTGACACAAGACAAAGAACGTGCGCTGCGTAAAATTCAATCGCAACCCAAACAAGAAACGAATCAACCTGAAGACAACACAGCGACAGATAGCATAGCGACAGAAAATTCAACAACCGAGACAACGGCCGCGACGAAAAAGACAAACAGTGTAGTAGCGCTGGTTGCATTATTTGTAGTGGCTGCAGGTTTATCCCATTATTTGTTTTCTTATTTAGATAGAAATAGCCTAGGCGAAGACCTCGTGGGCCAGCATTTTATCTCTTGTAAAATTGAATCCGACGAATTCACTTTTAACGAGTTATTCAACGTCACGCTTTATGAATATAAGGGACGAAAAATAATCATCGATAATTCAGGAAAATCTCTGAGCTTCCCTGCCGGATTTAAAGGAGTGACTTGTGAATAACAAAACAAATACAGCAATTTTTGTGGTACTGCTTAGCGTATTAGTCGGCTGGCTTTCTACTTTCATTCCTAAATCACACCTTGAAGGGCATTATTTAGCAAATACAGCATCAATTATTAACCCGTCCAATAATATGATTCATAACCAGTCTTCTATTAACATCGAATTTAAGAAGAATGACAGTTATGACCTATTATACGTGTCGACCAAGCAAGTCGGTTTTACGTCATCAGGATCTTACTCTGTCACTCAACACGACATCTCACTGGATGAGAACCAACACCAGCAAATCATCCCGAATCGCGAGTTGTCGTTTTACGAAAAAGTCATGATAAGTGAAGGTTCTACACTATCGTCTGACGCCATGGCTTACATTCCATTGAATAGAGAAGAGTTTTTACTGGTGACGCGTTATGGGATGATTCATTTTTGTAAGAAGGTAGTCTGCTCTGAGCTGTCAACGTATTCAAATGACATTCCTGACGTTGATATGAACTAAACTCACTCGCTATTTTTAACCCTAATTATATTTTAGTGCTAGCTTGTGTTTTAACGCTTACTTAGGCAAATAAGTAGGCGTTAAACCTAAGTAAGCGTCAAAGCTAAGTAATCGTCAAAGCTAAGATTCTCACCTCTTTACTCCGATAAATACCCACTTCGTTACACATTTCCTTCCAAAGTACAAAAAACACTCACGGTTTATAAAACAACGTATCCATATGCAACTAGAACAACCAAAAGTGATCCAAGTTATATTCTAACGAGCCACAAAATTTGTTTATTAACATCTAAATAACAGTAGTTAATCACGATTTACAACCACAATTAACATCGAAAAAAATGTTTGTCTTAGATCATATCAACCTCAACTATGCCTCGTGCCACAGTGCAGTTTTCTGTACATTCATTGTCATATTCTGAAACACTTTCTTATATTTTTTAAACTTTGTGGAGATTTCTATGTTAGAGCTCTTGATCGGATTAGTGATTACTATCGCTGTTGGTTACTTTATTGTGAAAGGCTATAAAGCGGCAGGCGTATTACTAACAGCTGGCCTTGCCCTACTTCTTATTACTGGCCTTATTGGTCACACAGTCTTACCAGCTAAGGTCGCTTCAACAGGTAACATGGTTACCGACTCACTAGAATTTGTTAAGTACATGCTTCAGTACCGTGGAGGCGGCCTAGGCATGCAAATCATGCTTCTTTGTGGCTTTGCTTCTTACATGACGCACATCGGCGCAAACAACGTGGTAGTGAAACAATTCTCTAAACCACTTGCTGCTATCAAATCTCCATACGTACTTCTTGTTGCGGCTTATATCGTAGCGTGTCTAATGTCTCTAGCAGTAAGTTCTGCAACAGGCCTTGGTGTGCTATTGATGGCTACCCTATTCCCAATGATGACGGCAATGGGTATTTCACGCCCGGCAGCGGTTGCAGTTTGTGCGTCCCCTGCAGCAATCATTCTTTCACCAACCTCTGGTGATGTGGTTATTGCAGCTGAAAAATCAGGCATGTCTCTTGATGTGTTTGCCGTTCAAACGGTACTACCTGTTTCTATCTGTGCAATCATCGTGATGGCTGCGGCCGCTTTCTTCTGGAACAAGTATCTGGATAAGAAAGAAAACACACCAATGGAAAAAGTAGACGTTTCAGACATTGAAACAACGGCACCCGCTTTCTACGCTGCACTGCCATTCCTGCCTATCATCGGTGTATTCCTATTTAACGGCCGTACGATTCCAGGCCTTTCACTTGATATCTACACCATCGTCGTGGGATCTATCTTCGTGGGTGCTATCATCGATTACGTTGTGAAGAAGTTCGACGGTGAGAAAACATTAGAAGACCTAGATTCTTGCTACCAAGGTATGGCTGAAGCATTCAAAGGCGTGGTAATGCTGTTGGTTGCGGCGGGCGTATTTGCTCAAGGCCTAATGTCTATCGGTGCGATTGATAACCTAATCGGTCTTGCTGAGTCAGCTGGTGCTGGCGGCATCGCGTTAATGCTTATCCTAACGGGTCTAACGGTTGCAGCGGCTATCGCGACAGGTTCTGGTAACGCACCGTTCTATGCATTCGTAGAACTGGCTCCGTCACTGGCTGCGAAAATGGGCTTGAACCCTGCGTTCCTAATCATCCCAATGCTTCAAGCATCGAACCTAGGTCGTACCATCTCGCCAGTCTCTGGTGTAATTGTCGCGACATCTGGTATGGGTAAGATCAGCCCATTTGAAGTAGTAAAACGTACTTCTGTCCCTGTAATCTGTGGTCTTATCACGGTTATCTTCGGTACGCTTGTTCTAGTACCAATGGCAGCTTAATTGTCAGTAAAACAGACATGATTATTTGGATATAAAATGCCCTAACAAAAAGGCGCTGAACTTAATAAGTTCAGCGCCTTTTTTCATGTCACGTGTTCAAAATCATTAGAGGCTATTTAGATGCTAAATTAAAAGTAATCACGAGAAACTGTCGTTAAAACCTCGCGTTATTTGCCCCTAACATTTACAACCAACAGTACGGCTTGAAATAGTTTTATTTCAAAGGAACAAGCCCTACTTCATGTCACCATAGCGTTCTAGGTACAGAACCGTTGCTGCAGTACGTGAAGGAACTTGTAGCTTTTTCAGCAAACTCTTCATATGTACCTTAACTGTCGATTCAGAAATGAACAGATGGTCTGCGATCTGCTTGTTGCGGTAACCTTTTGCAACTTCTTGAAGGATCTGCATTTCACGTTCAGTCAGTTGGTCGAAGATGTCGTTGCGGCTCTCAGCATCATTTAAGTAGCGAGATACAACACTGCTGTAGGCTTTGTCGCCATGGTGAGCTTGTTTCAGTAATTCGATAAGTTCATCGGGTTCAGTGTCTTTAAGCAAGTAACCATCAGCGCCCGCTTTTACAATTGCTTCAATATCTGCAGGGCTGTCAGAAACCGTTAGAATAACGATGTTAGCGCTTGAGCCATCAGTACGAAGTGCCTTTAACGTGTCAAGGCCAGACATGCCTTTCATATTAAGATCCAAAAGGATCAAATCAGGTTCTTCTTCATGGGCAAGAGCGACCGCTTCAGTACCGTTACTTGCTTCTGCAATCACTTCGAATTCATCTTCAAAGCTCAGTAATTGGCTTATACCTCTGCGCATCAATGGATGATCATCAACCAGCATTACTTTACAAATCGTCAACTTTAACTTCCTTCAAACTTTTATATTTCAATATGACTGTACAGCCTTCACCTTGAGCTGCTTCAATCGTTAAGTCGCCATTCAGTCTTGCCGCACGCTCCTGCATAATGCTCATCCCGTAGTGGTTCATCTTCGAACTACTTGGGTCAAAGCCATCTCCATTATCCTTAATCACGACGAATACTTCACCTTCCTCATCGATACAGCATACATCTATCAAGTCGGCATTGGCGTGTTTTATTGCGTTTATTGTTGCTTCACGAATCAATTGAAGCAAGTGAACCTGACTGTGCGCATCAAGCTCAATCGATGAAAGATTATTGGTTAGGTTAATCTTCGCTTCTGTTCTTTCGCTGAGTTCTTCAAGCATGGTGCTCAAAGCCTCTCCGAAGTTGCCCTCTTTTATCGTCAACCTAAAGGTTGTGAGCAACTCTCGTAACTGAGTATAGGCATCAGCCAAACCGTTACCGATTTCCGACGCTATTTGTTCCGACTGCTCTCGGTGTTGTTGCTCTGGCAGTTTGCCAATCACACGCTTCAGCAATGTCACTTGGATTTTCAAGTACGACAGTGATTGAGCCAGTGAATCATGCAGTTCACGTGCAATTGTTGCACGCTCCTCCATAATAATAAGCTGCTCAGCTTTTTTTTGCGCACGATTATAATAGATAGCTCGCGATAAGAGTTGGATAAAACTATCAATCAGCGTCCTGGTTGAATGGCCATGATGATATGAACAATATAAATAGCCCAAGATAAGCGCATTATCATCCAGCTTCATTTCAAATTTTTCATAATCTAAGTTCGAGTCGTATCCTTCATCCATAATCAGTGAACGACCTGAGTTGTCTACAATCTCTAGCCTTAACGATTCGATGCCTTCTAAGCTCACGAGGTGTTGGAGGATTGCTCGGAAATTCTCTGGGGCGATACGTGTTACGGTCAGCTCTTGTGAAGAGTGATACAACGCCTGGAGTGATTGGTTAGCATTTTGTAGCTCTATTGTCTTAGCATCCACAACGTCTTCAAGGTTTCGATAGAGCGCACCCAAGTCTTTCGCCATTGAGTTAAATGTCTTGGTCAAAATACCCAGTTCGTTGTTATTGGTGACCTTCAACTCGACTTCAAAATCACTGTTTTTGATTCGCTGACTGGCGCCAACGAGTGCATGTAACGGCTTAACAACTTGTTTACGGACAAAGTGAACAACAAAAAGAGATATGACGAGAATTCCACCTAAGCCAACACCACCAGCCCACGCCAACTTTATCAACTTATCTTCAGAGAACTCTTGCAGCTTAAAAACGAAGCCATCAATTTCAGTAACGAAGTTTTCAACTAATACGAGATAGTGCTTTCGATCTTCACTGCTTAATACCTGTTTAAGCTCGTGCCAACGACCAATAATTAAATAGTAATCTTCGGTGATGTCTGTAGGAACTTCCCAACTGACCAAGTTGGCCATTGAAGGGGAATAAAGAGAACTTTCGAATTCACGAATATGAGAATCATAATCAACTGATTCTATTTGAATATCATGCGCTAAACGATAGCTTTGCATACGCATTGAGCCAGCCACGTTAACCGCCTCTGCGTCGTTGAGACTTGACGCCAATGTGAAGATAGCAAAACCAGTAGTGGCAACCGAAAGGAGCAGTATGGACAGCAATGATTTAGCTATTGTACTCGTTACAGATGAAACTGGTTTAATAAGCAAAATCAAAATCCTGAAGGTATATAAGTGGCTGTCCGAAACCTATTGTCACACATCAAAAAACAGAGCTCCATTCAATATGTGACCAAACGCTTCGTAATTTATTGATCTAAGACAATATAGGATCCTATTTAGCCCTTAAGGGGTATTTATACAAATATTTCTAAAACTACACTACTTGTGAGGATAAATGACAAGATATTAACAAAACAATGATCTACAATTACAACATCTTAGCAACATTAGTAGGCATTTAGTGGTAGACCTATCGAGACGACGCCTATTTTCTAGGCGAAAAGTAGATTCAAGCCAAATTCGATTGCCTTGGATTAACAGCCTAGAAAGCTTTACAGATGACTGCACTCGTTGCGGTAAATGTATCGAAAATTGTGAGACTAAGATAATCATTGTAGGCGATGGTGGTTTTCCTACTGTCGACTATTCAAAAGACGAATGCACTTTTTGTTATCAATGTGCTGACGTTTGTCCTGAACCAATTTTTAAACCCAAGGAAGAAACACCTTGGCAAGCAAAAGCAAGTATCTCTGATAAATGCTTAGCGCAACAAAATGTTGAATGCCGAAGCTGTGGTGACATGTGTGAACCTATGGCCATTCAATTTCAACTTAGAGCAGGCAGTGTTGCTCTACCAAAAATCGAGTTAGATGAGTGTAACGGTTGTGGAGCCTGCGTAGCAGTTTGCCCTACTTCAGCTATTCTTGTGAGTAATGCATAAAACAAAAATAACGAGAGCAATTTATGGCACTAAATGAAGTGCATATATCAAGTTTAGTCGTGCATGTGAGCCCAGAGCATCTAGACGAGATCAAAGCACAAATCGAGAAATTCGATAACGCAGAGATTTACGGCAGCAGCCCTGAAGGCAAAATCATAGTAGTCCTAGAAACCGAAAACCAAGGTTTTGTAACGGACACCATCGAAGAAATTAATAATATTACGAACGTTTTAGGCACAGCTTTGGTTTATCACCAAATCGAAACTGAGCTCGACGAAACGGATTTAGAAACTGGAAGCAACAATTCTCAACTTGAGGGTGAAGTATGAAAATGACAAGACGCGCGTTTGTGAAAGCAAACGCAGCTGCATCAGCGGCAGCCGTTGCAGGTGTAACTCTGCCAGCAACAGCAACCAATCTGATTGCTAGCTCTGATCAAACAAAAATCACGTGGGATAAAGCGCCTTGTCGTTTTTGTGGTACGGGCTGTTCGGTACTAGTTGGTACTCAAAACGGTAAAGTGGTTGCGACTCAAGGCGACCCAGAAGCACCTGTAAACAAAGGCCTTAACTGTATTAAAGGCTACTTCCTTTCAAAAATCATGTACGGTAAAGATCGTCTTGAACAGCCTCTTCTTCGTATGAAAGACGGCGAGTTCCACAAAGATGGTGATTTTACACCAGTATCTTGGGACCAAGCTTTCGACGTAATGGCTGAGAAATGGAAAGCGGCTCTGAAAAAGAACGGTCCAACAGGTGTTGGTATGTTCGGTTCAGGCCAGTGGACTGTAATGGAAGGCTACGCAGCAGTTAAGCTGATGAAAGCCGGCTTCCGTTCAAACAACATCGATCCAAACGCTCGTCACTGTATGGCTTCTGCGGTAGGCGCATTCATGCGTACCTTCGGTATCGATGAGCCAATGGGCTGTTACGATGATTTTGAACACGCAGACGCATTCGTTCTGTGGGGTTCAAACATGGCAGAAATGCACCCAGTACTATGGACTCGTATTACAGACCGTCGTCTAAGCCACCCACACGTTAAAGTAAACGTACTGTCTACTTACTACCACCGTTCTTTTGAGCTTGCAGACACGGGTTACATCTTCGAACCTCAATCAGATCTAGCGATTGCTAACTTCATTGCTAACTACATCATTCAAAACGATGCCGTTAACTGGGACTTCGTGAATAAGCACACGAACTTCAAACAAGCAACGACAGACATCGGTTACGGTCTTCGTGATGACGATCCTCTACAGAAAGCAGCAGCAAACCCTAACTCAGGTGCAATGACTGCAATCACGTTTGAAGAGTACAAAGCTTCTGTTGCTGAATACACCGTTGAGAAAGCATCTGAAATGTCAGGTGTCTCTCAAGATGATCTAATCAAACTTGCGAAGCAATACGCGGATCCAAACATCAAAGTAATGTCACTTTGGACTATGGGTATGAACCAACATACTCGTGGCGTTTGGATGAACAGCCTTGTGTACAACATCCACCTTCTAACAGGTAAGATTTCTACTCCAGGTAACAGCCCATTCTCACTTACTGGCCAACCATCTGCGTGTGGTACAGCTCGTGAAGTTGGTACGTTCTCTCACCGTCTTCCTGCAGATATGGTGGTTGCTAACCCTAAACACCGTAAGATTTCTGAAGAAATCTGGAAACTTCCAGAAGGTACTATCCCAGCGAAACCTGGTGCTCATGCTGTTGTTCAAGACCGTATGCTTAAAGACGGCAAGATCAATGCGTACTGGATAATGTGTAACAACAATATGCAAGCTGGTCCAAACATCAACACTGAACGTCTACCAGGTTACCGTAACCCAGACAACTTCATTGTATGTTCTGACCCTTACCCAACAGCAACAGCTCAAGCTTCTGACCTTATCCTTCCAACAGCAATGTGGATTGAAAAAGAAGGTGCTTACGGTAACGCAGAACGTCGTACACAAGCATGGTACCAACAAGTTAAAACGGTTGGTGATGCGAAGTCTGACCTGTGGCAAATCATGGAGTTCTCTAAACGCTTCACTGTTGAAGAAGTTTGGGGCGAAGAGCTTCTTGCTAAAGCACCTGAGTACCGCGGTAAAACAATGTACGACGTGCTTTACAAAAACGGCAACGTTGATGCATTCCCATTGTCTGAAGCTCAAGAGCTTAACGACGATGCACAAGCTCAAGGTTTCTACGTACAAAAAGGTCTATTCGAAGAATACGCAACCTTTGGTCGCGGCCATGGTCACGATTTAGCACCATACGATACTTACCACAAAGTACGCGGTCTACGCTGGCCTGTTGTTGATGGTAAAGAAACACTATGGCGCTTTAAAGAAGGTTCAGATCCATACGCTAAGAAAGGTTCTGACTGGGACTTCTACGGCAAGCCAGACGGTAAAGCACTGATCATCAACGCACCATACGAAGCGCCACCAGAAGTACCAAATGATGAGTACGACATGTGGTTATGTACAGGTCGTGTTCTTGAGCATTGGCATACAGGTACTATGACTCGTCGTGTACCAGAACTTTATAAAGCAGTACCGGATGCACTTTGTTACATCCACCCTGCAGATGCAAAATCTCGCGGCCTTCGCCGTGGTGATGAAGTTCTTATCGAAAACAAACGTGGTGAAGTACGCGTTCGTGTTGAAACTCGTGGTCGTAACCGTCCACCACAAGGCTTGGTATTCGTACCATTCTTTGATGCAAGAATTCTGATCAACAAGTTGATCTTGGATGCAACGGATCCTCTGTCTAAGCAGACGGATTATAAGAAGTGTCCAGTTAAGATCACTAAGGTTTCTTAAGCGCCAATTGCTTTTAGAACCTAGATACAAGATCTAACGTATTTAATATTGCGACTACTTTTTTCATCACTTTTTGAAAAAAGTAGTCCACTCAAAGAATTAGCCTTTAGGCGGAGAAATTAACCATGAAAAAACTGATTACTGCCCTACTATCAGCTGGTCTTTTGCTAGCTGGTGCAGTTCAAGCTCAAGCTGAGCTGGATAACCCAGGCGGCATTGGTGGCGTAGAATCTCTACGTGGTGCAAGTGAACTTGAAGCTACTCGCGCAGCAGATGACTTCAAAAAGTTCCCTCGTGACCAAGTACTTGAGAGTGACTACGTATACCAACCACCTCTAGTGCCTCATACTATTCGTAGCTATGAAGTTTCTCTTAACGCTAACAAGTGTCTTTCTTGCCACAGCTGGAAAAACGCAAAAGAAATGGGTGCGACTAAAGTGAGTGTAACTCACTACATGAACCGTGAAGATGCGGTACTTGCAGACGTATCACCTCGTCGTTATTTCTGTCTACAGTGTCACGTACCTCAAGCTAATGCTAAGCCACTAGTTGAGAACGAGTTCAAACCTGTAGATTCACTGCGTTAATCGTAGCCAGACGGTAAGAGAGGCTATATATGATAAAATTACTTAAAGCGTTTTGGAAAAGACTCGCGACACCAAGTAAAGCAGCGGTAGGCGTTGTACTTTTCTTGGGTTTCGCTGGCGGTCTTTTATTCTGGGGTGCATTTAACACCGGTATGCAAGCAACCAACACGGAAGAGTTCTGTTCTGGTTGTCATGCGCCTATTGTTGCTGAAATCCAAGAAACAATTCACTACTCTAACCGCTCAGGCGTTCGTGCTATCTGTTCAGATTGTCACGTACCTCACGAGTGGACAGATAAAATTGTTCGTAAGGTTCAGGCATCTAAAGAGTTATACGCGCACTTTATTGCAAAAACCATCAACACTGAAGAGAAATTCAAAGCACGTCGTGCCCACCTTGCTGAACGTGAGTGGAAACGTATGAAAGGCAATGACTCACTTGAGTGTCGTAACTGTCACCAGTTCGATTACATGGACTTCTCAGAGCAGAGCCCTCGTAGTGCGAAACAACACTCAACTGCGCTAGCTTCTGGTGAAAAAACGTGTGTAGATTGCCACAAAGGTATCGCACATAAACTACCAGACATGCACGGCGTTGAAGGCTGGCAATAAGGAGCGATTGAATGAGTACTTTAGAAAGCGTAATTTGGCACATCTTAGGTTACAGTGCTATGCCAGTTATCATTCTTGGTGGCTTTGCAGGTGTTGCAGCCGTATCTCTTTGGCTTTTATCTATGACTAAAGACAAAGAAATCGATTAGAAATCGAAATTGCGTCAACTTTTACCAGTTATTTTTGAGATGAGTTGATACTAGAAAGCCACTGAATTTGAAGTGACCCCGTAAAGTTGGACATTTCTGTTAAGCGGCTTTCAAGGCCTGAGTTCGATATTCTATCGGAGTCAGG